>JBKJKJ010000390.1:0-3692 GCA_046597455.1 Burkholderiales bacterium
CGCGCGTGACGCGTGACGCGTGACGCGTGACGCGTGATTTTATTTATCTACGTGTAGGTCGGCAACGGGTATCGATGAGGTTATGCCTTCGGCGCTCACATGACGATGGCATCTCCGACAGAACCGACTATGCCGTGCTTGCATCCGAACCGCGCGGATCTTGTACGATCCGGTGCGCTGGCGATACGCGAGCTGCCCTACGTGGATGCGGCACGCGCCCTGGGCTACGGACACCTGCGCATCATTCTGCGGCACATGGTGCCCAACTGCATGGCGCCGTATCTCATCATGCTGACCACGTTTCTCGGGCAGGCGATTCTGCTCGAAGCGTCCCTCTCCTACCTCGGCCTCGGCGTTCAGGAGCCCACGCCCGCCTGGGGCCTGATGCTGCAGGGCGGCGCGGAGGAGTACGCCGAAAGCGCAATCTGGATCGCGATCTTTCCGGGGCTGGCCATCACGCTTTCGGTGTTCGCGTTCAATCTGTTCGGCGACGCTGTGCGCGATACGTTCGATCCGAAGCTGCGCGCACGCTGAACGCGCTCAGGACGAAGACCATTAGGCGTGGGCAGATGCAACGCAGCCGCCAGATACAGCGCGATACTGCGTCAGTCGCTGCGGCGCGACTTCGCGAGCATCGTTTCGATGAACGTGGCCCACGCCGCATTCGGTTCCCAGACGTCTTTCATCGGCGCGAAGGCGCGATCGATGTCCCAGCCCTGGGCCATGACGCGATAAAGTCCCAGGAACGCGGTTACGCGCTTGTTTGCGGCGCAATGTACCAGCAGCTTGCTTTCCCGATGTGCGTGCATCGCCACAAAGAAGGCCTGTAGATCGGTCTCGGTCGGTGCGTCGAACCGGACCGGAATGTGGATGTAAGTCATGCCGAGCGCCGTGACGCTTCCCGCTTCGTCGGGAAGCGAATAGCGCGGATCGTCGTGGAGCGCGAGGTTGATGACGACATCGGTGCCCTCCTGCGCAACGGCCTCGAGCTCCTCGACCGAAGGTTGTCCCGAGGTCGAGAGCCGCTCGTCTATCCGCAGATAGTTGACGATATCGCTGGCACGGATCGGGCCCACCGCTTTACCCCGCAAACCCAGGCATCAGATTCTCTTCGAAAATCACGTTGATGATCGAATAGCGCGAGCGCGGCGTCGGTGCCCGGCTTCAACGCCAGCCACTGCGGCGCGAGCCGCGCGACCTGATCTATCCCGATCGCACGATCCGCGTAGCTCAGATCACGAGCTCGCGGGCCGCTCCGCGCACGTCCATTTCGTATTCCAGACCGATCACCGGCGGCCGCGCGTAATACCAGACGAGCCCGCCATTGCCCGCACCCCGTGCTGAGATGAGCTCGCCGACGAGGTGGCCGATGTTCTGGACGGTATAAGCCTGTGTGGTAACCGCGTCCTGCCACGAGAAGCCCAGCAGCGCGAGCCGACGCTCCATCTCCTTCACGACGAACTCGACCTTCTCGCGCAGACCCTCGGGCGAGGTGTCCTCGAGCCGAACGATGCGCTCGCGGTACGGCCCGGGGCCCTCTCTCGCCTCACCACCGCCCGAGGTGATGAAGCTGCCCGCGGCCGCGCCGCGCTGCGCCGGCACGGTATACGAGAACGCGTACATGACCGGCTCGCTGGGCTTGCCATACATCGGGCACACGTTCGTGCGCGCGACGGGATTCACCGGATCGTCACCGGCCCTGTAAATCCCCCAGCGCTCGAGCGTTTTCACGTAGGCCTGGTTGAAATCGTAAAAACCCTGGTCGGTGAACGGATCGGGCGAGCGCAGCTCGCACGCAGCGAATGCGGTGGTCGGACGGCCCAGCGCCTTCAGGTGCGTTTCCACGGCGGCATACGCCTCGCGCAGCGGCAGCGGTTGCGCAAAGCGCGCGCGTTCGATTTCATACCCGGGCTGCGCCGCGACGCCGCCCGAATACTGGAACACCGCCTTGATGTAGCGATAACCGCCTGCTTCGAAGACCGGGAGCGCCGCCATCGGAGTGTCCTTTGTGACCGGGTGCAGTGGACTCTAGCATGGCCGCGCGGCCACTCGTCACCGGTATCGCCTTCCCCGCCCCTGTCGATGGGAAGCCCAACAACATCGCCCCGCAACGACCGCAGCGGGTCATTCAGGTTTCAGGTCCGCGTCTCTGACCAGTTTCGAAATCTTCCCGATTTCACTGCTGATGAAAGCCTTGTGCTGCGATGGCGAATCGCCCACCGGCTCGAGCCCCATGCCGATGAAGAGGTCCCGCATTTCTCTGGATGCTATGCCTTCGGTGACCGTCTTGTTCAGGCGCGTAATGACGCGCAGCGGCGTGCCGCTCGGCGCAAGCAGTCCGTGCCACGCCGTCATGCTATAGCCCGGGAGCCCGTCTTCACCGACCGTGGGCAGGTCCGGCATGCCCGCGGAGCGCTTCTCGCTGGTCACAGCGAGCGCTCTGAGACGCCCTGACTTCACATGGGGCAGCGCCGCGGGAATGCCTGAGAACAGTAACTGAACGCGCCCGCCGATCAGGTCAGGGATCGTCGCCGCCGCCCCTTTGTAGGTGATGTAGGCCATGCGAGTGCCGGCCATCATGTTGAACAACACGCCTGCCAGGTGCTGCGACGTTCCGTAACCCGTTGAAGCGAAGTTCAGCGCGCCGGGTTTAGCCCTGGCAACGCCGATCAACTCCCCGACACTCTTGGCAGGCACTCCCGGATTGACGATGAGAATATACGGCGACAACACCACCAGCGTGATCGGCGCAAGGTCTTTCTCGAAATCGTAAGGCAGGTCGCGCACGAGGCTGACATTGGCCGCGTTTGCAGCCGATGAGATCAAGAGCGTGTAGCCGTCAGGCGTCGCCCGGGCTGCGGTCCCAGTGGCAATGACCCCGCCCGCACCGGTGCGGTTGTCGATGACGACCGGCTTACCCAGTACGTCCGACAGGTGTTTGCCTACCGTGCGCCCGACGATGTCTGCGGTTCCACCCGCAGCGAATGGAATCAGCAGCCGGATGGGTCGATCGGGATAGCCCTGTGACTGCGCCATGCCGCTTGCGAGAAACGCGACGATGGCGAGTGCGAACGCAAAACGGCTCATCGATGGTTGTCCTAATGTTGTAGTCGAGTGAAAAGCGCCGATGCGCGCAAGTCGCGATGCTATCATCCCGAAAAAAGGGGAGGACGGCATGCGCGGCACCGCACAGCGGGCATTCTATTGGATCGCGCCGATTGCACTGTGCCTCTTCGGAGCTGACGCTTCAGCGCAGTCGTATCCCGACAAGCCGATCCGCGTGCTCGTGGGATACACCGCAGGAGGCGCAACAGACTTCACGGCACGCGCGCTTGCGCAGCGATTGTCCGAAGTTCTGGGACAGCAGGTGGTCGTCGTAAACCTACCCGGTGCCAGCGGTTCGATCTCGACTGCGAGGCTCGCCGCATCCCCGCCCGATGGCTATACGCTGTCGTTCATCACCGGCGCCGATACGATCCAGGTCGCGCTGCGTGCCAGGCTGCCTTACGACCTCGAGCGTGACACGGCGCCGGTATCGCTGATCGTGACCGGCGCTTATGCGCTCGTTGTCCATCCATCGGTGCCGGCTCGCAACGTCAAGGAACTGATCGCTCTCGCGCGATCGCAGCCCGGCAAGCTGAGCTACGGGTCCGCGGGAATCGGCAACTCGTCGCATCTCGCGGGCGAGTTCT
>JBKJKJ010000530.1:0-3702 GCA_046597455.1 Burkholderiales bacterium
CTTGGGCAAACAATCCGACATGATCGACGGTGCGCGAAAAATAGACGATGCCTTGCGTCGCAATCCGGTCGTAGCTGGGCTTAAAGCCGACGATCCCACAAAATGCCGCCGGCCGGATCACCGAACCGATCGTCTGTGTGCCCAGGGCCAATGTACACAAGCCTGCCGCCACAGCCGCCGCCGACCCACTGCTCGATCCGCCGGGTGTATGCGCCAGGTTATGCGGGTTGTGTGTCGGGCCAGGTTCAAAATAGGCGAACTCTGTGCTCACCGTCTTGCCCAAGATCAGTGCGCCAGCGGCGCGCAACTGTTGGACGCAAAGTGCTTCTGGCCCAGCAAACAATGCGGGTGGAATCTGCGAACCGGCCCGCGTGACAAAACCATCCACATGGAAAATATCTTTGACGCCCACCAGCGCGCCATAAAGCGCTGGGCGCGTCGCTGGGTTGAGATAGCGGGTGCGCAATTGATTGGCGTCGGCGCGTAAACGCGCCAGGCGATCCGGTTCAGGCAGTAGGGCCTGGACGTGCGGCTCCACTTGTGCCATGCGTTTATTCATCTGATCTAAATAGAGCGCAAGGCTATGTTGACCATTGCGCAACGCATCAACCGTGGTCGCCAAATGTGCCGGGTTGGTATAGCTAAGCGTATCGGTGCTCATGTCCGTTAATCCGTTCTCTATGCGGCGCTGGCCAGTGCACGCAACGCCGCTTCCGATAAAACGGGCACCGCTAAGGCCTCGGCCTTGGTTAACTTGCTGCCCGCATTCTCACCGGCCACGACATAATTTGTCTTGCTGCTCACGCTGCTGGCCACCTTGCCACCATGCGCCTTGATAAAATCTTGCGCCTCGTCGCGCGTGAAGGTGGGCAATGTGCCGGTGACAACAAACGTAAGCCCGGCAAACGGCTGCGCCGCCGATGGTGGCGTCATGGTGCGTTCTTCGGCTACGCGCACACCCACCGCAGCGAATTTCTGAATCAGCGCCCGATTGGGTTCCAACGAAAAGTATTTAACCACACTCTCGGCAATGCGCGGCCCAATGCCCTCAATGTCGCTCAAATCAGCGCTAGAAGCCTGCAGTAAGGCGTCTAGACTGGCGTAGCGCTGCATCAACAGTTCGGCCACGGTGCCACCGACAAAACGAATCCCCAAGCCCATCAACAGCCGATGGATCGGCCGATCTTTGCTGGCTTCGACGCCGGCGCGCAACTTGTCCACGCGCTTTTCTTTATACCCTTCCAGTTGCAAAATTTCATCCCAGGGTAAATGATAAATGTCGGCCAGATCTTTAATGTAGCCTTTCTGAACAAACAATTCGGCTTGCTTGAAACCGAAGCTGTCAATGTCCAGCGCCCAGCGCGCCACAAAATGTTCGACGGCGCGCACCAATTGCGCCGGACAGGCGCTATTCACGCAATAGGTTGCGGCTTCGTCGGGTGCCCGCACCAAGGGCTGTGCACAGACCGGGCAGGTCGCAGGCATCTGCCAGGGTTGTTCGCTGCCCTGGCGCAGCTCCACGAGCGGACGCAACACTTTGGGAATGACCTCGCCCGCCCGCTTGACAACCACCTGATCGCCCACGCGAATGTCTAAATCTCGGATGTAATCTTCGTTGTGCAAAGTCGCATTGCGCACCGTGACCCCGGTGATCTGCACCGGTTCGAGCACGGCATTGGGCGTGATCACACCAGTGCGCCCCACATTGACGACAATGTCGAGCAACGTTGTCACCGCTTCGACGCCCGCCCATTTATAGGCAATCGCCCAGCGCGGGTCCTTGCCCGTATAACCCAGCAAGTTTTGCAGCGCTAGCGAATCGACTTTCAGCACAAGGCCATCGATCTCGTAGGGCAGATCCAACCGCCGCTCGCCGAATTCATTCAGATAACCGATCAGCGCTTCGAAAGCTTGATCTTCAAAATAGCGCACATCAGGACAGACGGGCAACCCCAATTGGGCCAGATAGGCCAAACTCTCTTGTTGGGTCGTGGGCGGATTGGCTTCACCCTCTAAGATCAGAATCTGATAGACCCAGAGTTTGAGCGGGCGCGTTGCCGAAATTGCGCTGTCCAACTGACGCAGACTACCGGCGGCAAAATTGCGCGGGTTGGCATAGATCCGCTCTTCGGCGGCAAGCTGTTTCTCGTTAAAACGGGTAAAATCAGCTTTGTCGACATAGACTTCGCCACGCACCACCAATCGTGAAGGCGGCGCTTTTTGCTCACTTTGCGCCGCGCCATCAGTCGGGCGTAAATCGCTTGGAATTTCCAGCGGCAAGCGGCGTACCGTGCGCAAATTCGGCGTAATCTGTTCGCCATATTCGCCATCACCGCGCGTGGCGCCCAGCACAAAGCGGCCATTTTCATAGTGAAGGACGACGGTCAAGCCATCAAATTTTGGCTCCACGCCATAGACCAATTCAGCGCGCCGTTTTTCGGGTAAGAAACGTTTGACCCGCTCACGCCAGGCATGTAGATCTGTTTCGCTAAAGGCGTTGGCCAGGCTGAGCAGAGCGGTCGGATGGCCAACTTTTTCAAAGCGTTCGCTCAAAACACCACCGACGCGCACCGTGGGGCTGTCATCGCTGCGCAATTCGGCATGAGCCGCCTCTAATGCCTGTAGCTCACGAAAAAGCACGTCGAATTCGGCATCACTGAGGATTGGGTCATCCAGTACATAATACCGATGCTGATGATAGCGAATGGTTTTGCGCAATTCTTGGACGCGCGCTCGCACGGCGTTCGCAGCATCGGCGTTTAATTCTTCAGGGGGAAGGTTTGAAAGTTCAGTCATATGCTTAGAAAAAGTGAATTGATATTAACCCTTTACAGTAGCGGTGGCTTGTGGCTCGGCGGAGGCTGGGGTAAAAGCATCCAGCATGGCCCAACCCACCAATCCATCAGCGGCGCGCACACGATACCATTGCTGGTCATTCACCACGACTGGATATGCGGTATATTGACCACTTGGCTCTAAGACGGTAAAGAGCGCGCCGGCGGCATAGACATCGCGGATCGGCGAAGTAGAACTCGCATCACTATAGAGGCGTAGTTCACCCGCGCTCCCCGCCGCAACCGTCTGGCCAGGTTGCAGACCGGCGGGCTTGGTCGGTTCACTGCTGGGGACAGCGGCATCGCCTGCGCCAGAGGTAGTCCCCGTTACAGCCGCAGTTGCTTCGACAACCATCCCCCCGGCGGCCGGGGTCGCTTGGGGTGCGTTGCTCAGCTCCGGGCCACGGCCAGCGAAGCCGCGGTAGAGCACCCAGAAAAGGAGCGCTAACAAGCCCAGCAAGAGTAGCGCCGTCAACCATCGAGGAGAACGGGCGCTTGGGGAGGGTTGGGTTTCCGTCTCAGTTTCCAGTGGTGGCGTTACGACCGGCGCGACAACGACCTCTGGCGAACTTTGCGGCGCAGGTGGTGGTGTAGGTTTGGCTTTTGCGTCAGGTCTCTCTTTGGGTTTCGCCATTGGTTTTCTCTCCAAAACAATGATTGCTAGCTGTTCAGCCCGATGATAAATCCCTCTTAGATACTACGATGAGCGGCCCAGAAAGCAGATGATTGGTGGTCTACCTCCTTCCGGGAAGGGTATTAGCGCTCAGCACCTGAACGAATCATCCCTTCCCGGAAGGGTTGTTCGTTGTACTGTAAATCATCACGCGCCCCAGGGTAATGGCGAACATGAGGCAACGACCGAATGAAT
>JBKJKJ010000528.1:0-13538 GCA_046597455.1 Burkholderiales bacterium
CGGCTCCTCGCCCTGCCAGCTATGGCAGAGCTCGGGGTCGTAGAAAGCGTCCATCAGATCGGGCCGGCGGCGCAGCACCTCGTTGTGTATCGCGCCCGAGCTCACGATGCGGCTCGCGCCGCCCGACTTCGCTTTGCGCACACAGAGAAGTCCCACCACGTCGCAGCGGTCGGCATGAAACTCGAGCCCGTCGGCGGTCTTCGATCCGCGTCGCTTCGTGTTCTCCATCCTCCCGAAGTTCTTGACGACGCCGAAGAGCTCGCCGTCCTTGTTCTGGGAGACGGCGGTGCCGAGATGCGTGCCGAGGCCCCAGTACACGATCTGGAGGTCTTCGGGCGTATAACTCAGCGGCAGGCCGCGCAGCATGATCATTCCGCGGCCGGTCTCGAGCTCCTGTGCAATCCTGGTGATCTCTTTGGAGAAATGGGGCAGCGGGAAATGCTCGCGCTCGATGTCGAAGAGATCGAGACCGCTCTTTTTAACCGCCTCCAGTGCGCCGTCGATCTCCGCAAGCTCCTCGGCCCTGAACGGACGCAGCCACTCTTTCGATTGCTGCATCTGGGCGCCGTGCCACACGGACGGGGCCTCGATCGGCCGATATTTTTCGCTGTGCATGGTTCCTCCTGGAAGGTGGATTCGAAGGATGCAGTCCGCTCGAGAACGACAGGGAACATCCGCCGACCCCGGCAATCTTAAGCGCCGCCCCCGGCGAAGTCCATGCATCCGGACTGATAGCCCTGATCACGGCAGTGAGTGAGGCGTGTGCCCTATTCCGCCAAGTGTGCGTCCCGGTTTGGGTTGCCCGGATGGGTTGACTGCGCCTCTTACGAAGGACCTACGCTCTCTGACGGATAGTCCGCCTCGCAGCAAAGGTATCGAATGGCCCTGCGTCATCACCGACAACACTTTCTTTCTTTGAACGGTAACAGGCCCCCAGGAGAACATCATGAACAGGATACTTTCAGCAGCACTGGCAGTAGCGGGCGCGGCACTCATCAGCGTCTCGGCATCGACGTTCGCCGCAGACGAACAGGCGTTGCCGTTTTCCGTGAACGACACCGGCCCGGTGCTGACCACGGAACAGCAGGCGCACATCGCGAAGTCCGAGCACAAGGCGACCGAAGGTGTCGCGGGCCGGCCCGGCCTGCCGATGGCGGCCCGGCAGATAGGCCCCGGCTATGAGGATTACAACAACCTCTTCGGACTGCGGCTCCCCAGCGCTGGAGGCCCCATCGACGACTGAGAACGCGGCTCTCGGTCGAACGGGCGACGCACAGGGCCTTCGGGCCCTGTCGGCGTTGGGTCCGGCGAAACGCCCTGCGCACCGGGGAAGCGCATCAGAACACCAGCACGCCCAGGAAGACGCCGAACACCAGCACCACAAGAAAAATTGCCAGCGCGATGAAGAACAGGATCTTGGCAATCGATCGCAGACGCGCCGCAGCACCGGTGAATCCGAAAAAGCCGGCGACGAGCGAAATGATGAAAAAGATGATGGCCCACTTGAGCATGGCGTTCCTCCAAAGAGTGTAAAGACCGGAACTGGAGAGTCGATACCGGCGATGCCGGGCTATTCCTTCGGCGCGTGCTGGCGCAGGAGGTCTTCTTCCGCCGTCTGGCGGTCGGCGGCTATCTGGTCGTCGAGCTCGTCGCGCGGGGCGATGTCGATCGCGCGGGCCGGCTCGGCGGTGTTTTCCTTGATCGCCGCGGAGGCTGCAGGCTGCCGATCTTCACGGGGCGCTGTAGACGTCGCCCCCGCCGACACTGTGGCACTGCCCAGCGCGGCGGGAAACTGCCCGAATCGCACGTTGTAAATGGGCTCGGGCATGACCACGCCGGCACGATCGAAAGCGCCTTTGACCAGCCTGATGGCTTCGCTGCGCACTTTGACGAACTCCGCGTCAGCCTGGTTCATCCATCCGAACACCCGCAGGATGACATTCGAATCGCCGAGCTGCTCCACCGTGCACACGGGCGGCGGATCATCGAGCACGCCTTCCATCTGCGCAAGCGTCGTCGCTGCAAGCACCTGGGCTGCAGCCAGGTTTTGCTCGGTGTCTACGCCCACATCGAATTGAAAGCGTCGCTTGGGATTGCGCGTGTAGTTGACGATCACGGCTTTGTACACGTGTGCGTTGGGAATGCGCACGTGGTTGCCGTCGAGCGTCATCAGGATCGTCGCCCGCGAAGTGAGTCGCACGACGCGTCCCTCGCGGCCTTCGATGGACACCAGATCATCGCGGGAGAACGGCTGGCGCAGGCTGAGCAGCAGGCTCGCGATGTAATTCTCGACGGTGTCACGTAACGCGAAGCCGACTGCGAGGCCGAGAACCCCCGCCGCACCCAGCAGTGAGCCCACGAGCGTCGAGGCGTCCAGCACCTCGAGCGCCATCAACAGGCCGGCGCCGATGATGCCGATCCGCACAACCTGGCGCGCGAGATCACGCAGGAAAGGATTGCGGGCGAACCGGCGGGTGAGCCGCTCGCTGCGGGCAACGAGATTGGCGATCCACCACGACAGCACCACGACCACGCCGGCTACGAGCAGCAGGGGCAGGTACCCGACGAAGTTGCCGAGCTGCACTTCGAGACGCTTGAGCATGCGCATCATGCGCTCGCGCAGATCGCGCGACTCGGTGATGCCGTCGCGCACTTCGACCACATTCTCGATCCGCCGGGCGAGCTGTAATGCCTGCTGGTGCACCGCGGCGGTCGAGGCGATCCCCGAGAGCTCGACGACGCCCCCACT
Organism: Burkholderiales bacterium; assembly: GCA_046597455.1. Lineage (GTDB taxonomy): Bacteria > Pseudomonadota > Gammaproteobacteria > Burkholderiales > SG8-41 > JAQGMV01. The sequence goes on from JBKJKJ010000528.1 coordinate 2,750, forward strand.
CACCTCGACTTTCACCTCGCGCAGCCCGTCGATGGTGCTGAAAAGCTGTTGGACTCTCGACCGGATCCGGTCATCGGTGCCCGCGTCGGATTTCACCGCGATCGTCGAGTCGACTTCGGGCAGTGCGCCGCCCGACGCCGGGTCCGCGGCGCCGCGACAAGGCGCGGCTGCAAGCGCAATGATCAGCAGCATCAAGCCGGCAAGTGTGCGCGGCCCGCGGCGCCACGCCGCGTCAAACAATAGGTTCACGTGCATCGTCCCGCGGTGATTGGGGGATAAAAGGCGACGCACACGGTAATCCCGAGAAGTAAGACGTGTGCGTCCCGATTTGGAAATATGCTTTGTGCAGGAACGCAGGATAACTCACTGGGCACGCGTGCGCTGAAGGTATGCGCCACAGCGGCACGGCATGCAGGGAACCCGAAGCATACGGCTCAGGTCTCGCGCGCAAACAGCGGCCCCACCTCGCGGTTGCAGTAGATCAGACGTACGCCAAGAATAAGCGCCTCGGTCAGGAACGCGGCGCCCACGGCCGCAACGCCGACCGCTGCGCCGTTCAGGTTCGGCGCGATGAGCGTGACGCTGCCTACAGCGGTCACCACCAGAAGGCGCACCAGAGCGCTGCCGGCGATTGCGCCCGTGCGGCGCATCGCGGAAAGCAGGCCGCGAAACAGCGATGCGTAACCCCATACGATCACGACCAGCAGCACCATCTGCACACCCGGCGTCGCATAGCTGCTGAGCGTCTGGGGCAATCCCATGATCCGGGTCAGGATCACGTCGCGCATCGGTGTGTAGAACAGAATCCCGACCAGCACGACGTACACCAGCGTCACTCTGTGCGCAAAGCGCAGCATCACACGCATGTCGTAACGGCTGTGCACGAGAGCCTGCCCCGCCTGCACCATGTTACGCAGCGGCGAGGCCACCAGCGAATTGAGCGCGTTGACCACGCCGAACGCCGCCAGCGCCAGGTCGGGATTGGCAAGACGGCCGAGGAAGAAGTTGATGACGAAGGAAACCCCGTTCTCGGTGACCTGCGTGATCATCAGCGGCCACGAGAATTTCCACAGCTGACGATGAGAGGCCTGCTCGCCGCCTGTTGCGGGCAGCTCGTCGTAGTAGGCCCGGCTGACCCAGTACATGTAACCCGCTTCCACGCTCATGCATAAGACCAGGGAAGCCGCGCCGGCCACGGCCCCTTCCATCCAGAATGGCAGCACCAACAGCATGAGGGCCTGCGAAGCGATCCGTATGATCGTCGCGTAGGAAATCGGAAGCGTGCGCCGATGCATCATGCACAGCGCGGTGGCTATGTTGCGGACCTGATTCGGAAAAACCCACAGGCCCATGACGCCCGACGCCAGCTTCGCGAGCCGGGTCGCCTCCGGACTCGCGCCCATCATCACCCCGAACACCCAATCGCCGATCGGCGTGAGCGCGACCGCTTCGATCAAGAACAACGGCACCAGGGCAATCGCGAAGTAGAAGCGCGCAATCCGCCAGAACGAGCGCTTGTCGGTGATGTAGGACAGTGCCGCCTGGACTTCGACGGAAATGATGCCGCTGAACGTGGTATTGAACGCGAACGCGATGCTGAAAGCGGCCAGCGTAATGGTGGGGTTGCCCAGCCGGGCGAGAAACGCATGAACCAGAGAATGCGAAAGCTGATGCAGCTCGGTCGAAATGATGAGCGGCAGGAAGAACAGGACCGCCACGCGGACGGTCAGGGGGCTAAGGGCCTGAATGGAGTCTGCCTGTCGTTTCTGTGATCGGATCTCGACCTGTCGCCGGTGCGGATCGATCCAAGTTGTTTTCAGATAGTGGACGCGGCCGGTCGCGCCCCGCTATGCCTGAAGGATAAACCATCGCCCGGAGCAGGGCATAATCCAATCCCGGCAAGTGCAATCTGATCCTGTTTGACTATCAGAGGAGAAGTCATGAAGCCGCACATCGTTACGACGGTTCTGAGCGTCATCCTTGCCGCCGCGGCCGCCCCGGCCTTCGCGCAAGGCTGGGCGCCGCAGAAAAACGTGGAGATTGTCGCCGCTTCGGGCCCGGGCGGCAGTAACGACAATACCGCGCGGACGATCGAGCGCATTCTCACGTCGACCAGGCTCGTACCCACGACGGTGACCGTCGTCAACAAACCCGGCGGCGGCGGGACCATCGCCGGCACCTATGTCGCCCAGCGCGCCGGCGACCCTCACTATCTCCTCATTGCGACGAGCGGCATCGCGAGCAACCACATCATCGGCGCCAGCCCCCTGACGCCTGCCGACTTCACGCCCATCGCCATGATGCTGCAGGACTACGTGGTATTCGCAGTGGCGACGCATTCGCTGATGGCCAGCGGCAAGGACCTCGCCGAGCGCCTGAAGAAGGACCCGCGCTCGCTGACAATCGGCTTTGCGAACGCGTTCGGAAGCAGCCGCCACGTCGCTGCGGGGCTGCTGCTGAAGGCGCTCGGCGGCAATCCGCGCGACTTGAAGCCCGTGGTCTTCAAAGGCTCCGCCGAAGCGATACCGGCGGTGCTCGGCGGGCATATCGATCTCGTCGTGATCGGCGCCGGAAACGCGATCGCGCACGTGTCGAACGGGCGCATGCGCGTGCTGGGTGTCGCTGCACCCCAGCGGCTCTCAGGGGCGCTCGCGAACGCGCCGACCTGGCGGGAGCAGGGCGTGAACGTCGTTGCAGGTTCTTGGCGCGGGATCTTCGGACCGAAAGGCCTGACGGTGCCGCAGGTCGCTTACTGGGAGAACGCGCTGCGCAAGGTTGCGGAAACGCCGGAGTGGAAAGCGGACCTCGGGAAGAACTTCTGGACCGATCATTTCGTGACCGGCGCGGCGCTCAAGAAAGAGCTGGAGCAGGAGTACGCGACCGACAAAGCGGTTCTCGTCGATCTGGGCCTCGTGAAGCAGTAATCGAACATGCAATATGTCAGCAGTTAGATTATCGTCTACAGGGTCGACCCTCATCATGATCAAGCTGCAGCGCATCGGCCATATCCTGTTCACCGTTCGCGACCTCGAACGGTCGAAGGCGTTCTACACCGGCGTCCTCGGTTTCAAGGTGCTGGAGCAGGACCCCAATCATGGCGGCGTATTCCTCTCCCTCGGGGAGTACGGCAATACGCTCGACCTCTTTCCCAGCACGAAACCCGATGCCTACCCACAGCCGAAAGCCGCCCTCGGCATGAGAGAGGGCCTCGGGGTCAAGCACACCGCGTTCGCAGTCGAAAGCGAGGAAGAGCTGACGCGAGCCTATTTCGCCCTGAAGGACGCGGGCGTGGCCCTCCACAAGGCGGTGGATCACGCGAGCCAGAAGAGCATCTATTTCTACGATCCGGACGACAATCTTCTCGAGATCGTCTGGGAGCGGCCCAACGTGACGGAAATCTTCAAGCAGGGTCGCAGCGATGGCGACATGCCCATCGAATTCGAGCGGCCTTCCGATAGCACGCAGCCGGGACGCTCATAACTTTCAGGACCGATGCGCGCCGGAAAGTCGGCCGAACGGTTCGGAAAAAGCGCATGTCCCGTTTTTCCGTGATGCGTGTCAGTGAAGGCATCGACACGCTCAGTGCAGCGAGGCAAGCGCGGCCCGATCTCACCTTTCGAGCAATTCGAGCACCACGGGCTTCATGCGCTGCGCGCTGGTGCCGGGCGGGAAAAATGCCACATACTTGCCATTGCGGTCGAGCAAGTAGATGAACGCCATGTGATCGATGACGTAACTGCCCGATCCGCGAGGCTTTACCTTCTCGAAAAACACCTTGAAGTCAGTCGCCACACGTCGCACGTCCAGCTCGCTTCCGCGCAGCGCGATCAGGCGCGGATCAAAGGCGCCCGCATAGCTGCGGAGAACTTCGGCCGTATCGCGCTCCGGATCGAGCGTGATGAATACGGGTTGCACCGCATCGCCGCGGGGGCCGAGGGTACGCACCAGGTCGGCCATCGCAGCGAGGTCGGTCGGACAGACGTCCGGGCAAAAAGCGTAGCCGAAGTAAAGCAATACCAGCTTGCCGCGAAAGTCGGCAAGACTTCTGGTTCTCCCGTACTGATCTTGGAGCGCGAACGGCCCGCCGACCGCCGAATCGCCCGCCATCAGCGCGCCCATGAACCGCGCCGCCTCTTCGCGGCCTGCACTGGAAGGCGCCGGGTCGAGGTCCAGCCGCGCCGCGCCGGCGATCAGCGCCGCCAGCAGGAACAGGATGACGAGGACGCTCCGCTTCCCCATCCTCGTTCCCATTCCCATTCCCGCCTCTATGCCCCAAACGTGAATTCGGTGCCCGCTGCCGACGTAAACAGGCGGTCGCCGAGCATTTCGCGCATGGCGCTCGTGAAGCCGGGGCCGGAGCAGTGAAACGGTATGACGACGTCCGGATTCAGGGCTTTCAATTCGGCGACCGTTCGGCGCAGGTAATCCTCGCCGGCAGGGTACAGGTGGAAGCCGCCCAGCACCGCATGAACCTTGTTGACGCCCGATACTTCACGCGCCTGCAGCACCGTGTTGACCACGCCGCTGTGTCCGCACGAGCTCATGACGACGAGTCCCCTGTCTTTCACGTTGAAGCATGTGCCGTGCTCGTGATCGTTCTCGTCGTGTACCGCTTTGCCCCCGGCTCTCGCGGCGGCCGCCGGTAAATCGCAGCCCACCCCGTCTTTTTTCGCGTATTCGACGATCGTATTCGGCAAGACCTTCTCGAAGCTTCGCCGGGCGATCGTTCCCGTGGTGAACGCGTGGCCCATGACGATGGCAGGCTCTTCGCAGTAGACGATCTTAACTTTCAACGCTTCGAGCTCCCGGCGGTCGAGTACGCCGTGATCGGCGTAGTTTCCAGGCCCGATCGGGGCCTTGCGCAGGCAGAAGTTGTCCTCGCCGCCGACGAAGAGCGTGAGATCGGCCGGCAGCCTGGCGCGATACCTCTGGAGGTAGCCCAGCATTCCGCCGAAGTGATCGAAATGGCCGTGGCTGAGGATCAGCCCCTGCGTTTTCGCGCCGTCCACGCGCATGAGGTCCATGTTGTTCAGCAACGCCTCGGGCGTGTATCCGAAGTCGAGCATGAGATCGCGCGTGTCACTCCCGATCCGCGATTCCAGGGCGAGCGACAGGCCCCATTGATTGTGAAGAACCCTGCGAGTGTTGCCGGCTGGAATGTACGGCGGCGCCCGCTTCACCTTGATCCATTTGGAGGTGCCGGCGCGGGGCGTTTCGTAGCTCGAATCGATGAGGACCTTGACCGTAAGGCTGTCCACGACCGGCACCGCGCCGAGCCTGGGCGGTTGTGCGAGTGTCTGCCTCCAGAACCCGGCCTGGGCGAGGAAGCACGCGGAACCCAACATGAAATCACGGCGCGACACGAACGGTTTCATCGAATTCTCCTCGGGTATGGATCCGGTCATTGAACGCCCGCTACGCCAAGAAATCCTGAAGAAACGACTAAGTTTTGGCTAAGGATGCGAAAGACCGCATACTGCAGCACGCAGGAATGCGCTCGCTCAAGGTCCAGTCATGCCCGATGGCACTGCCCCCGATTCCCCTCCCGTCCCGAACCGGCTGCAGGTCGGCGACTGGACAGTCGAGCCCGCTCTGAATCAACTCGCGGGGGCAGGCCGCACCGTAAAGCTCGAGCCCAAAGCCATGGCCGTTCTCGTCTACCTCGCAGACCGGCCAGGCCAGGTCGTGAGTCGGGACGCGCTGCTTGCAGCCGTCTGGGCCGACGTGACGGTAGGCGATGACTCTCTCACCCAAGTCGTCCTCAAATTGCGAAAGGTGCTCGGGAATACGCCGCCTTACATCCAGACCATCTCCAAAGGCGGCTACCGGCTCGTGGCCCCTGTGGTCCGGTCGGCGGAAATCGACCTGCCTCCGGTTCGTCCGGATAACGGATCGTCATACGCTGGGCGCAAGGGATACGCGCGATGGATGGCGACAGCAGGCATCGCCACAACGATACTGCTCGCGGCAATCGCCTTCTGGTGGATCGAGCGCGGCCCCGCAATCGGTGTCGCGCCGGAGCGGGCGCCTGCGGCAGGGGTCGTTACGCCCGGCACGGCGCATCCGAGCGTTACCATCAGGCCGTTCGAGCCCCTGAGCGACGATCCGCAGGAAATGTTGCTGGCCAGAGGCCTCACGGCCGATCTCGTGACCGACCTTTCGAAGGTCTTCGGCCTCTCGATCATCGGCCTGGCGGCAGACACCGAAGCCGGAGGCGAGCCACCCTCGCCCGTTGCGCGGCCCCACTATGTCGTGTCGGGGTCGGTCCAGCGCGTCGGCGACCGCCTGCGTCTGCACGTCCATCTCACCGACGCCCGGACCGGAAATCAGTTGTGGTCCGAACGTTTCGACCGTGCGCTGAGCGGCTTCTTTGCGATCCAGGAAGAACTCGGCCCGAAGCTTCTGAATCTGCTGCCCGGCAAGGTGAGCGAGGCCGAGTTGCGGCGGGTTGCGCAGCGCCATACCCGCAATCTGGAAGCCTACGAGTACTATCAGCGCGGGCAGTGGGCATTGCACGCACGGCAGAAAGCGGAGAACGAGCTCGCCCGCGAAATGTTCCGGCGCGCGATCATGCTGGACGCGAACTTCGCCCGGGCGTATTCAGGCCTCGCGCGCACTTACGCTGCGGACTATCGCCATCGGTGGAGTGGAGACGGCACCGCATCCCTCGACCGCGCATTCGAGATGGCCCGGACCGCCCACCAGGTCAACCCGGATATTCCGGAGACTTACTGGGTACTGGCCTATATTCACGCGGAGCGACGTCAGCACGAGCAGGCCGTGCGGTACCTCGAAGCTGCCGTTCGGCTCTACCCATCGTTCGCTGACGGCTATGCGTTGATGGGGAGCATCCACACGCACACCGGACGTCCGGCGGAAGGCGTGCGACTAGTGCGCAGGGCGATGCGCCTCAACCCCGAAGGCGGCCATCTCTACTTTTTAACGCTTGGACGGGCCTATCTGTTTCTCGGAGACCTCGAGCAGGCACGGATGAATCTGGAACACGCCCTCTCGCGCAATACGGTTCACCTCGAGACGCATGTCTATATGGCGGCACTGTACGTGAGCGCCGGCGAACAAGCGGCAGCAGCATGGGAGGCGGAGGAGATCCGCGCGCTGCAGCCTGGTTTCTCCAGCCGCCGTTGGCTGGAAACCTATCCGATGACCGACGATATGCAGAAGACGACGCTCGTGAAGGCGCTGCACGAGCTGGGATTCTGAACTGCCGCTGCTGCCTGCCGATAGCGAAAACCAGTCGAGACACTACACATTATCGCGCGGCTTGCTCGATCCCGCCCCCTCCGAGCCGAATGACAGCTTGCCCCGATGATTCGCAGGCAACGATAGGCCTCAATACAGGTGACACGCCACCATGTGACCGGGAACGATTTCCTTTTCCACCGGCTCGACGGCCAGCGCCACCCCCTTCAGTTACCCTGCCGCGGCGCTGTGTCTCGACGATGATACGATCGCGGTGCGTCGAGGGGGACGGCGGTTCACCCTTAGAAGGGCTCAGGGCGAACGGTCTCTGGCTTTGTGGCGCTCAACAGGAGCTCAACGTAAACAATGGATAGCCTGACCACGCACATCAACGAACCCGTCGAATACGAAGCGGACGTCGTCATCATCGGTTTCGGTTCCGCGGGCGGGTGCGCCGCAATCGAGGCCCGGGATCTGGGTGCCGAAGTCGTCATCCTGGAGAAGCAGCCCGAGGAGTCGCACTTTTCGAATACGCGCATGAGCGGCGGCGGCTTCCACAGCCCGGATCCGGACGGCGACTTCGAATCGCTCAAGTCGTATGCGAAAGCGATGTTCAGCGGCGAGAATCTTCCTCACAAGCTCGAAGGCGAGCAGAGCGAGTTCTCGGATGAGCTCGCCGAAATGTGGGCGCGATATTCCCCGCAGAATGCGGCGTTCATGCGCGGCCTCGATCCGGGCTTCCAGACTGTCATCTCCGCGGCCGCCGCCTTTCCGGAATTTCCCGGCGCGGCGAAGTCCGGCTACGCGTGCGTGCGCAGCACCTACACCGGCCAGTACGACGAGGATGCGCTCACCGGCCGGACGAAGGATACGGCCAAGTCCGCCAAACAATCCGGCGAGGCTTTCCACGCGTGCATGCTGACCGGCGTCCAGTCCCGCAAGGTGCCGATCCACTACGGCGTCTCGGCCCGCGAGCTGATCCTCGACGATAGCGGCGCCGTGGTCGGCGTGCGTGCCGAGCGCGGGGCACACCGCGTCACCTACCGGGCGCGTCGTGCGGTGATCATCGCCTCCGGCGGTTACGAGTACAACGCGCGAATGCGCAAGGCTTTCCTGGACGGGCCGGGCCTCGAGGGCTGGGCGTTCTACGGTTCGCCCGCGAACACGGGCGACGGCATCCGCATGGCGATGCGCGTGGGCGCGGCTTTGTCCCGCGTCGGGAGCATCGCGGGCCGCGTCATCTGCGCCGTTCCGGAGCGCAGGCACGGGCTGCGAATCGGCATGAATACCTCAGGCGTGGGCAAGCCCAACGAAATCGTCGTCGACAACCATGGCCGCCGCTACGCGTCGGAGCGGCGGATCACGAAGGACCCCAGCCGCTACATTTTCTACAAGGAAGCGCTTCAGTTCGATACGGTGACCCTGAGCTATCCACGGATTCCATCGTGGATGGTCTTCGACTCGGTCATGATGCGCCGAGGTCCGGTCGTCAGCGTCGCGGCCGCGGCTTACAACGGGATCGACTGGGGCGAGGACAACCTGAATGCCCTGCGCAAGGGCTATATCCTCACCGGCGATACGCTCGAAGCGTTGGCGCAGCGAATCCGGGAACACTCCGACAATCGCGACCAGATGGATACCGCTGCGCTGACACACGCTGTCGAAACATGGAACGGTTACTGCGCCGCTTGCCACGATCCCGACTTCGAGCGCGAAGTGGGAACGATGGGGCCGGTATCGGAGCCGCCGTTCTTCGCCATCCCGCTCTATCCGGGCGGCCCGAACACCAAAGGGGGCTTGCGTGCCGATGCGCAGCGCCGGGTGCTCGACTGGGACGACAGGCCGATATCGAGGCTGTATGCGGTGGGCGAAATCTGTTCGGTATTCCAGTTCGTCTATCAGGGCGGCGGGAATCTTGCCGAGGGCATTACGTTCGGGCGTATCGCCGGACGCAATGCGGCGGCGGAGCGACCTGCGACGCCGGCGCATAATCAATCGATTGCAGCAGAGACGGGCTCGCGGTGACATCGCCCTTCACTCACGGAGATTCGAATGAACACGATCGCGTTGGTTACAGCGGTATTCGTCGCGACGATCCTGTCTGAGACGTGTTGGGCGGCACAGCCTTCCGGTAGTGCCCCTGCCTCGCCAAACGCGTTGACCGCGGTGCCGGTCAGAGAACTGCCTCCGGAACGCCCATCCTCCGGCGCCACCATTCAGTCGGCCATCCCTTCGGATCAACCCACGGAGTGCTACATCGCCGCGACGAACAGGACGTGCGGCCTGGCCGGCCAGACGGACTTTGGACTCAGATGTGGCTGCAGACTGGGCAGTGGGCCGATCAGCCTGGGTCGGACCCGCTGACCGCGTAACGGCCGGCCCCATCCATGCACAAGCCGTATGCGCTGGCCCTCCCCTGGCTCATCGCCTTCATCGCGATCGCCGCGCTCGCCGCTGTGTTGCTTCGAGGGAGTGACCCGTCTGCACGTTACGTTCAGCCCGTGGAACAGTTGCGAGCCACCGACTGCTGGGAGCGCACGATAAAGCTGATCGCCGCCGAACCGCTGAGTCTCGCTGTGCTGACCGGAGTCGCGGATCTCTGCTACCTCGAAAAAACGCATGAATACCATCTGGAGAACCTGCGGATCCAGAGGCAGACATTCCTCGAGCAGCATTTCGTGGGCAGAGTCATGCTGTGGATGCTCGTCGCCATTACGATGTCCGGAATAGGCCTGGCGGCCTTGCAGCTGTACGCGGCTTTCAATCTTGCGGTCAGGGGGCAGGGCGAGTTGGCGCAGGAGGGCGGCATCGAGCTCGAGAAGGGCAAGGTCTCGGTCAAATCATCGGTCACCGGACTGCTGATACTGGTCGTCTCGTTTGCTTTTTTTCTGGTGTTCGTGAAGGAGGTTTATACGATCAGGGATGTGCGAGGTCCGAAACTCGGCACGAGCGCACCACCCGCACAGGACGCCGGGGCGGCCGTGCCGGTCGGCGAGCTGCCGCCGGCAGACGGATCGACCGGGACCCGCCCCTCTTCCCCAGCCAGCGAAGGCGCGATGCCCAAGACGCCACCGAAGTAGGGCGGGACACGGGCGCGCCCGATTTTCTACCCCCGGGGCCTCCCGACACGGTGAGTCATTCAGCCACTTTGCGGCACCCGCATCGTCGCAAGCGATGAAGAAAAAGCCGCGAGTGACGCCCTTTCAGTGCGCCGCGCCCACCGGTCGATTCGCTTTGAGGAACGTGCGGATGTGGCGCACCGCCAGAGCAACCTGGTCCTTGGAGTCCTTCCAGGGATAGAGGCTCACCTGCGCGTTGGGCGCGAGATTCGCGGTCTCCATGGCGACTGCATATGGGTGCGGCGGCGTGTCGTCCGGCAGGACCAGTATGGGGGTCTGGCACTCGCGCACGAAATCGCGCGTCACGGTGAAGACGAAGTCCGGGTCGGTGCGATACATCCTGTTCAGGAAAGCGTCGACCGTCGCCATCGTGATGTCGGGCCGGCTGGCGCACAGCGCAGGAGCCCACCCCTTCATGTTGTTGTTGTAGAAGAGGTCGCGCATCTCCGGACGCGACCCGCTGGGCTGCG
>JBKJKJ010000556.1:0-12533 GCA_046597455.1 Burkholderiales bacterium
GCCGAATCCGCCGTTGCTCATGATGACCACATGGTCGCCGGGACGCGTCTCCGCCGCTATGCCGGCGACCAGCTGATCCAGCCCCGCATGAACGGTGGCGCGGTCCCCGAGCGGGGCCAGTGCCGCGCCCGCATCCCACTCCAGCGCGCCGCTGTAGCAGAACACGCGGTCCGCCGCGGCGAGGCTTGCCGGCAGCGCCTGCTTCATGACGCCGAGCTTCATCGTATTCGAGCGCGGCTCCACCACCGCGAAGATGCGCGAGCCGTCGACTCTGGCCCGCAAACCCTCGAGGGTCGTCGCGATCGCAGTCGGGTGATGCGCGAAATCATCGTACACCGTGACCCCGCCCACGACACCACGCACTTCCATGCGCCTTTTCACGCTTTCGAAGCGGCTCAGGGCTTCGATGGCCACGCCGGGCGGAACGCCCGCATGCCGCGCAGCGGCAATCGCGGCGAGCGCATTGGAGCGGTTGTGCGCCCCGAGGAGCGCCCATTGCACCGTCCCCACCGGCTCGCCTTTGAAATGCACAGCAAAAGCCCCTTTCTCGTCCGCCATCCCTGCGCGCCATCCTTCATCGGCATCGAAGTGCTCAACGCGCGTCCATGCGCCTCGCGCGAGGACCCGTGCAAGCTGACTGTCGCCGCCGTTCGACACGATGAGGCCGCTCGAGGGCAGGGTACGAACGAAGTGGTGGAACTGCGTTTCGATCGCGGCGAGGTCGGGGAAGATATCCGCGTGATCGAATTCCAGATTGTTGAGGACCGCGGTGCGCGCGGGATAGTGGACGAACTTCGAGCGCTTGTCGAAGAAAGCGGTGTCGTATTCGTCGGCTTCGATCACGAAGAAAGGCGTGTCGGTGAGGCGCGCGGAGACACCGAAGTTCTGCGGCACGCCGCCGATGAGAAAACCGGGGGCAAGACCGCCGTACTCGAGTATCCACGCGAGCATGGCGCTCGTCGTGGTCTTGCCGTGAGTCCCGGCGACCGCGAGAACCCAGCGCCCCTGCAATACGTTTTCACGCAACCACTGCGGCCCGGAGAGGTACGGCAGCCCCTGGTCGAGGATCGCCTCCATCAGTGGATTGCCGCGCGTGATGACGTTTCCGATGACGTAAACGTCCGGCCCGAGCGTCACCTGGCCGGCATCATAGCCTTCGATGAGCTCGATGCCCTGCGCTTCGAGCTGGGTGCTCATCGGTGGGTACACGTTGGCGTCGCAACCGGTGACGCGATGGCCTGCCGCGCGCGCCAGCACGGCGACCCCGCCCATGAAGGTGCCGCAAATGCCGAGTATGTGTATGTGCATCAGTTCAGTGGGGGAATGAAGATTCGGACTGGCACCTCGACCGAGGGCTCAACCGCGGAAAATGAAGTATACCGCCCCCGAGAGACCGATCCCGGCGTGCGGGCCGTTCACACCGATCTCCTGCCCCCTTCGCAGAGCCAAAAGTCATGAACAGATCGAAAGCGTTCTGCAGCGACGTCGTCGGCACGATCGGATGCGCGAGTCTGCCCCTATCGATCGCAGCTCTGCCGTCGCGAAGGGGCCGCATATAATCGAGACCCTCGCAGCGGCTCCCGCCATGGCCCCTACACGCATCCCCGCGATTCTCATCACCGGCGCCACCGGCGCCGGAAAAACCAGTCTCATTTCGCGCCTGCTGTGCCAGCGGCCGGCCGCTGAGCGCTGGGCGGTGCTCGTCAACGACTTCGGCCGAGGGCACTTGGCGGTGGGCGAGGCCGATGAAAACGTCGTCGTGCGCGAAGTCGCCGGCTGCATCTGCTGTACGGGACAGGTGTCGCTGCGCACGGCGCTGGTGTCGATGTTGCGCGCCGCGCACCCGCATCGGCTGCTGATCGAAGCCTCCGGGGCGGCCGAACCGGCTGCGGTCATACGCGTCCTGAACGAGCCCGGATTATCGAAAGCAGTCGAGCTCGAATCGACCGTGTGTGCAGTCGGTGCGGAGCACCTCGCGGACTCGCGTTATGCTGCAACAGACGTGTATCGCGCCCAGCTCTGCGCGGCCGACGTGATCGTACTCCGGCTCGACGAGCCCGCGACTGAAGGACCCTACGCCAAAGCGCTGGCGCGCATCGCGAAAATTCGCTCGACGCCTGTCCGGGTGGTCAATGCCGCGGATCCCAGCGAGCCGCTCGATGTGCTGGAGGTGCTGTGACCTGCTGATTTGGCGCCGCGCGTTCCCGCACGGCCCGGAATGACGATCAACCGCCCACCCCTTCACGCAATCTGAAGCGGCACATCCGGAACCGCAGCGGACCGGCTTCCCGCAAGGGGATGGTTGTCCGCCGCATGATAGGTGTGAACCACTGAAAATTTTGTCTTCGCGGTCTGGTTCTGGCCCGCGGCGTGGAACAGCCTGCAGTGAAAAAACAGCACATCGCCCGGGTCCAGCTCGACCGCGATCTGCTTGGCGAGCAGAGAGCGATTTTCTTCGACATCGGTGCGCAGGAACTGCGCGGCGTCGAGCTGCCCGGGCCTGAACTCCACTTCATGAGATCCCGGCAACACGAGCAGGCAGCCGTTCTCGTTGCGCTCGGGCCCCAGCGCGAGCCACACCGACACGAGCTCGGGCCGCTCGAAAGACCAGTACCGGATGTCGCGATGCCAGTTGGTGAGGCTGCTGTAACGCGGATCCTTGGTCATCACACAGTTGTGATGAGCCTGGGAGAGCTCGACCGGCGCGCCGAGAAGCTGCGCGAGGTGCGCGGCGAGTAGAGGCGACGTCGCCCACGTGTGAAAAACCGGATCGCGCGCGCACGCCTGGAGGAGCCGCCTGACCGTGCGCCCACCGGGCGCGTCGTGCGACAGCGGCGCGCCCGCATACTTCACGTCAGCTTCATATTCCAGGGGCGCGACTGAGTGAGCAAGATGGGCTTTCGCAACGTCGAGCATCTGTACGCGCAGCGCCTCGGGTGCGAGGTTACGCGCGACGACGTAGCCGTGACGCTGGAATTGTCCGAGCTCTGCGGCAGAGAAGGTCGCGTGCGGCGAGCGAGGGCCGCTCGCCTTCGACGCGTCTTCGCCTGCGCTGCGAAGCCCGGGGTTCATGCCGCGGTCGCGACCTCCGCCGGCTCCGCTTCCGGCTCGTAGCCCAGCACCGGCGCGAGCCAGCGCTCGATCTCCGGACGCGGCACGTCCTTGCGCCGCGTGTAATCGGCGATCTGGTCGCGGTCCGTCTTGCCGACTGCGAAGTAACGCGAATCGGGATGGGAAAAGTAAAACCCGCTCACCGAAGAGGCAGGATGCATCGCGAACGACTCGGTCAGCTCGATTCCCGCACGCTGCGCACCGAGCAGCGCGAAAAGCGCCCCTTTCTCGGTGTGGTCGGGGCACGCCGGGTAACCGGGTGCGGGGCGTATGCCGCGATACTTCTCGGCGATCATGTCGTCGTTGCTCAACCCTTCGTCTTTCGCGTACGCCCAGAATTCGCGGCGCACCCGCGCGTGCAGCAGCTCGGTGAACGCTTCGGCCAGCCTGTCCGCGAGTGCCTTGAGCATGATCGAGGAGTAGTCGTCGTGATCCTTCTCAAATACTTCGAGTCGCTTCTCGATCCCGAGCCCCGCGGTGACCGCGAAAGCCCCGATGTAATCGGGAACGCCGGATTCCTTCGGTGCGATGAAATCGGCGAGGCAAAGGTTGGGGTTTCCCGTGGGCTTGACGGTCTGCTGGCGCAGGTTGTGAAAGGTCATGAGCACATTGCGACGCGACTCGTCGGCGTAGATTTCGATGTCCTCGTGATTGACGCGCGCAGCGGGGAAAAGACCGAACGCGGCACTCGCGGTGAGCCAGCGGCCTTCGATAATCTTCTTGAGCATCGCCTGGCCTTCGGCGAGCACGTTGCGGGCGGCCTCGCCGACGATGGCATCCTGCAGTATGGCCGGATACGGGCCTGACAATTCCCACGTCTGGAAGAAAGGGCCCCAGTCGATGTACTGCGCGATCTCGGCAAGGTCGTAGTTCTTCAGGATCTTGACGCCGAGCATTTCGGGCTTGGGCGGGGTGTAGCGCTGCCAGTCGGTCTGGTGCGCATTCTCGCGGGCGCGTGCGAGAGGAACGAGGGCCGGGCCTTTCTTGCCTTCGTGCTGCACGCGGATGCGCGCGTAGTCCGCTTTGATCTCGGCCTTGTACGCGGCCTTCATGTCGTCGGACAGCAGGCTGCTGCATACGGCGACGGCGCGGGACGCGTCGGGCACCCAGACGACCGGTCCCTTGTAATGCGGCTCGATTTTCACCGCGGTATGGGTGCGGGAGGTGGTTGCACCCCCGATGAGCAGCGGAATGGTGTACCCCTCGCGCTGCATATCGCGCGCGTTGTGAGCCATCTCCTCGAGCGAAGGCGTGATCAGCCCTGAGAGCCCGATGATGTCTGCGTTCTCCTCACGCGCCACTTCCGATATTTTCTTCCACGGCACCATCACGCCGAGGTTGACCACTTCGTAGTTGTTGCACTGGAGAACGACTGCGACGATGTTCTTGCCGATGTCGTGCACGTCGCCTTTGACGGTGGCCAGCACGATCTTGCCCTTGGGGCGGGCGTCGCCCGCTGCCAGCTTCTCCGCGGCAAGGTACGGCTCGAGATGCGCGACGGCCTGCTTCATCACGCGCGCGGACTTCACCACCTGCGGCAAAAACATCTTGCCCGAACCGAAGAGATCGCCGACGACGTTCATGCCGTCCATTAGCGGGCCTTCGATGACGTGTATCGGCCGGCCGTACTTGAGCCGGGCTTCCTCGGTGTCCTGGACGATGTAATCGGCCGTGCCTCTGACGAGCGCGTGCGTCATGCGCTCCTCGAGCGTGCCGTCACGCCACGCCAGGTCCTGCGTCGAAACCTTTGCCTGCCCTTTCACCGTCTCGGCGAACGACACCATGCGCTCGGCCGCATCCGGACGGCGATTGAAAATGATGTCTTCAACGTGTTCGAGCAGGTCCCTGGGAATCTCGTCGTACACGCCCATCTGCCCGGCGTTCACGATCGCCATCGTCAGGCCGGCTTTGATCGCGTGATAGAGGAACGCAGTATGGATCGCCTCGCGCACCGGGTTGTTGCCGCGAAACGAGAACGACACGTTCGAGAGCCCGCCGCTCACCCGGGCGTACGGCAGGTTCTGGCGTATCCAGCGAGTCGCCTCGATGAAATCGATGCCGTAATTGCTGTGCTCTTCGATCCCCGTCGCGATCGCGAATATGTTCGGGTCGAAAATGATGTCTTCGGGCGGAAAATCGACTTCGTCGACCAGGATGCGATACGCGGTGCGGCAGATCTCGATCTTGCGCTCGAGCGAGTCGGCCTGGCCCTGCTCGTCGAAAGCCATCACGATCACTGCAGCGCCGTGCCGCCGCGCGAGACGGGCGTGCTCGACGAACTGCGCCTTGCCCTCCTTCATGCTGATCGAGTTGACGACGCATTTCCCCTGCACGCATTTCAGCCCCGCTTCGATCACTTCCCAGCGGGACGAATCGATCATTACGGGAACGCGCGAAATGTCCGGCTCAGCCGCCACCAGGCTCAGGAACCGGACCATCGCCGCCTTGGAGTCGAGCATCCCCTCGTCCATGTTGACGTCGATGATCTGCGCGCCGTTCTCTACCTGCTGCCGCGCCACGGAAAGCGCGGCGGCGTAATCGCCCGCCATGATGAGCTTGGCGAAGCCGGGCGAGCCTGTGACGTTGGTGCGCTCGCCGATGTTCACGAAAAGCGTATCGTCGCCGATGTTGAACGGCTCGAGCCCGGACAGACGGGTGCGGTGCTCGATCGTGGGTACCGGCCGCGGCGGCACGCCTTTGATCGCTTCGGCAATCGCCTTGATATGGGCCGGCGTGGTCCCGCAACATCCGCCGGCGACGTTGATGAAACCGCTTTTGGCAAAGTCGAGCAGGTACGAAGCGGTCTGCTCCGGAGATTCGTCGTAGCCGGTCTCGGCCAGCGGGTTGGGCAGGCCGGCGTTGGGGTAGGCGCACACATACGTGTCCGCGACCATCGAGATTTCCTCGATGTACGGCCGCATGAGCTTCGCGCCGAGCGCGCAGTTGAGCCCGATCGTGATCGGCTTCGCGTGCCGCACCGCGTTCCAGAACGCTTCCGGCGTTTGTCCCGAGAGCGTGCGGCCCGAAGCGTCGGTGATCGTGCCCGAAATCATGATCGGAATGCGGCGTCCGAGCCCTTCGCAGAACTGGTCGATCGCGAACAGCGCCGCTTTGGCGTTCAGCGTGTCGAATATGGTTTCGACGAGAAAGAGATCGACACCGCCGTCGGCCAGGGCGCGCAGCGCTTCGGTATAGGTTTCGACGAGCTCGTCGAACGAGGTATTGCGAAAACCCGGATCGTTGACGTCCGGCGAGATCGAAGCCGTCCGGTTGGTCGGCCCTATGGCACCGGCCACGAAACGCGGACGCGAGGGGTCGAGCTTCTCGAACTTCTCACAGGCGGCGCGTGCGAGGCGCGCGGCGTCGAGGTTGAGCTCGTAGACGAGCTCTTCCATGTGGTAATCGGCCTGCGCGATCGAAGTTGAATTGAAAGTGTTCGTCTCGATGATGTCGGCGCCGGCTTCCAGATACTGCTCGTGTATCGCCTGGATGATTGCAGGCTGCGTGAGCACCAGCAGATCGTTATTGCCTTTGACATCGTGCGCATGGTCCTTGAAGCGCTCGCCCCGATACTCGGCTTCACCCAGCTTGTAGGTCTGGATCATCGTGCCCATGGCACCGTCCAGGATGAGGATGCGCGATTTGAGGGCGGCTTCGAGTTGCTGCAGGCGAGGGAGGGTCATGGGGAATCGCGAGAGTATCCAGTGGGCCGGCCGGACCGACGCCAAGCTGCTGATTGAAAAGGGCGTAATCTTAACATGGCGACTGATCAGCCCGACTTTCCGGGCACCCCTGCGTGGCCGCGCCGCAAACCCGTGCAACGACGACGGAAGGCAGCGCCGCCGGCGGCAGACATGTCGTTAATTGCGGTAGTTATGAGGCTCGCGGCGGTTCCCCGGCATGCCTCATCCGGTTTTCGCGCAGGTCGTCGCGCCCCGCGGGAACGGAGCGACCTGGCTATCGCGCGTTGGGTAACCGCGATTTCGGGTGCGATGCGCCCGTTCGACGCTATCCGTCCGCGAGACGGCTAGTGGAGCGTAACGTTAGAACCGGTAGTAGCTTACCGGTGAGCGACGGGCCCGCTCCCGAGCGGGCGGCCGTTGCGAACGTTACTTTCGACTTCACTGATACAGGCCACTAGTTCGGCGCGTAGCGGGCGACACGCCGCGGAGCGGATGGCGCACGGCGCGCAGAAACCCGCTCGCAGAGCTCGGCTGCCGCTTCCAGCGTGCCGGGGCGGCCCAGCAGGTAACCCTGCATTTTGGTGACGCCCATGCTTTTCAATAGCGAAAGCTCGGCCGCCGTCTCGATTCCTTCGGCGACAACGTCGCAGCGCTGCTCTTTGCCGAACTGTATCAGCGCGCTCGCGAGCGCATTGCGGGCGGCGTCGGCGTCGATGTTGCGCACCAGAGTCATATGCAGCTTGATGATGTCCGGCTTCAATTGAAGGATGTGGCGAAAGCTCTCCAGCCCACCCCCGTCATCGTCCACCGAGATACGCAGCCCCGCGGCGCGCATCGGCGCCAGAACCTTGGCCATTTCGTCGTACTGTCTGATGCACAGGTGCTCGTTGATCTCGAGAACGATGCGGTCGAGAGGCGCCCCAGCGAAAGCGCGCTCGAGCTGTCCATGGACGATGATGTTGGGCGACACGTTGAAACCGATGTAGCACGAATCCGGGAGCCGCTCGAAGCTTTCGGTCGCCTTACTTATCAGGTTGGCCTGCAGGTCGATGTCCAGCCCAACGCGCGCCGCATCCGCGAACCACAGATCGGGGCTGCGCGGCGGGGAGCCGGCGAAACGCGCCAACGCCTCGAAGCCGGTTATGCTGCCGCGGCTCACGTCATACACCGGCTGATAGAGGAAAGACAGACCTTCGCCGCCGATGACGTGCTGCACGCCCGCGATGAGCTCGCGGTTGCGTGCGGCGGCGTGGACGTCGGCTTCGATGTGCTCGGCTGCAAGCTCGGCGAAGACCCGGATCATGCTCAGATCGCGCGCGTTGAGCACAGCGTCGCTCCGGGGGCCTGCGCAGCTGAGCGTGCCATACACCGCGCCGCCGTCGAGCTCGATCGGGGCGCAAAAGTGCGTGCCCGCTGGTGCGCCGTCGAGACTGCACGACGCGTGATCGAAGGGATCGGGACCGCCGATGCGCACCCGGCAGTCATCGTCCGCGCAATCGAGGTGTCGCACCACAGCCCCGCCAGGGGTGATCTGGGAGATAAAAGCCACGTCCACCGACAGGTAAGCCCGCAGCGCGCGCAGCGCGCGCCCGAGCATCGCATCGAGAGGGGTCACACCCGGCTTCTTGTCCTCGACGAGGAAGTTCAGAAGCAACAGGTCACTGTGGGCTATGGTCATAGTGCTGCTCGCCTGCCGGTTGATACGTTAATTCAATGCTCTGTATTCTTGTTTTCGACTCACAGTCGATCAGTTTCGACACGGCAGCGCGCAATCGGCCCCCGCTCGACACTGCTCTATATCGGCACGACGCCGAAAGTCTTAAGGCCAGGGCCGTGGACGGCCCGCGGCGGGGGACAGGCGGCAGATCAACCTGGCGTCACGCCGGACGCGGGGCGGGCTGCGGCCCCGGACGCCCTGACTACCTGTAACGGCTGATTCGAGCGTGGGGTTAATGCGCCGAGGCCGTACCGGCCGTGAGACCCTGGCCTTCACGCAGAAAAAGGTGTGCGCCCCGGTATCGTGCGATCCGGTATGGCGCGGTCGAAGCGGCGGTACTGAACCGCTTCAGCCACGTGGGCGGCCCCGATGGTGCCCGACCTCGCGAGGTCTGCAATCGTTCTGGCCACTTTGAGAATGCGATGGTAGCCGCGCGCTGACAGGCCCAGCTTTGAAATGGCCTGTTGCAGGATGACTTCGGCTCCCTCGGCCACCACGCAGTGTTTCTCGATTTCGACGCCGGCGAGCTTAGCGTTGTCCTTACCCTGGCGCTCGATCATTCGCGCACGTGCTCGCGCCACGCGCGCACGGATGACAGCCGAAGATTCTCCCGGATTCGTGCTCATGAGGTCGTGTGTCGCAACGGCAGGCACCTCGATCTGGATGTCGATGCGATCCAGCAGCGGCCCCGACAGTCTGCTTCTGTAGCGCAGTATCTGATCCGGTGTGCACCGGCAGCGGCCCGAATAGTGTCCGAGGTAACCGCAGGCACACGGATTCATCGCACCGACCAGCTGGAACTCCGCAGGAAATTCAGCCTGGCGCGCCGCACGCGAGACGAAAACGCGGCCGGATTCGAGCGGCTGTCTCAGCACTTCGAGCACGCGCCGGTCGAATTCCGGCAATTCGTCGAGAAAAAGCACACCGTGCATCGCCATCGAAATCTCGCCGGGCCGCGGGTCCCTGCCGCCGCGGACCAGCGCCACGGCCGATGCGGTGTGATGCGGCGCTCTATACGGACGCTGCCCCCAGCGCTCGACGCGAAACCCTTGTGTGCCGAGCGACTGAACCGCTGCTGAAGCCAGCGCCTCAGACTGGGTCATCGGCGGCAGGATCCCGGGGAGGCGCGAGGCGAGCATCGTCTTGCCCGTGCCGGGTGGGCCGACCAGCAGGACGCTATGCCCCCCCGCGGCTGCGATTTCGAGGGCCCGCTTCGCGTGCGATTGCGAGCGCACATCCGCCATGTCGGGATGATCCGGTGACGCGAGTGGCGGCCGCTCCGCGTAACGCGCGAGCGGCTCGCGGCCGTGAAAGTGCGCACAGACTTCGAGCAGGTTGCCGGCGGGGTACACGCGCGCGCTTTCGACCAGTGCCGCCTCGGGTGCATTCTCCCGAGGCAACACGAAAGCGCGGCCCGCGCCCTGCGCGCCGAGCGACATCGCGAGCGCGCCGCGCACCGGGCGCAGGTCCCCGGCGAGGGCGAGCTCGCCTGCGAACTCGTACTGATCGAGCGTCTCCCCCGGCAGCTGGCCCGAGGCAACCAGGATTCCGATGGCAATTGGGAGGTCGAAGCGCCCGGACTCCTTGGGCAGGTCGGCCGGCGCGAGATTGACGGTAACGTGGCGCGACGGGAATTCGAAGCGCGCGTTCTGCAGCGCGGCGCGTACGCGATCGCGTGCTTCCTTTACTTCGGCTTCCGGCAATCCGACGATGGTAAAGCTCGGCAAGCCGTTGGCGAGGTGCACTTCCACCGTCACCGGCGGCGCGCACATCCCGGACAGCGCGCGGCTGTGTAGCACGGCAAGCGCCATGGCCTCTCCGTCAGCGATGCTGATGGAGACTTAACGATGCGCGCGCCGGTCCGGTTAACCGTGCGGGGTATGACTGAACGCCTAGCAGCCTGTCGGACTCGATTTCATGAGGCCGGTGCGTAGGGTTTTCGAGGCGCTTCGATCAGCACCGGGGGACAGGCTGCTTACACGAAATCCCTGCTTGAACACATGCGGGCCTGAAAAGCGGCTTTTTCTGCAGGAAAGACCGGCCACCCGGATGCACTTTCCGTGTTCGTCCGTCGTGTCTTCCAGATAAGGAGTTTGTCGCAGGCAAGTCCGACAAACTCCTAGGCGCAGCCGCTAGCCGTCGTTCTTCGGCTCGAGCCTGCGCTCGATCTCGGTCATCTGCGCTTCCAGCCGCGCGAGCTGCTCCCGGGTGCGCAGCAGCACCTGACGCTGCACGTCGAATTCCTCCCGGGTGACGAGGTCGAGCCGCGCGAAAAGGCTGCCGAGCATCGCCCGCGCGTTTTTCTCGACATCCGCCGCCGGGCTTTTGGCGAACACCTCGCGCATGCGCTCGTTGATGTCGTTCAATATTTTGGTGTCCATCAATCCCTCCTGCAGGTGATCGTCGGTGGAATTGTCCCACACCCTTGTCCTGCACCTCGTCGCATCCGACCGGCGCCTGATGACTGTGCACGAAAGCGCGCCCCGCCCTTTTCCGGTGCGCGAGCACCAGCACGCTGACCCACAACAGTGCGTAGCGGGCCTTACAGATGGCCTCTGTCCTCGCAACGTATTGATGTAAAGATGTTTTTTTATTGGCACGGTCCATGCGTAAACCGGCCGCGCAGCTTTCCATAGACGACCAACATAAGGGGATAGCAATGTTCAGGAAGACCGTGATGGCGGGGGTAGTGGCAGCGGCGCTCGCGCCGGCCGCGGGCTTTGCGCAGCAGCCGGCGCCGGCGCCAACGCCGGAGCACACCGTAACCGGCAATATCGGGCTGTTCAGCCAATACATATTCCGTGGACTGACACAGACGAACCGGGAACCCGCACTTCAGGGCGGCCTCGACTACGCGCATGCCAGCGGGCTGTACCTCGGCACCTGGGGCTCCAACATCGCCTGGCTGCGTGACGGCGGCGCCTACCGCGCGGGCGGCAGCCTCGAGCTCGACGTCTATGGGGGCTACAAGATGGCGCTTGGCGATTTCGGGCTCGACGTGGGCACGCTCTACTACTGGTATCCCGGCGACGTGACAACGCCGGCGTTCGGCGCCCCGGGCAATCCGAAAGCCGACACGTGGGAAGTCTACGGTGCCGCAAGCTGGAAATGGCTCTCGGCCAAATACTCCTACAGCATCATGAACAAGACTTTTGCCGTGCTCGATTCGAGGGGAACCTGGTACCTCGACCTGACCGCGAGCGTTCCTCTCGGCGATTTCGCCAAATCGCTCGACGGCATCACGCTGATCGCGCACTGGGGCAAACAGAAATACGACGGCAGGGACCCGCGCAATGCCGGCGGGGCGAGCAACAACAGCCTTTTCGGGTACCAGGACTGGAAGCTCGGCGCCTCCTACGCGCTGCCGCAGAACTTCATCGTCGGCGCCTATTACACCAGCACCTCGGGCGCCAATAAGCTCGGCTACGGCAGCGTAGCGGAAGGCGGCGTATTCCCGCGCAACGTCGCGAAAAGCACCGGCACGGTCTACCTCCAGAAGACTTTCTAGCGGCTCGACTCCCGGGACCGAGCGTCCCGGCACTTCTTCCAACGGGGAACAGCAATGAAACTGGTTACCGCAATCATCAAGCCATTCAAGCTCGACGAAGTGCGTGAAGCGTTGTCTGCCATCGGCGTGACCGGCATTACGGTCACCGAGGTGAAAGGTTTCGGCCGGCAAAAAGGCCACACCGAGCTTTACCGCGGCGCCGAGTATGTCGTCGACTTCCTGCCCAAGGTGAAAGTCGAAGCGGCGATCAAGACCGACATGCTCGAGCAGACGATCGAAGCGATCGAGAAATCAGCCAATACGGGAAAGATCGGCGACGGGAAGATTTTCGTCACCGAGCTCGAACACGTCATCCGCATCCGCACCGGCGAGACCGGCGCGGAAGCGTTATAGGAGGCACCATGAAGAAACTCATCGCCATGCTGGCCCTGTTCTGCGCATTCGCGACGCTCGGCGTCAACGCGTACGCGCAGGACAAGCCGGCTGACAAACCGGCCGCCACGGCGCCCGCGGG
>JBKJKJ010000053.1:0-5106 GCA_046597455.1 Burkholderiales bacterium
GGCGGGCGCACCAGACCGCACGGTGTATCGCCGATGCAACGGGACACGAGATCGTTCCCGACCGCGAGCTTCGTGAGCGCAGTTTCGGAATATTCGAAGGCCTGACCAACACCGAGATCGAGAAGCGCCATCCCGATCTTTACCTGCGTTTCGCGAAGCGCGAGCCTGACTTTGCGATGCCCGATGGCGAAAGCGCGTCTGGATTTCGGGATCGCTGCGTCGGCGGCCTCGAGCGTATCGCGGCGCAGCATCGCGGCGAGACCATCGTCGTCGTGACGCACGGTCTCGTCCTCGATGCGCTCTACCGCACCGCATGCAGGATGGCGCTCGACGTGCCGCGTGGCTTTCCGCTGCTCAACTGCAGCGTCAATACTTTTCGTTACGACGTCGACGGGTGGCTTGCGGTCGCGGTCTGTGATGTGACCCACCTCGCGGGCGAGGACGTGACGCGATTCTCGGACGCTAACGTATCGTGAAAAAAAAAGCGCGTGTCTGCGTCCTGAACGCCGCAGACAGGGCGCCTGACGCGCGCCGAATGGCTTCGATCCCGACTTGAGTGCAGCGCACGAAACTGTCGTGCTCGTTCACGGGTTGTGGATGCACGGTGTCGCGATGCGCGGCCTGCAGCGCCGACTCGAACGATGCGGCTACGCGGTGCACGCCTATTCCTATTCGACGGTACGTTGTAACCTGACCGACAACGCTCAAAGGCTCGCGAGCTATGTCGAGGCGATCGGTACGGGTAAAGTGCACCTGGTCGGGCACAGCATGGGTGGCGTGGTCGCCTACAGCGCGGCAGCCCGTCTGGGCGCCCCGCGCGGGCGTCTCGTGCTGATCGGCACTCCGTTTGCCGACAGTTTTTCCGGGCGGCGGATGGAGCGCTTGCCGGGTGGGCGTCGGCTGCTCGGGCGGTGCATGGCGCAGTGGCTCCACGAGCCGCGGCAGCCGGTAGGTGAGGACCTGGACCTGGATATCGGCGTCATTGCAGGCAGCGGCGGTATCGGCATGGGCCGCCTGATCGCGCCGGATTTACCGACCCCGCATGACGGGGTGATCTCTGTGGACGAGACCCGGGTTCCGCAGATGCGCGACTGCATCGTGCTTCCCGTGAGCCACACTGCAATGCTGTTCTCCGAGGCCGTCGGACACCAGACACGAGCCTACCTGGAGCGCGGCGGATTCGACCACACGCACAAGCCGAGGGCGTAAACTTCAATCATGGCGTTCCCGAGATGTGCCGCTGCGCTGTGCCTCGCAACCCTGCTCGCAGGGTGTTCTAACCTTCCTTACTACTTCCAGTCGGTACGCGGCCAGCTCGACATCTGGAGCAGGCTGAACGATATCGAGACCGTTATCCAGAAGCCTGGGACGCCGGAAGTGCTGCGGGAGAAGCTGCGCACCGTTCTTTCGGTTCGTGAATTCGCCTCCAGCGACCTCGCGCTGCCTCGAAACGCCAGCTATCGCTCGTATGCGAACGTCGAACGCCGTTATGTGATCTGGAACGTTTTTGCTGCGCCGGAATTCGCGATCCAGCCGCAGCAGTGGTGTTTTCTTTTTGCAGGCTGCGTGAACTACCGGGGTTATTTCAAGAAGGAGGACGCGGAGGGCCTGGCCGCAGAGCTGACTGCCGAAGGCTACGACGTGCTCGTCGGCGGCGTGCCGGCGTATTCCATGCTCGGCTATTTTCCCGATCCGGTGCTCAACACCTTCGTGCACTATCCCACTGCGCATCTCGCCCGGCTCATCTTCCACGAGCTGGCCCACCAGGTCGTGTATGCACGCGACGACAGTGTTTTCAACGAGTCATTTGCGGTCGCGGTGGAGCAGGAAGGCATGCGGCGCTGGCTCGACCGCTACGGCAGCGAGCGCGACCGCACGATCAGCGCATTGGTGGCCCAGCGGCGCTCGCAGTTCCTGAACCTCGTCGAGTCTTACCGGGCGCAACTGGACGCGCTCTACCGCTCGGGTTTGCCGGCGACTGAGATGCGCCCGCGCAAGGCGACCCTGTTTGCCGAGCTTGACGCCGATTACCGGAAGTTGAAGGAAAGCTGGGGCGGTTTTGCGGGTTTCGACCGCTGGTTCTCGGAAAAGCCCAACAACGCGCTACTGGCTTCGGTTTCGATTTATACGCAGAACGTGCCGGCCTTTCAGGCGCTGCTCGCTCGAGAGGGCGGGGATTTGAATCGTTTCTACGCGGCCGTCAAAGCGCTTTCGAAGCTGAGCAAGCCACAGCGCACCGCCGCATTGGAGCGGCTCATGCCCCGGACCGCTGAGGCTGCAGTGAGTGCGCACTAGAATTGCTTAAGAGAGACGTATCTGCCGGCAAAAAAGTCGTGGGGTGCGGTGAGGAGCAAGCGCTATACCCGGGCTGGCAGGAACAAGTCCCGGCTTTCCAGGCTCCAACTTCAGGTGTGTCACGCCCGTGGTGCTCGCCAGCCGAGCCACAGCCGGATTAAGAACCCCGTCACAGAGCAAGAGGGCCCATGCAAATTCAAATCAACAGCGATCACCATATTACCGGCTCGCCCGAGCTGGCCGCGCGCGTACAGGCACTCGTACGTGACACGCTCGATCGATATAGCGATCGCATCACGCGGGTCGAAGTCCACCTGAACGATCTCAACAGCGTCAAACACGGCAACCACGACAAACGTTGCCTCATGGAAGCGAGGCTTGGCGGTCTCGGCCCCATCGCCGTGGAGCATGAAGCCGATAATCTGGAACTGGCGATCAACGGCGCGATGGAAAAGCTCGATCGCGCGATCGAACACAAGCTCGGGAAGCTCGCGACGGCGACTGCGACGGCTACGGGTAAGAGGAGCGTCATCGAATGACCGTCACCGCGAACGTCAAAGCCAATGTGCATGCGACAGGCGAACATCGGGACATGGCGGTGTTCCAGCGGCTCAAGCCGCTCCTGGGGGATCATCCTTCTCCCTGCCTCTCGCTTTACATGCCGACTTACCGCACTTTCCCCGATTCGCAGCAGAACGCCATCAAGTATCGAAATTGCCTGAAAGAGCTGAAGGCGGCCCTGGAGCACAAGCACGGCGGCGCCGACTTCACTGCGCTTGTCGAGCCTTTCGAGAGGCTGCTCGAGAATGCCGAATTCTGGGCGCATCCCCAGGACGGAATTGCGGTGTTCGGCGCGCCGGGTTTTTTTCAGGTGGAGAAAGTGCAGCGCGCGGTGTCCGAGCGCATCGTCGTGAACGATCAGCTCTACGTCAAGCCTCTCATCCGGGTTTTCCAGTCCGAAGATACCTATCAAGTCCTCGCGCTCGACCGTAAGACGATCAGGCTATACCAGGGCAATCGCTACGTGCTCGACGAAGTGATCCTGGGACCCGGCGTGCCGAAGACCATCGATGAAGCGCTGGGGCCCGAGGTGCATCTGCAGGGGACCGGCAAGCAGGGCACTTCGGGACCGGGGCGAGGGAGTTTCGGCGCCGGCGCTTTCCATGGACATGGGTCCAAAGTCGATGAGCCGAAGCTCGACATGGAGCGCTTCTTCCGCGTGATCGACCGCGCGATCACGGAAGCCCATTCGAAACCATCGCAACTGCCGCTGATACTCGCGGCGTTGCCCGAACACCACGCGCACTTCCGGCAGGTCAGTCACAATCCGTGCCTGGTGGAAGACGGCATCCATGTGAATGCCGAAGCCGTCACGCGCGACGCGTTGCGCGAGCAGGCGTGGCGGGTGATGGAGCCGCGTTATCACGCCCGGCTGCAGCAGATCGTCGACATCTATCACTCGGCGCATGCGCGAGGACTCGCGACCGACGATCTCACGCATGCCGTGGAATTTGCCGTGGACGGACGTGTGGGAACCCTGCTGGTCGAAGCCGACAGGCGCATCCCGGGGCACATCGAGGACCACATGCCCCACCGCGCGCCGATGGACGAACCGGGCACTGCCGATATCCTCGACGAGCTCGCCGAGCGCGTGCTCAAGACGGGCGGGCAGGTCGTCGTCGTGCCGAAAGACAGCATGCCTGCCCACACCGGACTGGCTGCCGTTTTTCGCTACTGACCGGCAACGCCTAAGCCAGGCCGACAGTTTTTCCGCACCGAAAAAAGAGGCGAGACGATCGATGAATCTGACGAGCACGAGCTTTCCCGACGGCGAGCGCATTCCGGCCGAATACGCTTTTTGCGCAGCGGACCCGAAGACGCACGTGCGGCTGTCGAACAATCGCAATCCGGCGCTCGAGTGGACCGAGCTCCCGATGGGAACGCGCTCACTCGTGCTGATCTGCCACGATCGCGACGTGCCTTCGAAAGCGGATGATGTGAACCAGGAAGGCAAAATCATCCCGGAGTCGCTCGAGCGTGTCGATTTCTTTCACTGGATCGTGCTGGATCTCGACCCGCATTCCGGACCGATACGCGCAGGCGAGTTTTCCGACGGTGTGACCCCGCGCGGCAAGCCCGGTCCTCTGGGTCCGCGCGGCACGCGCCAGGGCATGAACGACTACACCGCGTGGTTCGCGGGCGACGCCGACATGAAAGGCGACTACTACGGCTACGATGGTCCGTGTCCGCCCTGGAACGATTCGATCGCCCATCAATATGTCTTCACGGCTTACGCGCTCGACGTCGCACAGCTCGGCGTAAACGGCATGTTTCGCGGACTGGAAGTGCTGACCGCAATGAAAGGGCACGTGCTGGAGGAGGCGAAGCTGACAGGGATCTACAGCCTCAACCCGGACGTCATCGCCTGACGCGCCCGTTCGAGGCGATCAGGGGCGAGGAGCGGAGCGCCGGGCCATGAGCGCGCCGACCGCACCTGAGCCGGCGGCTGGTGATGTTGCGGGGGGCGCACGCATCGGGGCCCAGTGTTCACGAACTTCGGCGGCCGCAAGCCTGGCCTGGCCGCAGCTCGCACGCTGTTGCCAGCGCCTGCAGGCGCATTCGTGAAAGCGCACAGCCAGCGCAGGATCGTGAGCGGCCTCGAAATACGCACGCGCTTCGGTCGTCAGGGCGTGGCGGTACTCGGGGTCCTTCGCGAGCACGAAGTGCCGCGCGAAGTTCGCGCATTCCCGTCCTGTGCCATCGCCCGAGAACGGCTGATGGACGCGCGTGCCGGAGAAGCAGACGAATTCT
>JBKJKJ010000010.1:0-2794 GCA_046597455.1 Burkholderiales bacterium
TCGAGCGTGCCGTGCCGCTCTCGCGCTACCTGCTCGACGAGCTCACCGGCCAGGTCGATCTGTCGTCCGCGGAAGGCCGCGCGAGCCTGGTGCATGCGGCAAAGCCGCTCGTCACCAAACTTCAGAAAAACGCGTTCCGGGTGCAGGTCCTGCGCGAGCTCGCGGAGCGATCGCGTTTGTCCTACGACGAAGTCGAGGCGCTGTGCGGCCTGGCCGGCACCGAGCGAAAACGAACCTTGGCCGCGCCTGCGCCTAAGGCGCGCACTGCGTTGACGTTGTGGAAGAAGCTTCTGCGCCTGATGCTCGATGCGCCGCAGCTCGCGGAAGCGGTCACGCCCGAGCAGCGCGGCCTGCTCGAAACCGACCCCGATTTCGCGCCGGTGGTCGCGCTCGTCGATACCGTCAAGGCGACCGGCGTTGCGACCACGGGCGCGCTGTTCGAGGCCGTACGGGGCTCGCCTTACGCCGACCTTTATGCCGAAATCGCCAGCGACGGGCTGAGCGGCGGCAGTCATTTCGAGGAAGCTCGGGCGGACCTCGAAGGGGTGCTGGCCAAGCTGGAGCTGAGCTCTGTCGAAGGGCAGTACCGGCAGCTGCTGTCGCAGGCAGGGCTGAGTGATGCCGAGCGCGAGCGCCTGCAAAAACTCCAGCTCCGGCTCGCTGAACTTAAGGGCGCTGCACCGGTCGGATTGGTTCCCCCGCCGTAAACCTGCCACCCGCGATAAACTCGGGCGTGCGCAGCCCGTTTAAGAAGCTCGAGTTGGTGACCGTCCGTCGGTGGTCGTCCACGGTCCGCAGTAACGGGCAGGGCGCTGACAGTTCGGTTCAGGTAAGCAAGGTTCGGGCCCGTCGGGCACGTCTTAGCTAATCGAAACAATGGTTTATTGAAGAATCTTCTCCTCCAGAGCCCGGATTCTAAGGTATAATTTTCGGTTTTTTTAACGCACCACAGCCGCGAGGCACGCGATATGGGCAAAGTCAGCAAATCCGCAGGATCCAAATCGAAAGCAGTCGCCGGAAGGAAAGCCTCCGCGAAAGGCGCCGCAAGCGCCAAAGCGCGGAAGCGGTCCTCGGGGCAGGCGCGTAGTGCGGCAAAAACCAAGCAGCAAAAGGTGAAATTGAAGGCACATCGTCCGAAGCAGCCAGCCGCCAAAGCGGTCGTAAAAACCAAACCCAAGGCGGCGCCCAAGCACGCGCCCGCCGCCAAGCACGCGCCGGTCAAAGCGCAGAGCAAGCCTTTGCACAAGACCGTCAACAAGAAAGAGCAGCGCCTCGCCACGCTCAAGGCCGTGGTCGAGAAAGTCGTCGAGAAAGTCCAGGCCACGCCGCAAAAGGCCGAAGTGAAGGCGCCGCCCAAGGTCGTCGCTGCGCCCGCGCCGGTCGCGCCCGTCGGCAAGAAATCGACGCGCGGCCTGACCGCGAAAGAGAAAGCCCTCGTTAAGGAATTCGAGCGCCGGGAGCTGTCCCCCGCCGATGCCGAGGCGCGCCGCGTCCGCCTGAAGAACCTGATCGTGCTCGGCAAGGAGCGCACCTACCTCACGTACGCCGAGATCAACGACCATCTCCCCGACGACATGATGGACGCCGAGCAGATCGAGAACATCATCGGCATGATCAACGACATGGGCATCCAGGTGTACGACGAAGCCCCGGATGCCGAGACGCTGCTCATGTCGGACGCCACCCCGGCGGTGGCAGACGAAGTCGCCGTCGAGGAAGCCGAAGCCGCGCTTTCTACAGTGGATTCGGAGTTCGGCCGGACCACCGACCCGGTCCGGATGTACATGCGCGAAATGGGCTCAGTCGAGTTGCTCACGCGTGAAGGCGAGATCGAGATCGCCAAGCGCATCGAGGACGGCTTAAAGCACATGATCCAGGCGATTTCGGCGTGTCCGACGACGATCGCGGATATCCTCAATTACGCCGACCGCATCCAGAAGGACGAGATGCGCGTGGACGAATTCGTCGATGGGCTGATTGATCCGAATGCGGACCCGAACGCGGTGCCCGAGCCGGCTGCAGTCGAAGCTGTGGACGATGACGCGGAGGACGATCTCGAAGCGGCTGACGAAGAGGATGAAGACGGCGCCGCGGTGCAAAGCGCGGACATGCTCAAGCTCAAGGAAGAAGCGCTGGCTCGCTTCGAGGTGATCCGCGGTCAGTACGGCAAGATGATGCGTGCGCTGCAGAAGGAAGGCCCGCGCAGCAAGCCTTACATCCAGGCCCGCGAGCACATCTCCGACGAGCTGATGAACATCCGCTTCGCCGCGAAGCAGATCGAAGCGCTGTGCGACGGCGTGCGCAGGCTGGTCGATGAAGTTCGCACCAACGAGCGCACCATCATGCACCTGTCGGTCGACAAGGCGCAGATGCCGCGCAACCACTTCATCAAGGAATTCCCGGGCAAGGAAACCAACCTGCGCTGGGTGAAGGCCGAGATCGATTCGCACAAGCCGTGGAGTACCGCACTCGAGCGTTTCGAGCCGGCGATCACCGAGCAGCAGCAGAAGCTGCTCGACCTGCAGGCCCGCATCGGCATTCCCATCAAGGACCTTAAGGATATCAACCGTCAGATGACGACGGGGGAGGCCCGCGCCCGCCGCGCCAAGCGTGAGATGACCGAAGCGAACTTGCGTCTGGTGATCTCGATCGCGAAGAAATACACCAATCGCGGCCTGCAGTTTCTCGACCTGATTCAGGAAGGCAACATCGGCCTGATGAAGGCGGTGGACAAGTTCGAGTACCGCCGCGGCTACAAGTTTTCGACCTACGCCACGTGGTGGATCCGGCAGGC
>JBKJKJ010000568.1:0-18104 GCA_046597455.1 Burkholderiales bacterium
CGTTCATCCTTCGACTTCGGCACCTGTTGCCTACGCTCAGGACGAACGGATTCTGAAGCGAACTTATAAATCAGGCCACTTGCACGCCTTCCATGCCCCGGCTGCGATGGGCAGCTCGTTGAGCTCGCGAGCCTCCCGCCACGAGGGGTAGCACTTGTCGAGAAGGCCGGTGAAGCGCTCGCTATGCGTGGGCTCGATGATGTGGAGCATCTCATGGAAGATCACATACTCGAGCAGGTCTTTCGGCTTCTTCACGAGCTCCGTATTGAGGCGAATGCGCCGTTGCCGGTGGTTGCAGCCCCCCCCCGCCTGGTCTTCATGCGCTGGAGGAAGTATTCCGACACGGTCACGCCGAGCTTCGCCTCCCACTTTCTGATGAGCCGCGGCACCGCCTCATGCAGCAGCGCCTTATGCCACCCGTGCGTCACTTCCGCCCGCTTGGCCGCGGTGCTGCCGGGCCGTACGGTGAGCGTGATCCGCTGGTGACTGAGGCGCACGAAGGGCTTCACATCGTTCTCGACGACGGACAAGAGGTACCGACGGCCCCACAGGTAGTCGCGGGCCGCAAGGTCCTCGCGCAAGAGCGCCGTCTCGATGGCGCGGTTGTCTCGCTTGCTCCATTCGCCGAGCGGCGATAGCCGAGACCATCGGGCCGCGCCGGGTCGGTGAAGAGGGCGACGACGCGGTTCAGCGTGCGGCGTTCGGAGCGGGGTGCCTCAGGCACGGCTGCCATGCGATGTTCCTGTTATGATTCCACGTACATTCAACTGTACAGGTTCGGACAATGGACGTAATCGCCTACACCACGTTTCGCGCCAAGCTTGCCGAAACCATGGACAAGGTCAACGACGAGCATCGCCCCGTCATTATCACCCGCCAGCGCGGCAAGCCTGCTGTGTTGATCTCGCTGGATGAATTCAACAGCTACGTCGAAACCGAGCACCTTTTATCGAGTCCCCGGAATGCAGCGCGGCTGACCAAGGCGGTGCGCGATCTCAAGGGCGGCCGTGGCCGGGCGCACAAGCTCATCAGGTGAAGGTGCTCTGGGCGCCCGGCGCCTGGCAGGATTATCTGTATTGGACACGCACTGACGTGCGCATACGCGACAGGATCAATCGTCTGATCGAGGACATTGAGAAGCGCCCGTTCACCGGCCTGGGCAAACCGGAGCCGTTGAAGCGTAACTTGAGAGGATTCTGGTCTCGCCGCATTACCCGCGAACACCGCCTCGTCTACAGGGTCGAGGCGGGGGTGCTGCAAATCGCGCAATGCCGATTACATTATTGAGACGACACGGTCCTGCGTGAGGCGCCCGGAGCGCGGCTGCTCAGCCTCGGCTCTCGGTGTGCCTGGCTACACCGCGGGGACGTCGCCGTCCGGTTCGATTCTCACGGCCTGGCCGTCGCGCCAGATCACCGCGTACTGGCCGAGGCGGCGTTTGCGCTCCAGCGTTTCGGCGACGGCGCTGCGCGCGGGGTCGCGGACGGTTTCCGCTTCCGAAGCAGGTCGCTCATGCTCACGCCACGGCGCACCAACTCGTCGCGAAGTGAGCGCAAGTCTTGTTGTTCTCGCACGTGCATTTTTCGACGGTTCTCTTTTGACAGGCGATCGAGTGAACCCTGGCCGCTCAGAACGATGACTTGATTACGCCCTTGGGGCCCATACGTTCGGGCGTGTAAGCCAGGACCTTATAGCCTCGGGTCAAAGCCGCCGAATCCCCCCCGGTCCAGGTCGCCTGCACCCCACTGACATCCACCCCGCGCTTCTTTAGTTCGTCCAGCACCTGCTGCGTGTAGTCGAACGGCGGCTGGTAGTGTCCGCTGTCGTTGCAGATCGTCTTGAGGGCTCCATATTCGATCGTCCAGTGTCCGGCCGCAGCGACCGGACCGCCAGCGAGGAATGACGAATGATGATGCACGACGCCCTTACTGGCGGAGTAAATATTTCCGTCGCCGTCCATCACGAAAATGTACTGTCCATTTGGTCCGTCTTTCGTATTCAGGAGAAAAGTGTGTGGATCGCCACTCACCAACCGATGCTGCGCATTGACGGTCACGAGATACGGCTTGCGGTCCTTTGACAGCAGGTACTTGGTGCCCGCGGCGCCGGCGAACAAGTCGTTGATGTCCTTCTGCATCCCCCCATTGCGCAACATGCCCAGGGTTTTATAAGCCATGCACCGATCTCCCGATTCTCGATGGACCATTTACAGCATAGCATTTAAACAAGTCTTCCTTGCGCCGAGGCCCTCATCGATACACGCAGCTTTGCGCTTGAGCACTGCGGTAAACAGCGTCACTCGAGGAATCGCGCTCACCCGACTGTCCGTAGATGGCTGATAGCGGTATGTCCGGCCTGCGCGGCAGACTGGCCCCGCTTCGAGTGTGCAGCTCGTTGCCCAAGCTGGGACTCGCGTGCTATAGACGGCAACCACACTACAACGGAGGTTACGATGCTGTGGGCGATCTATTGCATGGACAAACCGAACTCAGCTGCGTTGCGCGCCGAGCATCATCAGCGCCACAGCGCGTATCTGAAGGAAAAAGATCCCGTCATATTCTTTACGGGACCGCTGCAAAGTGACGACGCCGGCGACAACGTCGGTAGCCTGTGGATAATCGCCGCGAACAGCCGATCCGAGGCGCAGGCCTTTGTAGACGGCGAGGCCTTCTACCGCGCGGGCGTGTTTGAAAGCGTTTCCGTACGGCGCGTACGCAAAGGGCATTTTCATTCGGAGCTGGCCGACTCGAAATAACATCGGCAACAGGGAGGTGGGCGATGACTTCGAGGCTTCTGGGGCATGTTGTTTTTGCGGGAATGCTCGCCAACGTGTATCCATGTCCCGATGCGCGAGCGCACCGCGTGAGGTATGAGCGGCTTCATTCCAGCCGGACCCCGGCGCTTCGGACCACCTTGCCCCAGCGATCGACCTCATCGCGGACGTAAGCAGCAAACGCCGCAGCGGTCCCTCCGGCAGGCACGCACCCGAGCCCCTCGAAGCGCTGGCGGATCGCGGGATCGGCAAGGCCGCGATTGACTTCTGCATTCACGCGATCGATCGACGCCTCAGGCGTGCCGCTTGGCGCGAAGATACCAAACCACGCATCGGCGTCGTAGCCTTTGACGCCGGCTTCATCCATCGTCGGGATGTCGGGCGCGATCGGGCTACGGGTGAGACTCGACACCGCGAGGCACCGCACCCGCCCGGCCTTGTTGAGCGGAACCATGGCGATCACGTTGTCGAAGACGAAGGCGACCTGCCCCGCGACGAGATCGCTGATCGCAGGCGCCGCGCCTTTATACGGAATGCTCTGCATCCGGGTCTGCGTCATGCTCGCGAAAAGCTCGGTAAATAGATGCGCACCCGAGCCATTGCCGGCAGTGCCGTACTGCAGCTGCCCGGGGCGCGCCCTGGCGAAGGACACGAAATCCCTGATGGTCTTCACCGGCATCGAGGGGTGCACGCAAAGCATGAAAGGCGAATTGGTGACGCGCACCACAGGTGCAAGATCGCGCACGAGGTTGTACGGCAGCTTGCTGTAGAGCGTGGCGTTGTTCGCGAGCGATATGCTGCCCATCAACAGCGTGTAACCATCCGCCGGCGCTTTCGCCACTTGATCGGCAGCGATGTTGCTGGCCGCCCCCGGACGGTTTTCCACGATGACGGGCTGGGCAAAAGCCTGACTCAGGTGCTGCCCGATCGTACGGGCGACGATATCGGTCGGGCCGCCGGCGGCGAAGCCCACGATCATTCGCAGCGGCTTGCTCGGGTAGGTCTGCGCACCGGCCGCGATCGCCATTCCGCTCAGCAAGCCGGCCAGCACGGCGCGGTGCAGGTGCACGCATCGATTGAGACGCATCTGTCCTCCTCCTGTACGCGAACCTTCCGACCCGGAAAAATCCGTAGGGCCTGACCTCGATTCGCTTGATGACGGGCGGCCGACGAGCTAACCGGCTGTCCGTTCGACGATTGCCCTGAGAATAGCGCAGCGCAGTGGAAGGATGAACGCGTGCGGCGGTTGGCGCAATAAGCCTGAAGCAGCTCGCCCATTTCGTGCGCGTCGCCCGGCCGCTTCGACCGTGGATTACTTGTTATCATCGCGTGCCCTGCATCGCGACTTCTTCCCATGCGCTCCGTCTTCGGTTTACTTTGTATTGCTCTGTATATGCACGCCGGCTTCGCAGCGGCTGCCGAGACTTATCCATCGCGCCCACTTCGGATCGTGGTGCCGTTCGGGCCCGGCGGCGTGGGCGACCTCACCGCGCGCGTCGTTGCGCAGAAGCTCACGGAGGCGTTCGGTCAGCAGGCGATCGTCGATAACCGCCCGAGCGCAGGCGGCGTCGTGGCAGCCGAGATGGTGGCGAAAGCCGAGCCGGACGGACACACGCTGCTGCTGCTCAACAACCAGCAGGCGCTGAGCGTCTCGCTTTTCAAGTCGCTGCCATACGACCCGATACGCGACTTCCAGCCGG
Source organism: Burkholderiales bacterium (assembly GCA_046597455.1). GTDB lineage: Bacteria > Pseudomonadota > Gammaproteobacteria > Burkholderiales > SG8-41 > JAQGMV01. The sequence continues at coordinate 4,474 of JBKJKJ010000568.1, forward strand.
TCTCCACGGTCGGCAGCTTCAGCCTCGCGATCCTCGTCGCGCAGAATTCCCCGCTCAAGTCGCTGAAGGAGCTCATCGCACAGGCGAAAGCGGCGCCCGGCAAACTGACCGGCGGCACGATCAACGTCGGCGCTTCGCAGAACCTGGCTGCCGAGCTCTTCAAATCCAGCGCAGGGGTGAACGTGTTGATCGTGCCTTACACCAGCACGCCTGCACTGATCGGGGCGCTGCGCGGGAACGACGTGCAGTTCGCGCTCGAGATCCTCGCGCCGGTCATCGGTCAGGTAAAACAGGGCGCGCTGCGTGCGCTGGCAGTGACGACCCGGTCGCGCACGGCCTTTCTGCCCGACGTGCCGACGGTCGCGGAATCCGGCGTGCCCGGTTACGAAGTGACGTCGTGGAACGGTCTTGCCGTGCCTGCGAAGACGCCGCGCGCCCGCGTCGAACGCCTCAACCAGGCCGTCGTGGCGGCGCTCGGTTCCGCCGACGTGAAGCAGCGCTTCCAAGAGCTTGGCGTCGACCCCCTGCCGAGCACGCCCGAAGCATTCAGCGCGCACCTGAAGTCCGAGATCGCGAAATGGCAGAAAGTCATCGAACAGGCAAAGATCCCGAAACAATGAAACCACAGCTCGCGCCCGATCCCAATCCCGTCAAGCCGCAATACACCCCGCCGCCCGGCGCGTGCGATGCGCACTGTCACATCTTCGGTCCCGGCGACCGGTTCCCGTACGCGCCGAACCGCACCTACACGCCTCCGGACGCAGGCAAGGAGCGGCTCGCCGCCCTGCATAAACATCTCGGCTTCTCGCGCGCCGTGCTCGTGCAGGCGAGCTGCCACGGGCTTGACAACAGCGCGATGGTCGACGCGATGGAGTGGTCCAAAGGTACGTGGCGGGGCGTCGCAATGGTCGGCGCGAGTGTGAACGACCGCGAGCTCGAGCGGCTGAACGCCGCCGGTGCACGCGGCGTGCGCTTCAACTTCGTCGCACATCTCGGCGGCGCGCCCGATCTCGCGCAGGTGAACGAGGTCATCGCGCGCGTGGCACCACTGGGCTGGCACGCCGAGCTTCACCTCGACGCGCACGATATCGCGACTTATCGCGATTTCCTCGACAAGCTTCCGGTGCCTTTCATCATCGATCACATGGGACGCGTCGAAGCGCGCCTCGGTCTCGACCAGCCCGCTTTCAAACTGCTCCTCGAGCTGATGAAGACAAACGATCGCGCGTGGGTGAAAGTGAGCGGCGCCGAGCGCGTGTCCTCAGCCGGACGGCCTTTCCGGGACGCGATTCCATTCGGACGCGCGCTCGCCGAAGCCGCGCCGGATCGCGTGCTCTGGGGCACCGATTTCCCGCATCCCAACGTGAAAGAGATGCCGAATGATGGCGAGAGCGTCGATCTGTTCGCGGAAATGATTCGCGACGACGCGCTGCGCGCGAAGATCCTCGTCGACAATCCGTCGAAGCTTTACTGGAGCTAGGCGTTCGTCGCGGCGTACCGCCGTCAACGTCACACTGACAAACGCTCCTTGAGCGACTTTTCGGCGTCCTCCGAGTCGATTGATGTTTAGGTGTCGAAGATTTTGATCGGCTCAGGTCTGTCAGACCTCGTATAGTCGACTTCGTACTGTATAGACCTGTTTCCCATGACCTTAAACGTCCGAGTTTGCTCAGCATGGCCGCTGCGGCGCTCGACATGGCACTGTGTCAACGTGTCGGCATCGGACCATGATCACTTTCTTGGGCGATGTCCCATTCGCTATTCGTTTCAACCACCCGGCAGAGCCGACAAGTCTCACTTTGTTGGATAGCCAGCCCTTTTGATTGGCCTTTCGGCTCATGCCACGGGCTTGCGCTCACGGGTGTGTTGCTATTGAACTTGGAACTTCGTAAGCAGAACGCGAATCTGGTTAGAGCCTTCGTGATAGTCCAGTTGAACAAATCTCCTTACTTCCGGTGCATACCAGATCGTGTGGCGGCCGACTCCTCTGCCGCCAGAGCCGATGCGTCGATCGCTGAAATAGGGCTGATCGACGACCACCTTTAATGCTTTGAAAGATCCCGCAGGAACCGTCACGGATTCCCATCCCACGACCGTTCCTCTCATCTCTGCGTGAATTTGACTGTCCCCGCGCTGATTCGGGTATACCACCTTACTCGCCCAGGTTTTTCCAACATGCATGGGAAATGAATAGAACTGTCTGAAAGGCGTATAGCTTCTGCCGTCCACATGCCTCGCGTTCCCCTGCGCGTCGTAGACATTGTCCTCGGTGACACCGCTATCATTAGTCGTGTTTCGGGTTCGCACCATATCGGCCTCTACAGCGATAACCTCAACTGTCGAGGTCTGCGTTACCAGTCCGGTAAGGAGGTCTCGACGTTCATAGGCCCATCGATCACCGACCTTCACTGCGGGTTGTTCGACGCTATCCTGTTGTGCGTGCGCGCTCGTGAAATCCAGCAGCAGCATGCAAATAAGCAGTAGTTTTTTCATTGCATCCTCCCATTCGCAGATTTACCTTCGTGCCTCAGGTCTAACCACAATAGCTCTTGCACTTCAAGCAGATGTTCTGTCACGACCGTGAGGTTGAATAGAGCGTCCCTAACGCTTCGACAGCAGCTGGGCCTCCAGGCCCTCGCCCTGCCGGTTGCCCAGATAACCGTCGGCGACCGTGACGACGTCGCGGTAGCCATTCTGCGTCAGGACACCCGCTGCGACGTACGAGCGCGCGCCGACGTTACAGAAGACACCGATCGCAGTGCGTTTATCGGGCAAAGACTCGTTCACCTCGGCCACGAAGCGGTTCACTTCGGATGTCGAAGCTTTCCGCAGCATCCACAGGGCCGGGTCGCGGGGTCCGAACAAAGCCACCTTCGCGTCTGGCACCACACCCGACAGCCGCTCGTCTTCCGAGCGAACATCCAGGAACGTCAGCCGTCCTGCGTTCGCGAGCGCAAGCGCTTCGACGCTCGAAAGCTGCCTTACGAAAACGGCGTCGCTACGCGGCAGTTGCATGCATCCCGATAGAAACATTCCGCACGCAACAAGACCGATTCGGATCATCATCGGGGCCTCCCTTTCGCGGCGCTCACTGACGCAGTTCCGGGCCGCTCATCCCTCGGCACGGCCAGCAAGTGTGTCACAGGAAACCAATTGACAGCCATCGCCCAAAAGAGTGATTGCGGTCGGCGGCGGTTCTTCAGCGCGACGGTGACATCGCGCCGCGGCATGGGCTGACGCTGATCGCAGAACGAGGCTCGTTTGACCGCCTGTAATTCACGATGCGATACTCGTTCGCAACGCTTTCGAGGAGGTCATTCATGAACGACATGCGCCGCTCTCCCGCAATGGCCACAACGCTCGCGAGCGCCTATGCGAAGGATGGCTACCTCTTCCCGTATGACGTGATCAGCGAGGCCGAGGCGGCCGAGCTGCTTGCAGACCTCGAAGCCGCGGAGGCCGAAGTCGCCGGCGATCGCGCAAAACTCTCGATGTTGCGCAGCTTTCCGGCTCAACTGCTGCCCTCGTTTGCCCGGCTGGTCCGTCACCCGCGCCTCATTGAGGCCGTGTCGCAGATCATCGGCCCCGATATCCTCGCATGGGGCAGCGGGCTATTCATCAAGGAAGCGAATTCCCGGAGCTACGTGAGCTGGCATCAGGACCTGAATTACTGGGGTCTCGACGGCGATCAGGAAGTCACGGCGTGGGTCGCATTGACGTCGGCGAATGTCGAAAACGGCTGCATGCGCTTCGTGCCCGGCAGTCACGCGAAGAAAGTCGTGCCGCACGTCGACTCGTTCGCGCAGGACAACCTGCTCACGCGCGGCCAGGAAATCGCAGTCGAGGTGGACGAAGCGAGTGCAATGAATGTCGTGCTGCGCGCGGGCCAGGCGTCTTTCCACCACGGCCACATGTTCCATGCCTCGGGGCCCAACGGGACGAGCGCGCGCCGCATCGGTGCGGCCTTACGCTACGTTGCCCCATCGATGAAGCAGGTTTCAGGCGAGAAGCTGATGGTTGCGCACGTGAGCGGCAAAGACGACTACGGGAACTTCGACGTGGCACCTCCACCGACGGGCCGACTGCTGGAGGAAGACTTCGAGCGCGTGCGCCGCAACGTGGAGCTGAAGCGCGGCATCCTCTACAAAGGCGTCGAGCCCGAGCGGGTGAACGAGGCGCCCAAAGCGTGACAGGCGGGATTGGTGAGGCTCAGGGGTCTGCCCCCTCGAGGACTGATGTAACATCGGCAAGAAGGAGTATCGCAACTTGGACAAGATCCGCATCCAGTTCACGCTGTTTTCCGCGTTCTACTCACCGCTCATATCTGCGATGTCAGGCGGATTTCTAAAGGCGGAAGGCCTGGATCCGGAGTGGTCGGTTGCGCCCCCGGGTGTCTCCGCGCTTGCGGCCTTGAACGATGGCTCGGCACACATTGTTCAATCCGCCCTGAGCCAAGGGTTCACGTCACTCAACAAGGGAGAGACGCCGAGCGCAGTTCACTTCGCCCAGATCAACGAGATGGACGGGTTCTTTCTGACCGGACGCGAGGCCGATCCTGCCTTCACGTGGAAAAAGCTGGAAGGCGCCGAAGTCGTCATGTTCAAGGGGGGCCAGCCGCTCGACATGTTCAAGTACGCGTGCCACAAGGCAGGCATCGACTTCGCCAGGATCAAACCCATCGCCTTCGGCAGCGCCGGCGAGATCGACAAGGCTTTCCGCCAGGGTCAGGGACAGTATGTCCAGCAGCAAGGCCCGTTTCCGCAGCAACTGCAAGCCGATGGCATCGGGCATGTCGTGGCGCAGGTCGGCAAGCAGATCGGCCCCTGCGGTTTCTCCAGCCTTGCGGCGACGCGTGACTGGCTCGAGACGGATATGGCGAAGGCATTCATACGTGCCTACAGGAAGACCCGGGCCTATATGAACGATACGCCGGCTGCCGAGATCGCGAGGGCGGAGAAACCGTATTTCCCCGATACCGATGAAAGCGTTCTCGCCGACTGCATCGCCACGTATCAGGGGCTGGGCTGCTGGACGCGGCATGTGGAAATCACGCCTGCCGCTTATGAAAGAACGCTGGACGTCTACGAATACAACGGACTGTTGAAGCAGCGCTATCGCTACGAGCAGGTCTGCGCGGCGCCGCCGGCCGCCGAGTAGCAGCTCGTCCGATGATTGGCCGGAGCGTGAGTCCGGGCGCAAGCAGGGCGTAGTAAGTGCTCGACTCGAAAAGCGGAACTTCTGCTGCTCTCAGTCTGCTACGTGCACGAATACCGACTCTGCGAGCGGCGAACGTCGTCCACGTGATAGAGCGCGGGACATTCGACGAGCTTCTCCTACTTCACCCGCCACACCACGCCGATCCTGCCTCGCTCATGAAGTCGAGGCCACCTCAGCCCTGGTCACCGACATTCAGCGCAAACTCCTCAAGGACGCTAACGCCGCCCCCCCATGGCGCCACCAGGGCCCATGGGGCCGCCCATGCCGGGGCCAGCACCCGGGCCCATCGGACCCAGGCCAGGGCCGGCACCCGGGAGCATGGGTCCACCCATGCCAGGGCCGGCACCCAGGGTGTTGCCACTGCCGAAACCGACGGGTTCTTCGGGGATTTCTACTTTTGGAAACACACGTTTTACGATTGCGCCCGTTTGCGAGGCGGCGACTCCCCATCGATCGAAGATGCTCATGCTGCCGTCGGAGCCTCTCATTACCTTGCCGGCCGCCACTCCATCTGCGCCGACGAGGAGCGATCGGGAAGGCAGGCCGGGGAGCGAGAGTTCGTAAATCCCGGCAGGCAGTTTGTCGAAGTGAAAATTCCCCTGACTGTCCGTCTTGGAGGAGGCCACGATTTCCATGGCCAAAGTGCCTCCGGACTGGGAAATCGTGGCGTTGGGCACATTGCTCCCGCCGGGATTCTTCCCGAGTCTGACTTTGACGCCGGCAATGGGATCGCCTGCCAAGCCCGGGAGCTTGCCAACTCCGCTTTCTGGACGCGGAGCGGCGCTATATGCGATGAGACCTCCGGCGGCGGCTTGATCCGAGATGCCGGGTTTTATCTCTTCGTTACCTCCTTTAGCGGTGGTGACGTGAACGATGTCGGTATCGTCCCAGACGTCAATGGTGCCGTCACTGCGGCGCAACGCCTTGCCGTTTAAGACTCCATGGGCACCGACCGTGATCGATTTGGAAGGCAGGCCGGGGAGCGAGAGTTCGTAAATCCCGGCAGGCAGTTTGTCGAAGTGGAAATTTCCCTGACTGTCCGTCCTGGAGGAGGCCACGATTTCCGCGGCAATGACGACACCGGACTGGGAAATGCTGGCGGTGGGCACATCGCTGCCGCCGGGGTTCTTCCCCAGTTTGACTTCGAGGTTCGCTATCGGCTGTGACGGCGCAGGAACGACCCCTGCGCTTGGGTCGCCCGTTCGCACGGCGGTTCTCTTCTTGATGTCGTCCTGGGCGTCCTGATCGATATGATCCCGGTTGCTGCTTTCCACCGCGGCCGAGCCAGTGCCCGGCGACGAGGGCCTTAAGGTCGGTTTAAAGGTGTACCGACCTCCGCCCTGGCCGCCGATCCCCTCAACAGTGGCCGTGTCGGTTTCGCTGTTGTTGATTACACGTAATTCGCCGGGACGTTTTGCGTCTCCGCCAACTGCACGGGGAGCGGGCCCTTCTGGTGATTGCTGCGACGAATCTGGGGCAGCGGTCGAACTACCTGATATGTGACCTCGCGCTGTCGGGCGCGGCGATTCGTTTTCAGCTACTTTATGCGGCGTTTCTCCGGTTGACTTCGTTGAGGCGGCTGTGCGTGCCTGAACCCCATCCCCACTGACATCCGCGGGGACGATGCGAACGCCGGCGGCGTCCTGGAACTGACCGTTGAGGACGACCCCGCGCTCGCCGACGGTGAAATCGAAGGTCATGTTTGCGGCGCTGGCTTTCTGCGCTGGTAGGAGGAGACCGATCAGGATCGCGATGATCCCCGGCCCGTCCCCCTCAGCGCCGGGCTTCAATGTTGTGCCCGAGAGCTTATGGGGCAGGCAGCCGCCTGGCAGCCGGCAGACGGTCGAGATGGTGTAGTTGCCACGCTCCGTCAGCCGCAGGGAGAAGTTGCCCGACGGGTCGGGCACGACGACCGAACTGGGGCCAAGGTTCTTCGTGTAGAGGATTTCAACACCGGGAATGAGGTTGGGTGTGGCCAGCACCGCCGTACCCGCCGACGCCAAGGTCAGCCCCACGGCAAGCGCGAGCGCTGCGGACGGTAGCATTTTTCGGCCTGTCTTCGTCGTGAGGCGAGCGTGATCGTTCATTTCATTGCTCCTCGTTTTTTTGTGTGGGCGGCTCGTTCGACTTCCTCGACTGGTTCGTCGCGATGTTTAACGAGCGTTTTCCCCTGGTCTCGGTGTCGGTGTGACGCCATTCTTATGGGCTACGGCTTCGCACCCGCCGGTCCGCCGCCTGGACTCGCTGCAGGGTTGGAGGAAAGCGGCCCGGAGCCGGGCGTACGTTGTTGATTGAAGCCGCCGCCAAAGCTCTGGCTGCCTGAGCCGCTGCCGCTGAGTGGCGAACCGAAGCCGCCGCCGAGGCTGCTGGCGCTGCCTGCGCCGCCGCCAGGGCCCATACCCGTGCCGCTGCCGAAGCCTGTAACCGGGGTGGGTGCAGTCTGACCCGCCGCGGGGCTGCTGCCCGCCTGCTCGCGTTGAGGCTGGTCCGCCGCGGCGACGGTGCCGATGGAGATGAAGGCGTATGCCGCTGCCAAAACCGCAGTTTTGATATTCATTTCAAAACACCTTTAATTGGAGGCGAGCACCGGGCGCAGGAGACATTACCTCTGCCGACTCCACACCAGGTATACGCGCATTAGGAGATGGGGTCGATCAATAGCTGAAGCTCACGCCAGCCGACACAACGTGGTTGGTGTAGGCCGTTGAGGCGATGTTGGAATCGTTGCGCCCATAGGCGTAGCCGACGTTCAGGTACCAGTTCTTCGCAAGCCGCTGCGTCGCCTCGACGAAGAGCGTCTTCGATTTGCTGACGAAAGCAGTAACGCTCCTGAAATCACGCGTGGCGTGGCTGAACCCAACGTTGATGAATGTGTCTTTGAGCGGCAGGTATCCCAAGTTCAAGCCGTAGGTTTTACCGGTATAGCTGTAGGCACGGAGATTGGCTTTGCTGTCCTCGTAGTCGGCAACCCCCTTGACCCACACGGTCGGGCTCAACTGATTCTTGATTTCCAGTGTCCCGCCGAAGCCGTTGGAGTCGCGCTCGCTCTGCCGGGTATCGCGGGTGAAACCGCGACCCGTCACCTGACCGGACCAGGTAGGGGAAAGCTGCTTGTAGAGCCCGCCGCTGGCCACCACCATCGAACTGTTGAGGTTGTTGAACTTGTTGTAAGCGGAAGTGAGCCCGCCGATCTGACCGATGAAATAAGTGGTTTGCGCGGCATCGAGCGGCGTGAAGTACACCGCAGAAGCGCTCAGTGTCAGGTAGCTGTCGCTATGCTGATTCGCTTTGGTTGGCGAGTCGGGCGAACCGTTGGCGTTGTTGTCGTGGGACACCCTGGCGCCCGCATTGAAGGTGAGCTCGGCTTGAGCGGTGCCGGCCACTGCGGCGAGCGCCCCAGCCATCACCACTGCGGGAAGGCGATTGAATCGCATCGGTATGTCCTGTCATAAACGTCATCGGATGACGATGGAATTAACTTTTAAATGAACCGTTCGTAGCGCTGCGGGACGCTACGACGCCGCACATACTACCCCACGGCGTGCGCCAACAGTCGACTACCGGGTGACGTCGCAGGTCGCGGTTTCCGAACAGTCCCAGGATTGCGGGGGCGGCGTGCCGGGCTTCGTCGCGCAATGCTTCGTGTCCGATCGGTTCCGTGCTATCGAAGATAAAACAGCTCGAGCACGACGGCCGCGAAGGCCGGTGACGTGCTGGAGCTCGCGAGGCGCTGGACTCGCTCGCACCGGGGCCGATAGGCGGTCAATGGGTGCTGCGGTAACCTCGGGACATGACAATCGGAACCGCGTCACCCGAAGGAAAAGCCCATCCCCTCCTCGCGCTGAAGGTGCGCGACTTTCGTATTTACTGGTTCGCCCTGGTCACGCAGGTTATCGGCCAGCACATGTTTGCGTTCACGCTGGGGTGGCTCGTCTTCGAGATCACGGGATCGCAGGCGCAACTGGGCCTGATCCATCTTTGCGGTTTCATACCCCAGTTCGCCCTCACGCTACTGGGCGGCGTGCTGGCCGATCGCGTGGATGCGCGCAGGCTCATCGGTGGCGCGCAGATCGTTTCCGCGACCGGAATGGTGCTCGTCGGCGTGGCGGTGATGTTCGGTGTGGCGCAGCTCTGGCACCTCGCGCTGGGGGCGTTTCTGCTGGGCACGGCGAGCGCCATCGACGAGCCCGCGCGCGCGTCGTTTTTCCCGCGCCTGCTGCCCCGGCCGCTGTTGCGTTCCGCAGTGCCGCTGATCTCGATGGCTTTCGGCAGCAGCCGCGTGATTGCGCCCTCGATCGCAGGCTTTCTCATTGCGGCGGCGGGTGCGCCAACCACTTTTCTCGTGTCCGCAGCAAGTGTCAGCACCATGATCGCCGCGCTGTTCCTGGTGCATCCCGCGCGCGGCAACGTGCCTACGCATGGCACTCTGCTCAAGAACCTCGCCGACAGCCTTGAATACATACGCAGCAACGAAGTTTTCGCCAAGGTCATCGGCGCGGCGCTGCTCAACGCCACCCTGGCCATGGGTTACCTGCACACGCTTCCGGTATTCGCCAAGGATGTATTGGGCGTCGATGCGCGGGGCCTTGGGTTCCTCGTCTCGGCCGCCGGAGTTGGCGCATTGACGGGCATGCTGACCTACGCCTGGTTGCAGCTGCGCGTATCCCCTCGAAACGTTATGGTGAGCGCCCTCACCGCCTACAACGTGGCATTGATAGGCCTGGCCCTCAGCGACTGGTACTGGCTATCGTTTTGCATGATCTTTTTCGCCGGCCTCTCCCACGGTTATTTTTTGACCTGTGTGCAGGTGATTCTGCAAACCACGGTAGAGGACCGTTACCGCGGGCGGGTGATGAGCGTCTTCGCCCTGGTATGGAGCCTGATTTTCTTGAGCGGATTCCTGTTGAATATCGCAGGCTCACTGGTGGGTCCGCGCCTCGCACTCGCAGGCGGCGCAGTGATCGTGCTCGCGTACGTGTGGCTGTCGCTGGTGCGTGCCACGGCTTTGAGAAATCTGGTCCTGGCGTCTGAATCAGAGCGTTGACGTGCGCCACGAGATCGCCACGTCGCGCTGCGCCTCGCGATGACACCTCCGGGTCATTGCGAAAAACGCGGTGACGACGCAATCCCGATACGTTCTCTACGTAAGCCGATGCCATCGAAGTGAAGCGCGTCGGCAGCGGTTCAGCCCGGATGGCTGTGAAGCCTTGAGCATCGGCACGGTACGGCCGCGTTGATTTTTCCAGGCACCGCACGGACGTGCGTTTCAGCGGTGAACAACCGCCGCTTCAGGGCTCCAGCTTGATGTTCGCGGTCTTGATGATCCTCGCGTACTTTTCAGACTCGGTCCTGATCAACGCAGCGAACTGATCCGGCCCGTTGATGAACGGTTCCACACCCTGGTCGGCAAGCTTTTCCCTGAAGTCGGGCAGACCCTGAATCTTCACGATCTCGCCAGCCAGTTTGTCGATGATTCCTTTCGGCGTGCGCGGTGGCACCACCACCCCGAACCAGTTTTTCACGCTATACCCGGGAAGCCCCTCCTCCGCGAATGTCGGCAATTGCGGCAGGATGGAGAGCCGGGATTCGCCCCCCACACCGATCGCCCTGATCTTGCCGCTTCTGATGTGCGGCAGCAGGGTGAGCGTGTTGTTGAAGGCGAGCTGGACCTGACCGCCGATGAGATCGGTCATTCCCGGGCCGCCGCCTTTGTAGGGGATCGCCTGCAGCTTGACGCCTGCCAGCACATTGAAATATTCGAGCGCAAGATGCTGTATGCCGCCGACGTTGGATACCGCTGCGTTCAGCTGACCGGGTTTCGCCTTGGCGAGCGCAACGAACTCCCTAAGATTATTTGCAGGCACCGCAGCGTTCACGACGAGTATGTATTCGGTGCTCACCAGGGTTGCGACGGGGGGAAACTTCAGGAAGGCGTCGTATTGCGGATTCGGGTGCACGATCGGATTGAGGACGTGAGCAGCGGTTACGAGCTGAATCGTCTGGCCATCTGGCGCGGACCGCTGTAGCGTTTCGCCGGCCACGATGTTGTTGCCGCCGGGCCGGTTGTCGATGATGACCTGCTGCCCCCATGCCGCCGTCAGCTTGTCGCCGACGAGGCGCGCCGCGATGCTGGTTGCGCCTCCGGGCGCATTCGGAATGATGAAGCGGATCGGCCGGTTGGGATAATTCTGCTGTGCCGCAGCCGAAGCGGAGAACGCGATGAGCGCTGCGGCCCCCGCGAGCCGCAGGGTCAAGATTCTGAATTGCATCACCTCTTCTCCTCGTTGAGCGAGCGATCCGATGCCGCAGAGTTTATCGGGCGCTGAAGTCTTTACTCGCCGTATTGATACGAAGTCGGCGCGAGGGGCTCGGGCTGACACAGCACGTTCGTGTTCATCAGAATGTCAGTGGAATCGTCGGGAGCGCCATGGCTGATACTCCGCAGTGAGTCGCACTGATCACAGGTCGCCCAGAGCGCGTTTCAAATCGGCGACCGCTTCGCCTTCACGCGCAGGGAAAAACGCAACGAGCATGACCGCAGCGACCACGCTGACGGCCTTCCAGGTCTGCATGAAAGCAGTACTCACGGGCGCATCGGCGGTGTAGCCGGCAAGTGCGGCCGTGCGCTCGGCGGGCCAGCGCCAACGCCAAAGATCGAGCGCCGGGTGGCTGATATAGGCATCACCGAAATCGATCAAGCCGGTGAAACGCCCAGTGCCGGGATCGACGAAGCAATGCGGTGGCCCGGGATTCGAGTGCAGTGCGACGAATTCCTCCGGGTCGGGCAGGGCTGCAAGCGTGCGTTCCCGCACCGTCTCAAAAGCGATGTCGAGAGGCCAGGCGCGCCTATCCGTTCTCAGCCGCCTGGCGAGGACGTCGAAGTATTCGGCAAGGCGCGCCTCGAAATCGGCAGCAGTGCGGTCCGCGGGGAAGTGCGCACTGTCATGAAACGGCTTTTGCGCGATACCGTGGAGTCGGCGCAGCAGCTGCCCAACGGAGAAAATTGCCTGCTGCCGCCTTTCGGGCGTGAGCGTGGCATTGGCGACAGCCACGCCCGGCATCCGCGTCTGAATGTTGTACTCGAGCAGGTGGGTCTCGCGCGAATAGCCCAGCACACGCGGGACGGGCAGATCGGGAGCGTCAGCCGCCAACTGGTTCAGATAGAAAACTTCCCGGGCCAGGCTGGTGCTCACGCGCAATTGTTGCGGTCGCTGAACCTTGAGTATGAAAGCCTCATCGACCGTATACGTGCGCGCCTCGCCGCCGGATTCGTCGACTGCGGTCACAGCCCTGGCGCCGGGCACGAAGCGGCGCATACATCGCAGGACTTCCGCCTCGCACAGTACCGGATCAGGGGCGTCGGGCTGGAAATAGTATTCCGTAAGCATGCTCATCCGAACACCGTCCCCTCCCAGTCCCGCCACACCGAATCTCGAAGCACTTGCACCCGTCAGACCTTCACCAAAGGATCAAGCCCAGTAAACCAATCACACTTCGAGAGTGTTCCGATCCCGTTTGCCGCAGTCAATCCACGCGCCTGGCGCTCATGCCGGCGTGCCGTTACGAGCAACGCTGCGCTAGACTACTCTTCTCGCAAAGTCGCGATCCGGGTTGTATGCCGGGACCGAAAGCCGTAAATCAAGTCGTTCGCGTCTCCTGCCAGCAGTTCCTTCGCGGCTTGCCTGCGGGCGGCGACACCAAACCGGTGGCGTTTAAACCATAAAAAAGGCAAACGCGATGCAGCACCGCAATCTGGGCAGATCCGGTCTCAAGGTTTCCGTGGTGGGGCTCGGCTGCAACAATTTCGGCGGTCCCCGTATTGATCTGGAGGCCTCGCGCAAGGTCATACACAAGGCGCTCGACCTGGGCATTACGCTGATCGACACGGCGGACACCTACGGCAATCGTGGTGAGTCCGAAACAATTCTTGGTGAATGTCTCGGCGACCGGCGCAAAGACATCGTGCTGGCGACCAAATGCGGGTTGCCGATGGACGAGGCCGGAACGCTGAAGGGCGCCTCGCGCCGCTACATCCTGTCGGCCGTCGAGGCGAGCCTGAGACGGCTCAAGACGGACTGGATCGATCTTTACATCATCCATCGCCCCGATCCGCTGACGCCGATCGAGGAAACGCTGCGTACGCTCGACGATCTGGTCAGGGCCGGAAAGGTTCGCTACACCGGCTGCTCGACATTTGCGGCATGGCAGGTGGTCGAGGCGCAGTGGACGGCGACGCATCACAACCTGAATCACTTCGTAACCTGTCAGGACGAGTACAACCTGCTCAAACGCGGGATCGAGAACACGCTGCAGCCGGCGATGCAGGCCTACGGGCTGGGTTTGATACCGCACACGCCGCTGGCCGCGGGCCTGTTGAGCGGAAAATATGAGCGCAATGCGCCACTGCCCGCGGG
>JBKJKJ010000142.1:0-5742 GCA_046597455.1 Burkholderiales bacterium
GATCTTCGCGAGTGAGAGGTAAATGATGGTGGCGATGAGCACCCATCCGAGACTGAGCCAAAGTAAAGGGTGCCGGAAATTGTGCTTCATGAAGTTCATGGGACGCGATGCGGTGACGAAGACCCGGAACAGACAGCGCCCGTTCTGATGAGTTCGTTTGTCGTGACCGCCCGACACCCCGGTTCGGGTGAGGGTTCATTTATACTACGACGCTACTCTCGAAAACAGGACTCAAGATGGTTTCCAACGTAGATAAACGCCTGGGCGAGCTGGGCATCACGCTGCCGCCTCCCGGCGCCCCGGGCGGCAATTACGTTCCCTTCGTCGTGGTCGGCGAACTGGTGTTCATGGCGGGACAGGTGGCGCGCGAAGCGGGAAAAATGAAATACACCGGCAAGGTCGGTGGCGGCCTGAGCGTCGAGGACGGCGCGAAAGCGGCGCGGCTGTGTGCTGTGAACCTGCTCGCGCAACTCAAAGCGGCGTGCGGCGGAGACCTCGACCAGGTGGAGCGGTGCGTGCGCCTGGGCGGTTTCGTAAACAGCCCGCCCGACTTCTTCGAGCATCCGAAAGTGGTGAACGGGGCGTCCGACCTGATGGTTGAAGTGTTCGGCGAGCGCGGACAGCACGCGCGCACCGCCGTCGGCGTCTCGGCACTGCCGATGGATTCGGCGGTGGAAGTCGAAGCGGTCTTCCAGCTCAAACGATGATTGCCGGCGGCCACATGCGGTAACGCACACGCCGGGCTCCCGGGGTGTGCGCGGAAAATTCAGACGTCCAGCTCCCGTTCAATACGTCATCAATACGTCGTCAAACCGCCGTCGATCAACAGTGTCTGCCCGGTGACGAAGCCCGCGTCGGCGCCCGCCAGATACGACACCGCGCCGGTCACATCGTCCTCGGTCCCGAATCGGCCGAACGGGACCCTGGCGAGCATTGCCACGCGCGCATCCGGATGGTCTTCGAAATACGCGGCGCGTGTCGGCGTCTCGATCGTTCCCGGCGCGATCGCATTGACGCGTATGCCGTGTTCCGCCCATTCGTAAGCCAGCATGCGGGTCATGTGGATGATCGCGCCTTTCGCAATGCCGTAAGTCGAACGCTCCGCGAGCGCGACCACGCCGTGCGTGGACGCGAGGCTCACGACGCAACCCGTGCGTTTGCGATCGATCAGATACCGCGCGAACTGCTGGCTCATGAAGAACGTCCCGCTCAGGTTGACGTCCATCACGCCCTGCCACTCGTCGCGAGTCACGTCGACCGCCAGGCGCCGCAACGTCACGCCCGCATTGTTGACGAGCACGTCCATGCGGCCCAACGCCGCAGCGGTATCGCGGATCGCGTTTTCGACGCTCGACTGCGAGCGGATGTCGAGGGCGAGCGGATGCACGCGCGCACCCGCGGCTTCGATCCGGGCTTGAACCGCGGACAGCGGCTCTTTCGAGAGCTCCGTCACCGCGACGTCGTAACCGTCGCGCGCGAGCCTCAGCGCAATCGCCGCGCCCAGACCCTGCGATGCGCCGGTGACGATAGCGACCGGTCGGGTTGTGCTGCCTTTTTCCATGGTGTTACCTTTCAGAAAAACTTTTTGCGTCGAAACTTCTTCGGATGCGCGCTGGGATACACCAGCCCGCTCGCGTCCACGCCGAGGTCGACCATGCCTTTGCACAGCGTGATCGCGCAACTGTAGCCCTCCAGCACAGGCACTTCCCAACCGAGCTCCGCGAGCCTTTTTTGCAGCACCGGCTGCAGCCAGAACAGCGCCGAGCAGCCGAACGTGATCACATCCGCGCCATCCTCCTCGATGGCGGCGACCGCTTCACGCAGCGCCGCCTCGACGACTTCCGAAGTCTCGCCGCGCTGCGCGCGGTTCTTCGCCAGGTGCACTTCCGACTGACCCATGTTCGGCGGACGCGGCAGCGGGTAATTGATATTGCGGATCGACGCACAGCGCTCGGTGAAACGGTGCTGGACCACGAGGTCGTAGTAATACATGTTGTGGTTCTCGGCAAGATCGATCACGCCGAACTTGTTGCCGAGCATCGAGGCGACGTGCATTTGCGCGAACGCGCACGCCGTCACCGGAATGCCGTACGCCCGGGCGACTTCGCGTGAAGCGGAGAAGCCCGGCTCGCCGCCGCCGAGGAGCACAATGCCGTTGTATTTTCCGCTCTCACACGCTGCGCGCACGATCGGCAGCCTTCCGGCCGCGACGAGCGTGAACTCTTCGCGCGTCTCCACCGGCCAGTCGCCGTACGTCGCCAGCGGGCCGTGGTGCAGCTCCCACTCAACGTTGTCCAGGAGCGGCTTCACCACATCGAAGTTCATCAGCATGGTCTCCTTCGGCCCCTCGACCGAGCGGTGGAGATACTGCGATTCACGGGGAAGGTGGAAAGCCTGTATGAGCAGGAATCTGTAGCGCTTATCCATGGTTGCCTTTATCACGCCTGCCGTTGTTCGGATTTTTTACTTTACCATTGCAGGTCTGAAGAGGAGACGCTCATGGTCAAATATTTCGCAGGCGCTGCGTTGATCGCACTGGTCACGGCATCGAGCGCGAACGCGCAGACGGCTTATCCCGTGCGCCCGGTGCGTATCATCGTGCCGTCATCGGCGGGCGGCGGCTCCGACATCATCGCGCGCATCCTCAGCCCGAAGCTCTCGGAGCGCCTGGGCCAGCAGGTCGTCATCGAGAATCGCGCGGGCGCGGGAACGATGATCGGCGGCGAAGTCGTCGCGAAGTCGCCACCCGACGGCTACACGCTGCTGCTGGGCGTATCGACGCTGGCGACGAATCCAGCCGTGTTCAAGAAAGTGCCGTACAACGCGCTGACCGATTTCGCGCCGATCACGCTGGTCCTGTCGGCGCCGAACATTCTGGTGGTGCATCCTTCGCTGCCGGTGAAAAGCCTGAAAGAGCTGATGTGGTTCGCCGAAGCACGTCCCGGCCAGCTCAACTACGCATCCGCGGGCACCGGAACCAACCCGCACCTGTCGATGGAGCTTTTCCTGAGCATGGCGAAGCTCAAGATCGTGCACATCCCTTACAAAGGCTCTGCCCCGGCCATGATCGACGTGGTCGGCGGCCAAGTGGCGATCACGATGGCGACCATGCTGACCGGCATCCCGCACGTGCGCAGCGGCCGCCTGCGTGCATTGGGCGTGACGAGCGCGCAACGCACCGCGGTAGCGCCCGACGTGCCGTCGATCGCCCAAGCGGGGGTGCCGGGCTACGAAGCCGTGCAGTGGTACGGGATCCTCGCCCCGGCACACACACCGAAAGAGATCGTCACGCGGTTGAACCGCGACCTCACCGCCATACTGCAGTCGGCGGAAATCCGGGAACGTTTTGCAGCCGATGGCGGCGACGCGGGCGGCAACAGCCCCGAAGCGTTTGCGCGTTACATCAAATCCGAGACCGAGAAGTGGGCACGGGTGGTGAAATCCGCTGGCATCAAACCGGAATGATCTCCGACAGGGGGGCCGATTGTTGACCAAACGGAAACACAACTCCGACCGCAAGCGTCTATATCCGCCCCGTCTTTCTCCATAGAATCAGCGCTATTCCACGGAGAACAGCATGCGATACGGATTATTCGGCGGCGGCAAGATCGGGAAGCGCAATCCGCTTGGGGACAGCCACGGCTACCTCGACTTCATCGAGTACATCAAGGAAGCGGACGCGCTCGGCTACGAAAGCGTGTTCCTGGTGGAGCACCACTTCACCGGAGTCGGCCAGCTTTCGGCATCCCTCAACCTGCTCACCTACCTCGCCGCGGTCACCAAACGCATCCGGCTCGGCACGGCGGTACTCGTGCTGCCCTGGCACAACCCTGCCCTGCTGGCGGAACAGGTGGCGACCCTCGACGTGCTCTCGGGCGGGCGTGTGGATCTGGGCATCGGGCGCGGGTATCGCAAAGCCGAGTTCGAGCAGTTCTGCATCCCGATCGTCGAAGCGCAGGCGCGCTTCGATGAATGCCTCGCGTTCATGCTCAAAGCGTGGACCACCGAAGGGCGCTTCTCTCATCACAGCGAGCGCTGGCAGTACAACCAGATCGTCGTCGAGCCCGAGCCGGTACAGCGCCCTCACCCGCCGATCTGGATGGCAGGCGGCAGCCCGGAGTCGATCACCCGCGTGGCGAGCAGCAACTTCAACCTGCTGCTCGACCAGGTCGGGTCGATGGCCCTCACTTTCGAGCGCCTGCGCACCTATCTCGACACGCAGGAGAAACAGGGCCGGCCGCGCGACGCGAGCCGCGTGGCGGTCGCACGTGCGGTGCACATCGTCAGAAACGAAGCCGATCGCCGCAAGGCACTCGAGCGCCGCGCAGAAACCGTGAAGAACATCGGCGAGCTCGCGCGCCGGCCCGGGTCCACGGAGGCGCTCGTAGACGACGGCGCACTGATAGGCTCGCCCGACGAGATCAACGAGAAGCTCGGGCGTCTCGCCGAAGGCGGCGTCGAGTACGTGCTGCTCACCAACGCGGTCGCCACTCGCGAGTCGCTGCTGGAGTTTTCTCAGGAAATCATGCCGCATGTGTCCTCGCGCGCCGCCAAACAGGCGGCACCCGCGGCACCCGCGGCACCCGTGGCGGCTGTGGCCTGATGCCCGACAGCGTGGAGGCTGCGCGCACGAGCCACGCGGGCCCCGCCGCTGCACTTCGTCTTCCGGGCGCCGGGGCCCCCGCGTACGACGCGGCGCCGAGCGCGGATCCTCGCGCATTGCGCAGCGCGCTCGGACGTTTTGCCACGGGGGTGACCGTCGTGGCCACCCACTGCGGCAGCGACCTCGTGCAAAGCATGACGGTCAACTCCTTCACTTCGCTCTCGCTCGACCCTGCGCTGATACTCTGGACCCTGCGCGCAGGGTCGGCACGCTACGCGAGCTTCGCGCACTGCGAGCTTTTCTCGGTGAACGTGCTTTGCGACTCGCAGGTCGACATTGCCCGGCGACACGCACAGCCGTCGATGGGTATTCCGACGGCGGATTGGCAGAGTTTTCGCGCCGGCTGTCCGGTGGTGGACGGCGCCTCGGTCCAGTTCATCTGCCGCACTCGCACCGTCGTTCCGGAAGGCGATCACGCCATCCTGATCGGTGAGGTGCTCGATTACGCCGATTTCGAACGCAAGCCACTGCTGTTCGTGGCGGGCGGTTTCTTTTCCGGGGCCGCGCTCGAACGGCTCTGATTTAATCTGCCGATTTATCTGCCGATTTATGTGCCTCAGCGAAGCGAAGCGCGGCTGATCCGGCGCTGAATCAAGCACAATAGCGCTTCTTTCGTTGCGCCGTGGGCGGTCATGAACAAGTTGTCGGGGATGCTGGCCTTCGTGCGCGTCGTGGAATCGGGGGGTTTCACCAGCGCCGCGCAGCGCCTCGGCGTCTCCGTGTCAGCCGTGGCAAAAAACGTGAGCCGCCTCGAAGCCGAACTGGGCACGCAACTCCTGGTCAGGACGACGCGCCGCATCACCGTCACCGACTTCGGGCGCGAGTATTACGCCAGCTGCCGGCGCGTGATCAGTGAAATCGAGAACGTCGAAAACGCATTGCAGCAGTCGCAGGCGGTGCCGCGCGGCAAGGTGACGCTGCTGTGCCCGATGTTTTTCGGCCGCATCAACCTGCTGCCGCGGCTCGCCGAGTTCTACGCGCGCTACCCCGAGGTCGAGCTCGAAGTGACTTTCGGCAATCGCGACACGGACATCATCGGGGAAGGAATCAATCTGGCCGTGGTGGTCGGCCAGCTTCTC
>JBKJKJ010000154.1:0-7119 GCA_046597455.1 Burkholderiales bacterium
CCGCCGCCCGCATTGCCAAGCGCGCCTCATCCCACTAAAGTCCCATCCGTCCCGCCGCAAGGGTGGGGGAGTTTGACCCGGCCACGGGTGGAGGAGTTTGAGGTGGCCACCGGGGCGTACTTCGTCGGGCCGACCAGAGCCCCCAAGTTCAGCAAGCGTCTCGATTACAGGGCCAATGTATCGGACGAATTCCGGTGCTGAGTTCGATTGCCTCGCCATAGAGAATTCCTGTGCGCCTTAAGGTCATGTTCAGCGGCGCGCATCGGCGGCAATGCCGCCGATATCGCGTTCGCTGCAGCTAGCCCTCATTCGTTGATTCAAAGAACGTCGAGATGATACGTCGGATAGCCGATCGGTCCTCATCGGATAGGGCTTTGTCCACCTCTCGGTTGCTTGATCTCGAACCCAGGTACGGGAGCTTAATGAGATGCATCTGGCGCGAGTTGCATTGCGACGTCAACGAATCGAGAATAGACGAAGGAAAGTAGGAAACGCAGCCGATGGAAAGCAAAACGACTTGCACCCTTTCGATAATTGGCAGAGCAAACACCTGATGCAAGTGATCGGAGATGCAAGACGGAGAAATATCTGCTCGAATCGTGTCTTTCGCGTTAATTTGGTTCGGGATGGACTGTGGAGATACGTTGGCGAATACCAACGGCGACGAGCCGAGGTCACTACAGCGTTGCTTGAGCTGACCACTTCCTGGACAAGCACGAGCGATTAAAGTGTAAGTCCGATTCCAGAAACTCGCGCCCCGCGATTCTCTAAAGTCGTATTTCCCGATGTTCGGGATAAGCGGACCGCTGCTGTTGTACTCACGCCCGAAAATCAATATGAGCGGAAATGTCCTTATCTCCGTGTTTCCAGAGTATGCAACGCAGTGGCGGACTTCGGGCATTGTGAGGTTAAGAAGTAGACGTCCCAAAAGACGCAATACAAAGCGTCGCTGACCTGTATAAGAAATATTCCATGCCAAAATAGTCGCACAGTTTCAAGGCGTTCGCGCGAAGCCGTACGTTTCTCAGAGGGGAATGCAATGCGTCATGAAGACTTCGCTCAAGCGCTGCTTCGGGTCGAGAGCCGAAGTTCATCTGGTCTAAATATATTTGGACTGAGATGGACGTACGGATTTCGCGCAATAGCCGATCGAAATCCTGCGGTTCGTTGCGCGAGACTCGTTGCACTAAATTTGCAGCGCGTGGGTTGAATCACACACGAAGTAAATGAGCAATTCGGGGGCAGTTTCGCTTCGCCTCATCCGCCGTATAGGTCGCAGTGTAGGTCATCAGAATCCCGCGTTTTACCTATAGAGCAAATTAGCTCTTGCATCATGGGCGTGTGTCGCGTAAATGCAGGCGAGTCGACGACCTTGTTCATGCCGGCTGTATTAGTTGTAACGCCTGGTGATTCCACGGTAATGATCCTTCGCCAGCCGGATTCTGTTCAAGCGCTGGCAGGTTTTTGCGAAAGCTCGCCTGGTGACTCAGTGCCGTTCCCGGTGCAGGTCGTGTGTAGGGGCAGGGAGTGTATGGCGCAGAAATCAGGACTGCCGAAGCGGCACGCCCTGACCGCCGCGATTATCTCGTACCTCAGCCCGGGGAGGCGCGCGCTGGCGCCCAGTGCGGCGGCTTGTGCGTGCGCTTGGGCTTAGCGCCAGATGGCCGTTTTCTATTCCACCGTTGGCTCCACGGCGCGGTTGAGGAAATGAAAGTGGGCGCGGTGGACGGCTGACGCTGGCGACAGCGAAACTTTCCTGAAACCCACCCGGCGTCTGGAAAACATCCTGCGGGTGCTTCACGCCTTGGGGGGGCACCCTGGCCGTGGACGGGCTTCCCGACCGGGTGACCGGCGGCGAAACGACGTAAGATGGCCGGCCAGCTCGGAGTCTGGCTGCTGGGCCCGCACACCGGCGCGCTGGCGCAGGTCGATGGGCGACTCGGCTTTGCCTATTCTGGAGATGGCCGGCCAGAGCTGCGACGCGTCGCGTGGGTCGTCCACCAGAATGACAACGGCAGTGCGTCGCCACGCACCTGTGTAAGGAACGCGAATGCGCATAATGATCACAACGATAGTCGCAGGCAGTGTGATGTCGCTGGGCGCGGGCGCTGCGCCGGCGCAGACCGCTACGCCAGCATCGGGCGCCTATCCGACCAAGCCTATACGCATGGTCGTAGGCGCGGCACCGGGCGGAACGCCGGACATCCTCGCGCGTATCGTGGGGCCGAAGCTGACCGAGCAGATGGGGCAGCCCGTGATCGTCGACAACCGTGCCGGTGCGGCGGGTGTGATCGGCGCGGACGTCGTCGCGAAGGCGGCGAAGGACGGTTACACGACGTTGATGGCGACCGCGCCGCTCGCGACGACGCCGTCTTTCTACAAAAAGCTGCCGTTCGATGCGACGAAAGACCTCCAGCCGATCGCGCTGGTCGCGAACCAGGCGCTGTTCCTGCTCGTGCACGCCGACACCCAGGCGAAGACGCTCGGCGAAGTCGTGGCGCTCGGCAAGACGAAGCAGGGCGGGTTGAGCTACGCCTCATTCGGAACGGGCAGCCCTCAGCACGTCGTCGCGGAGCTCTTCCAGATCGTGACGGGTGTGAAATTCATCCACGTCCCGTACAAGAGCGGCGGGCTGATGACCACGGCACTCCTGTCGGGCGAAATGCAGTTCATGTTTCTCGGGATCTCGCCCGCGCTCCCGCACGTGAAAGCCGGAAGGCTGCGCACGATTGCCGTCGCCTCGGCGAAACGCTCCGCTATCGCTCCGGAGGTGCCGACTTTCGGCGAAGCGGGCGTTCAGGGTGTGGTCGTGGATAACTGGCTCGGTGTGTTCACGACCGCGGGCACGCCGCAGAACGTGATCGACAGGCTGAACGCTGAGATCGTGAAAGCGGTGCGAGCCCCCGAAATCGCGGAGCGTATCGTGCAGCAGGGTCTCGACATCAGCACCAGCACGCCCGCCGAGTACGGCGCGTTTTTCAGGTCGGAAGTCGCCAAGTTTGCGAAGATAGTAAAAACGGCCGGTATCGAGCCGCAGTAAACGAAAAAGGGGGAGCCATGAGTCGCGCGATCAGATCGATCCCGCCGCCCACCCATGACGCGACGATGAGGCGTGTCGGCTTGGTCGGATATGTCTGGCCGTGGGCCTCGCGGTCGGCACCGCGAGCGCAATCGAGATCAGCGATGAGGAACGGTGAACGGACATGATTCGATACATGAATCGATGCATTCAGCTTGCTCTGATGACGATGGCCGCCGCGGTCCTGGCGGGGGCTGTCGGACCCGCGGCAGCGCAGGCGTATCCAACGCGCCCGATCCGCCTCGTCGTCGCCTATCCGCCCGGCGGCGGCGCCGACACCGTGGCGCGCATGGTCGCCCAGAAGCTCGCCGAAGCCTGGGGTCAGCAGGTGGTCATCGACAATCGTCCCGGGGGCAACACCAACATCGCTGCGGAACTGGCAGCGCACGCGGCGCCCGACGGGTACACGCTGATCCAGATCGCACTGGCGCATACGGTCAACGCGACCCTGTATACGAAGCTCGGCTACGACGTGAGGCGCGATTTCGAGCACGTCGTGTTACTGGCGTCGGTCCCCGGCATCCTGACGGTGCATCCGTCGGTGCCGGCGCGCACCACCCGCGAATTCATCGACTATGCGAAGGCGAAGCCCAGCCAGCTCAACTACGCCTCGACCGGCGTCGGCGGGCCGCAGCATCTGGGCATGGAGCTCTTCAAGACGCTCGCCGGCGTGGATATCACGCACATTCCGTACAAGGGCGCCGCCCCGGCTTTCACCGACCTTCTCAGCGGACAGGTGCATTCAATATTCGGCAACATGATCTCCACGCTGCCGCACACGCGCGCGGGCCGGTTGCGCGCGCTTGCGGTGTCGAGCGCGACGCGCTCGCAGGCCGCGCCGGAGCTGCCCACGGTCGCCGAGAGCGGCGTCCGCGGTTTCGAGTCGGGATCGTGGTGGGGAATCGCCGCGCCGGCGCAGACGCCGCGCCCGATCATCGCGAAGGTCAATGCCGAGGTGAACCGCATACTCGCGCTGCCTGAGTTGCGCGGTCGACTGGTCGCCGAGGGCGCCGAGTTGCTCGGCGGCACCCCGGAAGCGTGTGCCGCCTACGTGCGCGCCGAGATCGACAAGTGGGCGAAAGTGGTCAGGTTCGCCAGGATGCGGGTGGAGTAAGGAGGGTAGTGGTGCGCCGGATGATCTTCACACTTGCGCTGCTGGCGAGCGCGAGCAATGCCGCAGAGACGCCATCTGCGCCGACAACAGGCGACGAGACGATCTCGCGCAAACCCTCGGTTCGAACAGTTCCGCTTGCCCGCAATTTGCGCTTCGACCCGCGGCTGGACATCACCCCCCAGGAGCTCGAACAGCTCGGCCCCTATCTGAAAGGCAAGCCTGTGTATCCCGAAGATGAACAGGCGCTGGGTCCGGCGATGCGACATCTCAGGGAAGTGAAGTAGCAGCGATGCGGGGTTCGCGATTCTGCGACGCGACCGGTTCCGCCCCCGCCCCCCGTGCGCGCAACTTCCATTGCTTCTCGGCAGCCTGCGCGGGTCGCGAGAAGGGCCGGGAAACCGGTGCTGTCGCGGTTGAAGGAGCCGCTCTCCGAATGCGGTCCGGCCGACAGCTACAACGTGTGCGAATGGGCGAGCATCTTGTACTGAGCTGGAAATCCTTCGCGGTGTAGTTGTTCGGTGCCGGCGCTCAGAATGCCCACGTCGTGACCTCGCCGCTCCGATCGAGCTTGCGCACCAGATGCTCGTCACGTATGTAAAGCGTGCCGTCGGGGGCGAAGGACAGGCTCTTCAACCAACGGAACCGTGCACGCCCGGCGGGACCGTCCTGCGGCTCGTCGTCGGAGAGCTGGCTCCTCGCAGGACTCGCGCCGGTGACGCGCACGACCGTAGCGCCCGCTTCATCGACGCGCAGGACTGCGAGCACGGCCGAGCTCTCGCGGGCCATGATCGCGCTGCCGACGTGGATGCGTCCGTGGGGGTCCACCGTGAGAGACCAAATGCCGTCCAGCAGATGCTTCGCCGGGCTGATCCGGCCCACCTTGTGGCTGTACAGAACGCGCCTGAACTCACCGGTGGGCCGGATGCGCCACACCGTGTTGTAGAGGTTGTGCACCGGCATGGCCACGGAAAAGCTCGCGGAGCTGACCAACTCGCCGCGGACCGTATCCCAAGCGAGCTCGTGCAATCCCACCCGGTCTTCAGGCGCCAGCGATTTGCCACATGCTTGTTCAGGCGCAATCACGGTCGTCACCTGCCCGTCGGGTGAGATGCGTCGCAGCGCGCATCCACGCTGGTCGACAACCCAGACGTTGCCGTGCGGGTCGGACATCACGCGCGAAACCATGTCGAAACGCGCCGTGTCTGCCGGGCCGTCCACAAAGCCCTTCACGAGCGACGGATTGCCATTTTCCTCGCAGGAGAAAGGGGCGCCGGCAATGCGCCGCACGTACCCGTCGGATTCGATTCTGACCACGGCGTAATCGATGCCTTTCACCACGCTGCCGTTCAGGGCCGGCGAGAAATTCTCGGGCTCCAGATGAGTCCTTCCATACGGCGCGTCGCACTTGGTCCCGGAGGTTTTTCCATAGGTCCTGGTGCTGCGCGTGTGCAACGGCGTGATCGCGCCGTCGGGTGCGATGCGCCAATATCCCGTTCCGAGCGCCTGCATTTCCTTGTCCAGCTCCACGCGCCCCCCGACGATCAGTCCGCCATCGGCCGCGTAGTGCAGTTCGGTCAGTCTCGCGAAGAACACCTGCTTCAGGTCGAGGTACGGATTGGTGATGGTCAGCTGGTCCCCGGGGGTTGAAAGCTTCCTGCCGTAGCCAGGTGCCATCATGGCCCGGCGCGGACCGTCGGCGACGCGCGCAGTCGCCTGCGCCGGCACGTAGGCTCTCTCCGCGTCGCTGAAGCGCCCACTGTCTGTCGCGCCGGGCGCCGGGCGTATCTGCGCGGGGCTGGCGCCAGGCGCCGGTGTATTTGCCGGCGGGGCCGCAGGCGCCGTGGGCGCAGGCGGAATCGCCGATTTGAGCTGGTTCAGGATACGCATCGCATCGTCGAACGAAGCGGCGTATGCCGTTCCGCCGCAGACCAATGAGCACAGGAGCAATGCCGCGCTGACACGATGTGACGGCGTGCGGATATTCTTCATTTGCGTGCCCGTCGATGTGGTCATCACCGCATTCATTGTGGCACGGGGGAATTGCATTGGTACTCTAAATAATCTTTGCACGGGTTCCGCCGCCCGGATACACCAATACCGGCACCGAGCACCGTCGGTGTGATCCAGGATGTTGCGGCGACACCGCGTTGTAGTGCCTGCAGGTCAGGTACTACGACGACCGCCTGGCCAGTAAATCCAGAACGGGCCGGATACTGGCGAGGGTCTCGATCTCGAGCAGCATCCGCGATGTGCGCTTCGCCACGTCCGTCCCGACGACCTCTGCGGCGTTGTGGATGTACTTCTCCACGACCTGCGCGGGCGGGACCGGCCGTTTGGCGTCGCCGAGCGGGATTTCGATCGGTTGCATGATCGTTTTCCCCCGGGCCTCGATAACCAGCACGCCCAGCGGCCCGTGCTCTTTGGAGGCCGGGTCTTCCACCGTCTTGAACTTCCCAAGGTGAGTTTTCAACTCGGCGCGGTTGAACGCCTCGTCCGAGAACGATTTCTTGACGACGTGTCCATCGAGGATGGCGCATGCGACGGGGTACTCGTATCCGAACTTGCCGGAGAACTCCCCGGCGGGCCGGACCCGGAAGTACGGCTGAAGATGCGGCACCCGAATTTCCACCGAGGTCAGGTCCGCGAGCGCCAACCCGGTCTGTTTTCGAAACTCGAGCGCGGCGTCGATGGCGCCCTGCGCAATGTACCCGCACGGGTACTTCTTCAACCGCCACGTGTCCGCGATATGCCAATTCCCGAGGTCCGCGGTGGCCTTGCCGATATCGACACCTTCCATCCTGCCTGCGGCCACGACGCTGTAGATGTAACCGAGCGGGGCATCGAGCGCGTCGGGGTTCGCCTCGAAACCGCTGGCGGCCAGTTCCGCCGACATGACGCCGGCCTGGGACGCCAGGCCGCCGTGCAG
>JBKJKJ010000384.1:0-10027 GCA_046597455.1 Burkholderiales bacterium
AGGCCTGGGCCGAAACAAATTTCTTCTGCATCAATTCTTCGGTTCGCGCGAGCTTCTGGCGCTGGAATTCGAAATTGGCCGACGCCGCCTGCACGTCGGCGTCCGCCTGCGCTTTGACTTCGGCGGTACTCACCGAGGCGCGCTCGACGTTGGCGCGTAGCTGTGCGAGCAACTGGCCCTGGCGCACGAAGTCCCCACGCTCGACGAGGACAGTCTCGAGGACCCCGATGACCGGGCTGCCGACTTCGGCCACACGATCGGGCTCGATCACGCAGCGCAGCGGCGGCTGCGCGGCAGCGGCATCAAGACTGGCACCGAACACGAGTGCCAGAACCAGCTTTTTGTTGTTCAAGTCTGTTGTCCTCATTCATTCTTTCGACCGAAACTCAGGGCGCGGCATCGCGTTTGAGAAGCTCGCACCGCTCGATTCGCTGCCGCTTTTCCTCGATCCGCTGCGGCAGGCGCAAAGCACGACGCCCTCCGCACCTTCCCGGCGTGCGTCTAGAACGGCAATCGGGAGCCTTTCTTGAGCGAAGCACGAAACGTCTCAGGTGACCGGCGGCGGTCATACGCTCGACGAATCGTCTGATGAGGGGGCCGGCCCGAGCCCCCGCAAGGGCGCTAACTTTGTAGTCTCACTTGCGGCATTCGTCCTTCCCACCATCGCTTCGAGCGATTCGTCCGGGTCGTCGTCCCGTTCGTCGTCGTCCATCCGGCCCAGCACGGGCAACGGGTCCACCATGCGCCACGCCGGCAGCGACGACAGCAGCGTGCTGACCACGACACCCCCGCGCAGCAGCCACACCACATAACCCACCGAAAGACCTGTCGCCACCGTCGCCGAGGCCGCCACAGCACTCGCCTCGAGGCGGCTTTGCGCCTCCAGACCTTCGCGCATTTCGTCGAGCGAACGCAGGAAATCCCGGTTCTCCGCCAATGGTGACGCCTTTCCGGACTGGTCTTGCGACCCGGCCAGCACCGCCGGCGCCTCAGCCGTATCCAGCGGCATGGACAGGAACGTCTGCACCAGCGGCACGAAAGCGGCGGCAAGGTCGCGTTGCTCGCGGCTCGAACGCTCAGTCGTCGCCGGCTTCGTGGATGGCTCCTGGAACAGAATCGTGCCCGTGCCGGAATCCCCGGTGGCGCCCACGGCAGCAGCCGCAGACTCCGGATCAGCTGCGGCAACCGGTGCTGCCGACGCGGAAGCCCGGGTGGCCGCACCCGGCGCGGCCGCAGGAGCCGGCGCCGCGGCCGGCAGCACCGGGGGCGAACCCGCCTGCACCGACGCGGGGAGCAGTGCGAAATTCGACGGCTCCGTTGCCGCCAGCGCCTTTGGCACCTCGGGGACCTTGACATCGAACGTCAGGGTGCGTGCCACCAGGTCGATGTCGCTGCCCCCGCCGTCGTCCTGCACATTGAAAGTGATCGTCGAATAGCCGGCGCCGAGCGCACCTGCCGCCGGCGTGAACACCAGCGCCCCCGCGTCGAGATCCGCAGCGCTGACGACCGCCCCGGCGAGCACCGCCGTGCCTCTCAAAGTCAGCGCGCCTGCCGAAGGCAGCGTCGAGATCCGGACCGCGACGAAGCGGTTCGCTGGAACGTCATCGGGATCGCTGAAACCGAATACAGCGGCACCCAGCGCCACCGACCCATCCCTGACGACGGTCAATGTCACGTCGGTGCCGCGCGGTGGGTCGTTGACCGGTGTCACGTCGACGACGAGCGTGGCACCCGACGGGTCCAGATCGATTCCGCCATTGGCCGTTCCGCCGTCGTCCTGAACCTGGAACGTGAAGCTCGCGTAGCCGGCACCGTTCGCGTCCGCCGCCGGTGTGAAAACGAGCTTCCCGGCGTCGATGTCGGCCACCGTGATGAACTGCCCGGCCATAACGGCGACGCCATCGAGCGTGAGCGCGCCAACGCTCGGCAGACTCGCGATTTTCACCGCAAGCATCGCGTTCGACGGCGAGTCACGCCCATCGGTGTAGCCGAATATCGCGCTGCTGAATACGAACGACCCGTCCTCCGACAGGGCGATAATACGGTCCGTCCCGGTGGGCGCATCGTTGACTGGCGTAACGTTGATTGCGAGCGTGCGGGCGACCGGATCCAGATCGACCCCGCCGCCCGCCGTTCCCCCATCGTCCTGCACCTGAAAGGTGAAGCTCGCGTAGCCGGCCCCGTTCGCGTCCAGCGCCGGGGTGTACACGAGCCTGCCCGCAGCGATATCGGCGGCGCTCACGAACTGGCCTGCGCTCACCGCCGCGCCGTTCAACGCGAGCGCGCCCGCCGTCGGCAGCGTCGCGATCTTCACCGCAAACAGGTTGTTCGCATCCAGGGCATCGGTGAAGCCGAAGGCAGCGGCGTTGAAAACATACGCCGTGTCCTCGTTCGTCGTCACGGTGTTGCTGGTGCCTGCCGGCGCATCGTTGACGGGCGTGACATCGATGGTCATCGTGCGCGCCACAGGATCGAGATCGATTCCCCCATTCGCCGTGCCGCCGTCGTCGTTCACCTGGAAGGTAAAGCTCGCGTACCCCACGCCGTTCGCGTCTGCCGCCGGCGTGAACACGAGTTTGCCCGCAGCGATATCGGCGGCGCTCACGAACTGGCCTGCGCTCACCGCCGCGCCGCTCAGCGCGAGCCCGCCCGCCGTCGGCAGCGTCGTGATCTTCACCGCAAGGATTGCGTTCGATTCGACCGGATCGCTGAAGCCGAAGGCGGCGACGTTGAACACATACGCGGTGTCCTCGTTCGTCGTCACGGTGTTGCTGGTGCCGGCCGGCGCATCGTTGACTGACGTCACCTCGATGGTCAGCGTGCGCGCCACCGGATCGAGATCGATCCCGCCGTTGGCCGTGCCGCCGTCGTCCTGAACCTGGAAAGTAAAGCTCGCGTAGCCCGGGCCGTTCGCGTTCGCCGCCGGGGTGTAGACGAGCTTGCCGGCCGCGATATCCACCGCGCTGATCGACTGCGCCGCGGTCACCGCCTCACCGTCGAGCGTGAGCGAGCCCGCGTCTGGCAGCGCCGCGATTCTCACGGCAAGAAACGCGTTCGATTCGACCGGATCGCTGAAGCCGAACGCGGCCGTGCTGAAGACGTACGCCGTGTCTTCGTTCGTCGTGACGGTATTGTTCGTGCCCGCCGGCGCATCGTTGACCGATGTCACGTCGATCGTCAGGGTGCGCGCGAGCGGATCGAGGTTGACCCCGCCGTTGGCCGTTCCGCCGTCGTCCTGCACCTGGAACGTGAAGCTCGCAAACCCCGCGCCGTTCGCGTTCGCCGCCGGCGTGAAAACGAGCTGGCCTGCATTGAGGGATGAAACGCTGACGAACTGGCCCGCCGTGACTGCAATGCCGTTCAACGTAAGTGAACCCGCCCCCGGAAGCGAGGCGATCTTCACGGCGAGCAGTGAATTTTCAGGGCTGTCGCCCGAGTCCCTGAAGCCGAAGGCCGCCCCCGTGAAAACCAGCGGCACATCTTCGCGCGCGGTGACAGTGCCGCTGGTGCCGGTCGGCGCGTTGTTTACTGCGGTGACGTCGATCGTCATGGTGCGCGCAACCGGGTCGAGATCGACGCCGCCGTTAACCGTTCCGCCGTCGTCCTGCACCTGGAACGTGAAGCTCGCGTAGCCTGTGCCGTTCGCGTTTGCGGGCGGCGTGAAAACGAGCTGGCCGGCATTGAGGTTCGCTACGCTGATCACCTGCCCCGTCGTGACTGCAATGCCGTTAAGCGTGAGCGAACCTGCTGCCGGAAGCGCGCCGATCTTCACTGCGAGCAGGGCATTTGCCGGGCTGTCGCTCGTGTCGCTGAAACCGAAATTCGCGGCGCTGAACGCGAACGGCGTGCTTTCTCTCGTCGACACGGTGGCGCTGGCGCCGGCGGGCGCATCGTTGACCGGACTGACGACCACGCTGCTGCTCGCGGTCGCCGTGCTGAACGCGGTCGATCCGCCGTTGAGCGGCGTGGGATACGCGATCTGGACGTTATCGACCATGAAGCTGCCGCCGAGCACGGTTCCGTTCATCGTCAGACGGATTCGCGTGTCGGCTGCGTTGTAGGCGCCGATATCGGCGCTATACGTCCCTGGACCCGCGGCAAAGCTGTTCGCGAGCGTGGTGTAGCTCGTCCCGCCATTGGCCGACACTTCGAGGAGAATCGAACCCAGCGCCGCAAGCTGATTATTGAAGTCGAAAGACAGCGTGGCGCCCGCCGCCCCGGAGAGGTCGGCCTGGCGATAGATGGATTCGCTCCCGAGGAAGGTCGAGAGCATCAGGCTTCCACCGCTCACCTTGATGTTGCCCGCCGCGGGATTGCCGTCACCGTCGACCCACGCTCCGCCCCAGGTCGCGGTACCGTCGTTGTTCGAATAGGACACGGCGGCGAAGTTGTCACGGACGGTCCGCGCGACCGACGTCGTATCCGCGATGCCCCCGGCGGCGCCGCTCGTCCGGTCCCACGCGCGGAATGTGAGGCCGCTCGCAACCGTGCCGTTCCAGTTGGCATTCGGCACGAAACGCACGGACGTGTTCGCGTCCGCGGCCAGCAGCCTCGCCGCAGCGGCGCTGGGCGCGCCGAACGCAGTCCAGCTCGCTCCCGAGTTGGTGGAGTACTGCCACGCGCCATTGGTGTTGTCCACGGCGGTCACCGCGATGCCGCGCAGCGCCAACGCATCCGCATCCGTGATTTTTCCAAAGACCAGGGTGGAAACCAGCGTGCCGGAGTTGGGGGACGCGTCTTCGTTGATGCCGCCCAGATTGACCGCCCCGGAGAGGACCGGCGCGATATTGACCGACGCCACGCTGATGGCGAGCGAGTTGCTGGTGGTGAGCGCGCCGCCCGAGCCGGTGTTGCCCAGGTCGTTGGTCATGATGTCGAGCTGCGCGGGACCGGTGTAAGCCGCAGTGGGATCGAAGCGCAGCCCGTTGAGCGCCGTGTTGATGTTCGCGATCGTTGCGTTGAACGTCATCGTCGCGTTGCCGGTGCCGGTGCCGACCGAAAACGTCAGCCCGGTCGTCCCCGTGAGCGTGAGCACGCCGTTCGTTGCGCTCAGCGTGACCTGCACAGCAGCGCCGGCTGCATCGACATCACCCACCGTGATGGCATTGCCGTTGAAGCTGGACAACACGAGCGCCGTGTTGAGCGGTGTAAACGACGCCGCCGGCAGCGTATTGAACGGCGCATCGTTGACGGCGGTCACGTCGATCGACAGCGTCCGCGCGACCGGATCGAGGTCGATCCCGCCGTTGGCAGTGCCGCCGTCGTCCTGCACCTGGAACGTGAAGCTCGCATAAGCCGCCCCGTTGGCGTTCGCCACCGGCGTAAATACGACCCGCCCCAGCGTAATGTCGGCTGCGCTGACGTACTGACCCGCCGTTACGGTGACCCCGCTCAAGGTGAGTGCACCGACTGTCGGAAGCGTGGCGATGCGGACCGCGGCGAGACTGTTGGCGGGCGTGTCGTTGGGATCGGTGAATCCGAATGCGGCGGCGCTGAAGACGTACGGCGTGTCTTCATTCGTGATAACGGTGCTGCCGGCGCCGACGGGCGCGTCGTTGACTGACAATACCGTCATGCTTGCCGTGTCGCTCGCCGTGCTGAAAGCGCTGGCGCCGCCATTCACGGTCGTGTCCGCGACGCCACCTGCAGTGCCGCTGGTGCGATCCCACGCACGAAACTTGATGGCAGCCGCAACCGTGCCGTGATAGTTCACGCCCGGCTGGAAATAAAGACGCGTGCCCGGGTCGGCCGCGAGCAGGCGCGCGCCGCTGTCGGTGACTGCACCAAGCGCATTCCAGCTCGCGCCTGAATCGGTTGAGTACCACCACGAGCCGTTTGCCGCGTCCGCATTCGTGACGGCGATGCCGAGCAGCGCGCCGGCGTCGGGGTCGGTGACGTTGTCGAGCTGCCCGGCGGGCGTGGAAAAGTCGACGAGGCTCGACACCAGCGTACCGACCGCCCCGACGGGGGCGCCCGCATCCTCGTTGAGCGAAGCCAGCACCGGGCTCGCCGCGGTGTTCAGCACGGGGGCGCGGTTGGGCACCACGGCAGCCGCGGGCAGGAGCGCAATGGCGTCGTATTCCTCGCCCGCCGCAGCCAGGCCCAGATCCGCACCGCGCACGAGCAACGACGTGGTGCCTGAGCTCGTTCCCGTCCCGGTGGCCGCGACATTGAGGACGAAAATATCGTACTGGGTCACGCTTAGGCCATTGGTGCCTACGGTGGCAGCGCCCGCGAGCGAGATCAGAAACTGCCCTGGCGTCAGCGCCACGCCGCCCAGGGCCTGACTGGACTGGACGAGCTCGATGCCATACACGTCCTGCGTGAAACCGATTCCTGTGCTGGCCCCGTCGACCAGCTCGGTCAGCGTGCCCGTCGTCGTTCCTGCACCGACGTCGGTCGCTTGATATCGCCACACGTCGCGCTTGTACGCCAGACTGGACGACGTCAACAGGAAGTCGCCCGCATTGAGGGTGACGCCACCCACCATCGTTGCGGTCTCGACCAGCGCGAAATCGCGCGTCAGGCTGGTTCCCGTCGGTCCCTGAAGCAGAATAGAAAACGCGCCCGCGCCGTAGTCTCCCGGATTGGTCGGCCGAAACAGGATGATGTCCTTCGCGCTGACCGCAACGCCGCCCAGCGTCTCATCCGTCGCGGTGCTCAACAGCAGATCGCCGGCCTGCAGGATCACGGCGTTTGCCCCGCCCACAGTCACCGCTCGCGACACGTAGTGAAAGCCGTTCATATTGACGGCGCCGTCAGCGGCGAAGGTTTTGAGATCGAAGGGTCGCGTTATGAACGTGCCCGTCGTCGTCCCAGACCCAAGGCTGAGGTTGGGATCGCTGAGCTGGACAATCGTGCTGCTGTTCCAGGTCTGGGCACCGGCCGTCGCACTGACGGTACTGGAAACCCATAATCCCGGGCCCGGAGTGACTTCGCGATTGGTGACGACGACGGTGGTCACGGGCAAGCCGGTGTACGTGGCGTCAGCGCTGGTAGCAGTGCCGTCGATCTGGTAGATCTGGTCGCCGTTGGGGACGCCGTCGTTCGACCCCGAAATCGTTACGGTCTGCGGGACATTCCAGGTGGCCGCCGTGAAGGTCACGCTGGATCGAGACAAGGCACCTTGTGCGGGATTGGTGCTGGTGAAGCTCAGCGTGACATCGGCGGTCGGCTGGATGTTCAGCACCACGCTGAAACTGGCGTTTGCACCCGTCGCGGTCGTGACCAGGGAAGTCGTGGTGGCAATGAAGGACGGATTGATCAAGCCGGTATCGAGGTTGCCGATAAATGCGCCGGTCGTTCCGTTATAAGTCTTGATCTGACCCGTCGAGCGGCTCGAGACGTCGAGGTTCCCCGCCGGATCGAAACGAAGGCCGTATGGCGTGGTGATGCCGCTTACGAAGGCGCCGAGCGCCGCGCCGGTCGTGCCGTCGTAGCGATAGATCTTGCCGTCACCGTAACTCGCCACGTACAGCTTGTTGTCCGGGCCGAACGTGAGGTCTTCGAATCCGCCGGTACCGCTCGCGAACACGTTCAGGAAAGCGCCGGTCGCACCGTTGTAGCGCAGGACCTGGCTGTTGCCGTAGCTGGAAACATAGGCGTTGCCGTCGGGACCCCAGGCGATGGCCTTGGCATTGGACAGTCCGTTACCGGCAGCGATGAACGTGCCGAGGAATGTCCCGCTCGCGCTGAATTTCTGTACGGTGTTGTTGGTGTTGGTGACGTAGAGATTGTTGTCAGGCCCGATGGTTACTCCCTGCGGGCTGCTCAATTGAGCTGAACCGAAGCTCGACAGCAAAGTACCCGCGGCGTCGTAGCGCAGGATTTTGTTGTTGGTGTAGTCCGCGACATACAGGCTGCCGTCCGGCCCGGATGCCAGGCCGTTATTGGCAAGGCCCGTCGCATAAGTTGCGATCACTGCGCCGGTCAGCGCGTTCACGCGTACGACACTGTTGTCCTGGGCAATCAGAAACGTGCTCCCTGAAACCGTAATGGCAGGAGGCGCGTATTCGTAGGCGCCGATGTCGATGAGCCCGGCACGCGCGCTGCCGCGCTGGTCCGTGGCGGGTGCGCCGGCGCTCGTTCCGGCGTTGATTGCCGCACTGCCCGCCTGCAAGGTATGCGTGGGCGTAAGCCCGCCGTTGAAAGCGAGCGTAGGGTTGAGCCCTGACGCGATGTTGGTCCGGTCCGACGCGACCCAGCCGCTGCTGCCAACGGTAGTGCCGATCAGGTTGTTGCCGGCGCTGGTTATCGCGCCATTGACATCGTCGGCTCCTCCGCCGTTCCCGGCTACGATCGTGTTCTTGAGCGTCACCGTCCCCGCACCCACGTTGATCCCGCCCCCCTTGGTCGCAGTGTTGCCGGTGATCGTTACGTTGGTCGCGTTGAGCGTGCCGCTGTTGAGGATACCGCCGCCCTTGGCGCTTAT
The DNA here is from genome assembly GCA_046597455.1 of Burkholderiales bacterium. Taxonomy (GTDB): domain Bacteria; phylum Pseudomonadota; class Gammaproteobacteria; order Burkholderiales; family SG8-41; genus JAQGMV01. The sequence continues at coordinate 8,432 of JBKJKJ010000384.1, forward strand.
CCCGGGGCCGTTCACCGCGTTGCCGCTGATCGTTACGTTGGTCAACGTGAGGTTGCCGCCGAGATCGTTCTCGATTCCGCCGCCGGTTTTGGCGGTGTTGGCATCGATCGTGACGCGGTCGAGGGTCGCGATGCCGGTGTTGTAAAGCCCGCCGCCAGCGCCCCCCGCGGCGCTGTTGCCGCTGAGACGCACATCGGTCGCGTTCAGACTTCCTGCGTTCTGAATTGCGCCGCCCATAGCGCTTCCGGTATTGCCGCTCAATACGACTCGCGTGAGGTTCAGGCTGCTCCCCACCGTGACCGCGAACCCCCCGCCCGCTGCAGCGGTCGAGCCGTTGCGCACGGTGAGATCGGTTACGCTCACCGTGCTGTTGTTGAGCACGTGGAAAACCCGGTCGATGGCATTGCCGTCGATGATCGTGGCCGACGCACCGGTGCCGATCAGGTTCACGCTGTCGCGAATGTCGAGGTCGCCGTTGACGTTGAAATCCTCAGCGGTACTCGCGATCGTCAATCGATAGGTTCCGGCAGACAGGATGATGTCGTCGGTGCCTGCAGTGTTGTTCGCGGCGGTGATGGCTTCGCGCAGCGAAATGAAGCCATCGGCACCCTTGTTCGCGAGCAGCGCCGCAATCGACGAGGTGTTGCCGTCGACGACGTCTGCGGTCGTGCTCACCGTCAGGCTCGCGAGCACACCGGTCCAGGCGGCGTGCGGGCCTGTGCCGAGAATGTTTGCCGCGGTGATGTAGCCCGCCGAGTATTCGAGCGTCCAGTTCGCGAACGCCCAGCCGCTACCGGTGACGTCGGTGCTCGCCGCCACATCAGCGCCCGTGATCGCGTGCAGCCCTTCGATCAGGGCCCGCCCCTCAGGCGTCTCGGCGACATTACAGCCGTAGAAGAGAAGGTCGGCATCCGCGGCAAGCCCTGCACGCCACGCGCTCAGGTCGTCGGCGTGCCGTTCCAGATCGGACGCGCGCAGCCAGGTGTTGCCGAGCTTGATCGCGCCTTCGGTCCCGTGCGTGATGAAATGCAGCGCGTCGTACGGCTGATCTGCAGAGGCAAGCACTGCGGCCACCTGGGCGATGCCATCTGCGTTCGAATCGAGCACGACGACTTCGATATGCCGTGCGGTGCCCGCATCTTTCAGAAGCTCGGCAACGAGGGTCTGGTAATCCTGAACGCCGGCGTCGACGAACAGCAGTTCGCGCCGGACATGCGTCTGTTCAGCCTGCGGGCTCGCCTCCGGCCCGGCAGCGGCAGGCTCGAGCACGCGCACTTCCGGCTGCGCATACCCGGCGTCGACGACGAACGGCACGAGATCGGCCGAATGCAGGATGCGGGGCTCGAGCGCTTCGAGCTGCATTTTCGCGCGCACGCGCGAGACGCCGGCTCCACTGCCCGGAATCTCGGCCCCGCGAAAAAGCCGTAGCAGGGCGTGCCTGCCGGGGAGCATGGTATCGGCGATCCTCAGTGAGCCCGCGCGACCGACGTCGCGGGATCGAGCCTGAGCGTGGCGTCGCGCTTCAACACCACCGGTTCACCCTTGATTACGGCCGGCGCTGCGGGCGCACTCGCTGCCGGCTGCCGTGGCGCTGTG
>JBKJKJ010000507.1:0-7032 GCA_046597455.1 Burkholderiales bacterium
ACCGCAAACTCGCACGACACGCCGTCCGCATTCATGACGTAGCGTGCCACGCCGATCTGCACTTCCCGGCCGTGCTCTTCGATCACGGCGAGTAGCGCCATCTCCCGGTCGTAATCGACCTGCGTGAACCGGGCCAGCATGGCCGGACTGAGATCCTTCAGGGTGCTCATGAAGCGCAGGTATTTGGCTTCCGGCGACAGCGCCGTGACGAAAGCGCGCTCGATTTCGGCATCCTCGGGCCTGATGGGGCGTATTGCGACGTCGGTCCCGTCGCTCGCACGCCATTGCGATACGAGGTGCGCGGGATACGGATGGATCGCCAAATGGTTGTATCGGTCGTAGCGCCGCGCCGCTTCCGGCCGCCGCCCGATGATGACGCGCGCATCCGCCGCGATGACGCTGTGCTGGTCGCAGACGAGCGGATTAATGTCCATCTCGCGTATCCACGGCAGCTCGCACACCATTTCCGAGACCCGCAGCAGCGCGTGCTCGATGGCGTCCATGTTGGCCGCCGGCATCCCGCGAAAAGGCCCGAGCAGCGTGGCGACGCGGGTCGAGCGTATCATCTCTGCCGCCAGGAAGGCGTTGAGCGGCGGCAGTCCCACGGCGCGGTCCGCATAGACTTCGACGGCAGTCCCACCCGTTCCGAATGCGATCGCGGGACCGAACACCGGATCGGTGAGCACGCCGATCATGAGCTCGCGTCCGTTCTCGCGCCTGACCATGGGCTCCAGGGTCACGCCTGTCACCCGCGCCTGCGGCCGCACCTGGCGCACGCCTGCGAGCATGTCCACGTAGGCCTCGCGCACCTCGCGTGTATCACTCAGATTGAGCTTCACACCGCCCACGTCGCTTTTGTGCGTAATGTCCGGCGAGTCTATTTTCATCACGACAGGGAAACCCAGGGTGTGCGCTGCGGCCACGGCTTCATCTGCAGAGCGCGCCGGCACCGCGAGTGCGACAGGAATGTGGAAAGCCGCGAGCAGCGCTTTCGAGTCGGCGCTGGATAGCACGATGGTGTCGTCCTTCGCCGCCGCACCGAGCGCAGCTTCGATCAGCCTGCGCGCGCTTTCGATGTCGGGCGCCGGATGATCGCCGAGCGGGCCGGGCACCTGCATCAACATGCGCTGATTGCGGTAGAACGACGAAACGTGGGCGAACATCTCGACCGCGGATTCGGGTGTGCGGAACACCGGAATGCCGCTCGCATGCAGCAGCTCGCGTCCTTCCACCACCTGCTCCTCTCCCATCCACGCAGCCAGCAGCGGCTTGTCCGAGCTTCGTGCGCACTCGACGACGACCCGGGCGACCTCGGTGGGTGAAGTCATCGCCTGCGGGGTGAGGATCACCAGCACCCCATCGACCTGCGCGTCGGCGAGACACGCGCGCACCGACGCCGCATAGCGCGCGGCGTCCGCATCGCCGATCACGTCGACAGGATTACCATGCGACCAGTTCGCCGGCAGTGCGCGCTTGAGCGCCTCGACGGTTTCAGGCGAGAGGGTGGCGAGCGGGAGCCCGAGGTCCGCAGCGCGGTCCGCGGCGAGCACCCCCGGCCCGCCGCCGTTCGTCACGACGGCAAGTCGCTCGCCGCGCGGGCGCACGCGTGCGGAGAGCGCCAGTGCGGCACCGACGTGCTCACCGATCGTCGTGACCCGCACCGCGCCCGTTCGCCGCAGTGCCGCGTCGAACACGTCATCGGCGCCGACCATCGCGCCCGTATGGGAGACCGCGGCCCGCGCGCCCAGCGGATGGCGGCCCGCTTTGGTCACGATCACCGGTTTTGCGCGCGCCGCGGCCCGCAGCGCACTCACGAACCGCCGCGCATCGCGGATGCCTTCGATGTAGAGCAGGATGTGCTCCGTCTGTGCATCCGCAGCGAGGTAGTCGACGATCTCTCCGAAGTCGATGTCGGCAGTCCCGCCCAGCGAAATCACGCTGGAGAAGCCGATGTCGTGCGGCCGCGCCCAGTCGAGCATGGCGGTGCAGATGGCGCCGGACTGCGACACGAGCCCGAGGGACCCCGGGCTCGCGTTCCCGCGCCCGAACGTCGCGTTCAGACCGAGGCTCGGGCGCATGATGCCGAGGCAGTTCGGGCCGAGGAGGCGCACCGAATGCCGGTGGGCCGCATCGAGCACCGCGCGCTCGAGCACGGCCCCGGCGGGACCGGTTTCGGAGAACCCCGCCGTGATCACGACAGCGGCCTTCGTGCCCGCGCGTCCGGCTTCCTCGATGATGCCCGGCACGACAGCGGCCGACGTCGCGATGACCACGAGATCGACACGCGCCGGCAATTTCGAGATCGACGGGTAACACGCCACCCCGAGCACCTTGGCATGTTTCGGGTTGACGGCGTAGAGCTCGCCCTCATAACGCGCAGCAAGCATGTTCTCGATGAGCACACGGCCGATCGCGCCGGGGCGCGCAGTGGCCCCGACGATCGCCACCGACGCCGGCTCGAACAGGGTCGCGAGATAATGTCTGGACATGCCGATGTTCCCCGAGGTGGATGCGCCCGCGCTCAGGCGCTGTGGGATTTAACGGTGACGGTGCGCTCTTGCGTGTAAGCCCTGACGATGAGCTTGATCGTCTCAAAACACACGAGTGCGATTACTGTGGCCCCCACGCACAGTCCGAGTTGCGCGGCGCTCAGCGATGCGAACTTGAACATTTCGGCGGCAGGGGTGAAGTAGATCGCCACGGCCAGGGCGCCGAGCGCGCCGGCGACGATGTACCACAACGCGGGATTGGGACGGCGCAGGCCCGCCAGCACGGAGCGCGTACGTGAGCGGCTGACGAGAATGAGCGCGAGATTGCACAGCACCAGCGTCGCAAAACCCATCGCGCGCGCATTCGCTTCCGGTATCGCAGAGAGGAGCGCGCCTGCGTAGACGGCGGCGACCGCGAGGAGCGCGACGATCCCGTCGAGGACGCCGGTTCCGAGCAGGCGCCAGTCGAACATGCGCGCATTCGGATCGCGCGGCGGGCGCGTCATCGCATCCGGATCCGCAGGTTCGGCTTCGAACACCACCGAGCACGCCGGATCGATGACGAACTCCAGAAACACGATATGCACCGGATAGAGCATCAGCGGCCATCCGAAAAGCAGGGGAAGTAAAGCCATGCCGGCAATCGGCGCATGGACCGCCACGAGATACACCATGGCACTGCGGATGTTGTCATAAATCCGGCGCCCCAGCGCGACCGCGGACACGATCGAATCGAAGCGGTCGTCGAGCAGAATGAGACTGGAGGCTTCGCGCGCGACGTCGGTCCCGCGGCCGCCCATGGCGATCCCGATGTGCGCCGCCCTGAGCGCCGGCGCGTCGTTGACGCCGTCCCCGGTCATGCCGACCACCGCCCCGCTCGTCCTGAAAGCCTGGACGATCTTGAGCTTTTGCTCGGGCGCGATGCGTGCGAAAACACTGACCGTACGCACGCGCTCCGCAAGCGCCTGCGCACTCAGGTTTGCCATGTCCGCGCCGGTCACGACCGCCTCGTGGGCTATGCCCGCCTGGCGGGCAATCGATTGCGCAGTCACCGGGTAATCCCCTGTGATCATGGCCACCCGGATTCCCGCCGCCTGGCACGCGGCCACCGCATCGGGAACCGAGTCGCGCAATGGGTCGGCAAGCGCCACCAGACCGCTCAGCGCAAACTCGAACTCGCTCATTGATGCGGGCAAGGCGCCCTGCGCGTAAGTGGCGTGTGCGACCGCCAGGACTCGCAGTCCGCGCTGCGCCAGTTCGGCCGCGCGAGCCGACCACAGCGAGACGTTTTCAGGGCTCATCCGGCAAAGACCGAAGACAGCTTCGGGGGCGCCTTTAGCTGCGACGAGGTAATTCCCATCGCCATGCTCACGCCAGCACAGCGTGACCGCCAGCAGTTCGGGTGTGATGCCGTAGCGGCCTTCGAGCCGCCACTCCCTTCGCATCAACGCCGAGCGCGGCACACTCTCACCGGCGAAGTCGACGATCGCTTTCTCCATCGGATCATGCGGATCCGCCTCGCTTGCCAGCGCGGCGAACAGGGCGACGTCCTGGATAGTGTCCGGGGGCGGTGTGTGTGCGCCGGGCTCGCAGTCATAGAGAACGTCTTCGCTCTGCAGCGCCCTCACCGCCATGCGGTTTTCGGTGAGCGTGCCGGTCTTGTCGACGCACAGCACTGTAGCCGAGCCCAGCGTCTCGATCGCGGCCGCCTGGCGCGTGAGCACGTTGTGCCGGGACAGCCGCCACGCGCCGAATGCGAGAAACACCGTGAGCACGACGGGAAACTCTTCGGGCAATATGCCCATCGCGAGCGTCACGCCCGCCAGCAGTCCACCCAGCCAGTCCGCGCGCGTGAGTCCGTAGACCGTGACGACGACCACGCACAGCGCGAGCGCGCCGGACGCGAAGAGCTTGACCATGCGGGCCGTTTCGCGCTGCAGCGAAGTCGATTCGCGAGGTATCGACTGAAGCGCCTTGCCGATGCGGCCGATCTGGCTGCGCGGGCCCGTCGCGGCCACTTCCGCAAAACCCTGACCCTGCACGATCAGCGTGCCGGCGTAGACGAAAGGCGTGTCCTCGCCCCCGGGCTGTTCCATCACCGCGCTTTCGCCCAACCCGCGTTTGCGCACCGGAACCGATTCTCCCGTGAGCAGCGACTCGTCCACCGTAAGCTCATCGCTGCTGGTCACGATCGCATCAGCGCTGACACGATCGCCTTCATGCAGTGACAGGCAATCGCCGCGCACCACTTCGCGTCCGGCGATGCGCAGCAGGGATCCGTCGCGGATCACGAGCGCTCGCGGGCTCGACAGATCGCGAAGCGCCTCCAATGTGCGTTCGGTGCGCCGGGATTGATACAGCGTGATGCCGAAAACGAAAAACACCGACGCGAGCAGAACGAGCGCCTCGCGAATATCCCCGAGGACGAGATATAACGCTCCGGCGACGACGAGCAGCAGGAACATCGGTTCTCGCAGCACGTCGAGCGCCATCGACCACAGACTGCGAGCCTGCGAGCCCGGCAGCTCGTTCGGACCTTCGAGCTTCAGCCGGCGCGCGGCTTCGTCGCTCGTCAGTCCTGTTTGACCGGCGATCACGCGGCGCGGATCACAGCGATGTTGGATAAGACCATGACTCGCGCAAGCATGCTGGCGGTGTGCGTCCACTGTGTTGATCTGGATCAATCCGGAGCCGTCGCCCCATCGGCGCGCAGCCGTGCTTTACGACGCCGACCCGACGGGCATCAGGATTAACAGCCGATAGAGCGCGATTGGCCTGAGGCCGGGCACGATGTGGCCGGCTCGGATACAGCCCGCGCCTCACCCCGCTTCACACCTGCGATCTGCGTGCCCCACGCATCAGAAAGCGTATTTCCTGAGCCCGCCGTCGACCGGCAGCACGGCGCCGGTGATGTAACCCGCAACGGGTGAGGCCAGGAACACGGCGAGCGCGGCAAGCTCCTCGGGCTCGCCGTAACGGCCGACCGGGATGTCCTCCGCGGATTGCCGGGCACGGAATTCCTCCGAATACTTGCGGCGGATCTGTTCGCTCATGATGCGCCCGGGCGGAATGGAGTTGACCGTGATGCCGTGGCGCCCGACCTCGCGCGAAAGACCCTTGGCCCACGCGTGTATCGCCGCTTTTGCCGGCGTCGCGGCGAGCAGTCCGCTCGGCTCGGATTTGCCGCTGATGTTGATGACGCGACCCCATTTTGACGCGATCATCTGCGGCAGTATTTCATGCGTGAGCTGGCGCACGCGCACGAAGTTCAGTCGCATGACCTCCTCCCATTCCGCCTCGGGCGCATCGACCGGAATCTCGGGCCTGCTGCCGCCTGCCGAATTGATGAGGATGTCGACACGCCCCAGCGCCGATATCGCGGCCTTTGCGAGTCGCGCGGGCGCGCCGTCTTCCATGATGTCGAGGGTCTCGATGTGCGGCGCCTCGCCGCCAGCCTTTACGATTGAAGCGCAAAGCGTGTCGAGCAGCTCGCGCCGCCTCGCGGTAACGCAGACGCGCACGCCTTCAGCCGCAAGCCCCCGCGCAATCGCGTGGCCTATCCCCATGCTGGCGCCGGTCACCAGCGCCGTTTTTCCGGACAACTTCAGATCCAAGGCGATCTCCCCGTTGTTGCAGGCGTCGCCTGCGCCTGACCACGATTCATGCCGCAGCGTGTGTGCGAGCGGCGCCGGTATTGCACAGGATCGACAATGCGTTCCCGGAACGGATGAGTGCTTTGTCCGCTTCGGAGATGTCGGCGTGTTCGCGCAGCAGCTCGACATCCTTCCACTTCATGCGACCGCCGGGATCGTCGTGAGGGTAATCGGTGGCGAACAGGAACTGCGTCGCGCCCAGATAGCCTATCGAATCGGCGAGCTCCGTTTCTTCGGTTTCGATCGTGAACAGGATGTTGCGGCGAAAATAGTAGCTCACCGGATGCTTGTTCTTGGGGTCGAAGTTCTCGACGCTCGTGAGACGCTTGCCGGCACTCAGGCGCTCGGGCCCTATGGTGACCCGGCGATGGAAACGCGCGCTCGCGTCTTCGTCTTCGTAATTGAGCGGCGCTTTCTCGTGTGCCGCATCGAAGCGCTCGACCAGCGGCCTGATGAAAGAGGTGCCGGCCTCGGTGAATATCACCTTCAGCCCGGGAAAATCGTCGAACAGCCCGCTCGTGCACAGCGACATGAGACTCAGGTGACCTTCCGCGGGCGAACCGATGTCGAGCCCGTCCTGCTGGAAGATCATGATGTTGCTGATACGGTGACCGTGCTGGACATTGTGGAGCACCACGGGCATGCCGAGCTGCTCGGCGCGCCGGAAGAACGGCCACAACTCGCGGTGGCTCCCCAGCGCCTCGGAAAAGGCGTGCTGGCGAACGGGAAAAACCTTGTCGACCGCGACGGCCGCAAAGCCGTTGCGATGTGCCCATTCCATTTCGCTGATGGCACTGGGGACATCCTGCAGTGCAACGAGCGCAGCACCGATGAACTGCGCCGGATACTGTTTCGTGAGATTCAGGATGCTCACGTTGTAGGAATGCGCC
>JBKJKJ010000196.1:0-7323 GCA_046597455.1 Burkholderiales bacterium
GACGATTTTCCCCGCAGCAATGAGCGGGATCGCGAGAAACATGCCCGCAACTCCGCCGATCTCTTCCCCTGCGAGTATGCCCACGATCACGAGCAGCGGGTGGAGCTCGATGCCTTCACTCATGAGGTAGGGGCTGAGCGCGTAGTCCTGGAAGATACGGTAGACCCCGATGAAAGCGACAATCCAGAGGAGATGCGAATAGCCGCTGAAGCCTGCAACCAGCAGTGCGATGCCTGCCGCGACCAAGGGCCCGAGAACCGGAATGAACTCGAGCGGTGCGGCGATCGCTGCGAGCAGCAGTGCGTAGGGGACGCCCAGCAGCGTGAGCACCAGTGCGTATGCGCAAAACGTCGCCATGGACAGCAGCAGAAGCGCGCGCATGTAGCGCGCGAGCAGCGTGTTGAGGCCTTCGAGGATCGACGCCCACAGCGTGCGGCGGGGGCCGGGGGGGATCCATTCCATGGCGGCAGTGTGCAGGCGGCCCGCGTCCTTGACCAGCACGAAGCTCAGGATGGGAATCACTACGATGTAGACCAGATTGCCCGCGAAATGGAGAACGCCGATCCCGATCTCACGTGCCAGCGTCACCGTGCGTTCCTTGCCGCCGCCGATCTGGGTGCGCACCGTCTCGACGATGCGCTCGCGCAGCGGCTCCATCCATTGCGGCAGGGGAATGCGTTCGCTGACTCGCGGATCGTTGAGCAGCGCCGGAAGCTTCTCGCTCAGCGCTCGCGCCTCCTCGCTGATTCGCGCGCCGATCGAGATGCTGGCCGCTGCGATCAGGCTCAGCACGGCGATGAACATCAACGCCACGGCGACGGTGCGCGACACGCGCGGGACGTATCGCCGCAGGATGCGCACGCCCGGCTCGATGAGGTAGGCGAGAAAAATGGCGAGGACCAGAATGAATAATGTCTGTCGCGCGTAGTACAGCGTCACGATCAGCGCCGCAACCAGGAATACCGTCCAGGTAATGCGCGCTGCCCGCGGGTCGATACCGAACATGAGGGGTCCTCGGGGAATGGGGGCGCAGCGTGAAGCGCGCTTTGGCTTACGTACGCGCCGCAATGAATCGTGAAACTGAAACGGCCCCCTGAATCAGAGGGCCGTGCTTTCAGCGACCGATGCCGGGAGCGCCTTTGCGCTTTACGGTGCGCAATCGATTTTGAGCGATTCGATGCTGCCGGTGAAGCCGAGCTTCTTGATCAGCCCGGGCTCTTTGCTGTTCGGCGCGAAATTGATGGTCTTGTTCTTGAACATCTTTTGTTCGTAGACCTGCACGATGGCTTTGGGGCCCGTGACCAGGCTGTCGATCTTGCGCCGGAGCTGCCGGCCGGCAGCCTTGTCGGTACTGTCGATCTGCATCGGGCCGACGAGCGTGAGCATGTCGCCTTTGAAATTGCGCTCGTCATAGAGCTGCGCCCAGCAACCGGCTTTCATCGCGGGGTCCGAAACTTCGATGGGTACCAGCATGACGACCGGCGCGGGCTGGTTGTCTGCAGCCGGAGCCTTTGAAGCGCTGCCTTGCTGCGCCATCGCGCTCGTGACACTCAGGATTAAAGCGGCGGCGACGCCGGACAGCGTGGGAAGCATGCGCATTGACGGACTCCTGTTAGTTAGAGCCCTGCGCTCAGCAATCCCCATGCCGCTCCACCGCCTGAAGCACGCTCGAAGGGGGCAGGGGGTGTCAACGGGGAACGCAGCGCGCCGGCATCGGCGCCGGCAGCTCTCGCTAGCCGGCGAGTGGTCCGTAGCCTGCTGCGATCTGTTAAGGCACTTCTGAATTAGCCCTGGTGCGCCCGTCAGCGTCATGCTGGCGAAGGGCCGGAATCCATTTCGATCAGAACGTTGACCATGGAAGCCGGCGTACGCCAGCATAACAATGAGGTTGATCGGTGCGCCGCTAGGCAGCGAGCGCGTGGTCTTGCGAGCGCGTCGTCTGGAGATAGCGCTCGACGTCCTTCACCATCGGGCCCGCGTGGCGAACGGCGGCCTTGAGCGCATCGGTGCTGACGCCAAGCTTGTCGCTCCACCACCGGGTCTCCCAATCCTGGCGCAGGTAGACGACGCTGCGATCACGGGTGCCTTTGGCGCGCTCGCGCTGGTCGCGGTTTTCTGCTTCGATGCGGGCGGCGTCGCGCAGGCGGATCGAGCGACGCGTTTCGTACAAACCCCGGACACTGGAGGCTCCGGTCGACTGACGCGAGGAGGGCGCGGCGACCCGACGCGCGGCCAGCAAGCGCAAGATGCCGTAGAGCGCCAGTACGGCGCAGGCGGCGCCTGCCGGATAGCGCCAGAGACTGACGGGAGCGCTGTAACCGTGCGCGCCGAGCGTCTGCACAGCGATGCCGCAGACAAGAAAGCCCAAGCCGAATCGACCGTCGTGGCGCTTGGCATGCAGTGCCGCGAGCACCCGCGGGTAACCGGCAACGACGCGATTGGCCGTCTGGTAAAGCGCGCGATGCGATGTGAACATGATCAGGGCCCCCAGGCATGCGTAAGCCAGGCCCGTGAGCAGCACCAGGTTGGTATTCATCGCGACCGCCATATCGACTCCTGTTTTCTGATGTTTCCGTCATGGGAGTCGGCCCTGCGCCTATCCCGTGCCGCCACTGTAGTGGCTCCACGCACGGTTCATTCTGTGGATTAACGGCCGGGAAAACCGGCTATTCAGCGATAAGGAAGGCGTGGGAGACGCCCGGCGCAGGGTTCAGTTCACCCGCATCGCGCGAGCATGTCCGGATCGAGCTCGATGTCGAATCCCGGCCCGGAGGCGACATTCATCCAGCCGTCCTTCACCTGCGGTCGGTTGATCCACATCACTGCCAGATGGGATCTCTACTGCAATCGCTTCCACGCGTTCGAGTTTCATGGTTGCTTTCTGGACGGGCTGGCCGGCACTGACTCGCGAAAAACGCCGGTTACTTCACTTTCATCCCAGGCTCCGCGCCCGAGTCCGGCGAGAGCAGGAACAATCCCGGCGCGTCACCGGAGGCCGCGAGCACCATGCCTTCGGACATGCCGAATTTCATCTTTCGCGGTGCGAGGTTGGCGACCATCACTGTCAACCGCCCCTTCAGGGTCTCGGGGTCGTAAGCGGACTTGATGCCGGCGAATACCTGTTTCGTTCCCAGTGCGCCGACGTCCAGCGTGAGCTTGAGGAGCTTGTCCGCGCCTTCGACATGCTCGGCGTTAACGATGCGCGCGATGCGCAGATCGATTTTCGCGAAATCGTCGATTTTGATCTCGGCGGCTCCGGTTTGCACTGCGTCGGCGGTGCGTTCTTTTTCTTCGCCTTTCGAAGGCGTCTGCGCTGCGAGTTCCACTGTTTTCTCCTGTTTTCGAGCCGGCGCGCCTGCTGCGGCGCTGCCTTTCGGGGTTTGCTGCGCCGCCGGTTGCAGCGATTCACTATTGGCTGCAGTCAGGGCCTGTATCTGTTTGACGTCCACGCGGGTCATGAGATGCGTGTACGGCTGGATCTGGTGTCCTGCCGCCAGCTCGCGTCCGACGTCGCTCCAATCGAGTGATGCAACGTTCAACATCCGCTCGACTTTGGCGGCCGTCGCAGGTAACACCGGCTTGAGCATGACAGTGAGCCAGCGGAAAGCGTTGATCGCGATCGTGCAAATGACTTGCAGCTCCGCGTCGCGCGCGGGATCCCTGGCGATTTCCCAGGGCTTATGGTCGTCGACAAACCGGTTCACCGTGTCCGCGAAAGCCATGATCGCTCGCAGTGCTTTCGAATACTCCCGCCGGTCATACGATTCCGCGGCGGTGGCCGCGGCCTGCCGGGCGCTGGCGATCAGATGTCCGTATTCGAACTGGATTTCGTCGGACGCGGTCGCGCCGACCTGGCCCCCGAAACGCTTGGTCAGAAAGCCGGCGGCGCGGCTTGCGATGTTCACGTATTTGCCCACCAGGTCGCTGTTCACCCGCGCCACGAAATCGTCGAGATTCAGATCGATGTCTTCCATGGCCGCACCGAGCTTCGCGGCATAGTAGTAGCGCAGCCATTCGGGGTTCAGGCCTTCGGACAGATAGCTTTCGGCCGTGATGAACGTGCCGCGGGATTTCGACATCTTTTCGGCGTTCACGGTCAGAAAGCCGTGCGCGTAGACCTGGCCCGGCGTGCGGTGGCCCGAGAACTCGAGCATCGCCGGCCAGAACAGGGCGTGGAAATAAAGGATGTCCTTGCCGATGAAATGGACGAGCTCGGTATCCGACCCGGGTTTGACGAATGCGTCGAAATCGAGACCCGTGCGGTCGGCAAGATTTTTGAAGCTGCCGAAATAGCCGATGGGCGCGTCGAGCCAGACGTAAAAGTATTTGCCCGGTGCTCCGGGAATCTCGAAGCCGAAATACGGCGCGTCGCGGGAAATGTCCCAGTCGTTCAGCCCCTGATCGAACCATTCGCGTATTTTGTTGCGCGCCTCGGGCTGGAGATGATCGCTTTCCTGGGTCCACTTCTCGAGGAAAGCCTTGCAGCGCGGGTCGGAGAGCTTGAAGAAATAATGGTCCGAAGTCTTGCGAACCGGCTTGGCACCCGACACGACCGAGTAGGGGTTCTTCAGGTCGGTGGGCGCGTACGTCGATCCGCACACTTCGCACGAATCGCCGTACTGGTCCTTGGCGCCGCACTTGGGGCACTCGCCCTTGATGAAACGGTCGGGGAGGAAGAGCGCTTTGACCGGGTCGTAAAACTGCTCGACCGGTTTCACGACGATCAGGTCAGCCGCCGCGAGGCGTTCGTAGATCTGGCCTGACAGGGCCTGCGTTTCAGGCGTATGGGTGCTGTAGTAATTGTCGAATACGACGTTGAAGCCTGCGAAATCGCGTTTGTGCTCCTCGAGCACGCGCCCGATCAGCGCTTCGGGGGTGATGCCTTCCTTTTCGGCGCGCAGCATGATCGCCGTGCCGTGGGTATCGTCCGCGCAAACGTAATGGACTTCGTGCCCCTGCATTTTCTGGAAACGCACCCAGATGTCAGTCTGGATGTACTCGACGAGGTGGCCGAGATGAATCGCGCCGTTGGCGTACGGCAAGGCGGAGGTGACGAGGATGCGTCTGGACACGTGAGTTAGAACCACCCTGTATTGGTGAGCGGCAGGCCTGGGACAGGCGTCTGCCGCGAACGTACCTGAATATCGTCACCAGTATTCACATCAAGACACGCGAGGCGTGGGCTGGAGAGGAAATTTCGGGGAACTTAAAGGTGTGAATTCTAACCGAATTGATTAGAATTCCCGCCTTACCGAGGACCTCCCCATGGCCGTTACCGAGCAGCACGTGCTTGATGCACTGAAAGAGCTGACCGATCCGAATACCCGCAAGGACTACGTCTCGTCCAAATCCGCCCGTAACGTCAAGGTGGAAGGCGACCACGTGTCAGTCGATGTTCTGCTCGGTTATCCGGCGAAGAGCCAGATCGAGCCGATTCGACGGGACATCGCCGCCAGGCTGAAAGCCCTGCCGGGTGTGGCGGGCGTCACCGTCAACGTGACGATGAAAATCGTCCCGCATGCCGTGCAGCGCGGGGTGAAGCTGATTCCCGGTGTTCGCAACATCATCGCGGTCGCTTCGGGCAAAGGCGGCGTGGGCAAAAGCACGACGGCTGTGAACCTGGCGCTGGCGCTCGCGGCGGAAGGCGCGACGGTGGGCATGCTCGATGCGGACATCTACGGACCTTCGCAACCGATGATGCTCGGCATCACCGGCCAGCCGCAGTCCAAGGACGGCAAGGCGCTGGAGCCCATGCAGGGGCACGGGTTGCAGGCGATGTCGATCGGTTTCCTGGTCGATATCGACAAGCCCATGGTGTGGCGCGGCCCGATGGTCACCCAGGCGCTGGAGCAGCTCATTACCCAGACCAACTGGCGCGATGTCGACTACCTCATCGTCGATCTGCCGCCGGGCACTGGCGACATCCAGTTGACGCTCTCTCAGCGGGTGCCGGTCACGGGCGCGGTCATCGTCACCACGCCGCAGGACATTGCGCTGATCGATGCCCGCAAAGGCCTCAAGATGTTCGAGAAAGTGGGCATCCCCATACTCGGCATCGTCGAGAACATGAGCCTGCACGTGTGCAGCCACTGCGGGCACGAAGAGCGCATCTTCGGCGAAGGCGGGGGCGAGCGCATGGGCAAGGATTACGACGTCGAGCTGCTCGGCTCTCTCCCGCTCGACATCAAGATCCGCGAGCAGGCGGACTCGGGCATGCCCACCGTCGTCGCCGACCCGGACAGCCGGTCTGCCGAGATTTACCGGCAGATCGCGCGCCGCGTGGCGGTCAAGATCGCCGAGAAGCAGCAGGACCACTCGGCAGCCTTTCCCAAGATCGTCGTCCAGAACACATGACCATCAAATCCGACCGCTGGATCCGCCGCATGGCGCAGACCCACGGGATGATCGAGCCGTTCGAGCCGGGCCAGATCAGGGAAGCCAACGGCCAGCGCATGGTGTCGTACGGCACCTCGAGCTACGGCTACGATATCCGCTGCTCGAGCGACTTCAAGATTTTCACGAACATCAACAGCACGATCGTCGACCCGAAAGCGTTCGACGAGCGCTCGTTCGTCGATTTCAAAGGCGAGGTGTGCATCATCCCGCCGAACTCGTTCGCGCTCGCGCGCACCGTCGAGTTCTTCCGCATTCCGCGCAACGTGCTCACGATCTGCCTGGGCAAGTCGACGTATGCAAGGTGCGGCATCATCGTCAACGTGACGCCGCTCGAGCCCGAATGGGAAGGCTACGTGACGCTCGAGTTCTCCAATACGACACCGCTGCCCGCCAGGATTTATGCGAACGAAGGTGTCGCGCAGGTGATATTCCTGGAGTCCGCGTCGGATGATGTGTGCGAGACCTCCTACAAGGACCGTGGCGGCAAGTACCAGGGCCAGGTCGGTGTCACGCTGCCGAAGATCTGACGCCATTCGCCGCGATCACCCGTGCGCTGCCCGAGGCGCACGCCGCTTGCATGCATCGGGCTTCCCCCTGAGGAGCACTCCGTGAGATTTCGTTTCCCGGTCATCATCATCGATGAGGACTATCGCACCGAAAACGCCAGCGGTATCGGCATCCGCGCGTGCGCCAAGGCGATCGAAGAAGAAGGCATGGAAGTCATCGGGGTGACGAGCTACGGTGACTTGTCGAGCTTCGCGCAGCAGCAAAGCCGCGCCTCGGCGTTCATTCTCTCGCTAGACGACGAGGAGTTGGGCGGCGGCAGCGACGAAGAAGCGTCGGCGACGATCGCGCAACTGCGGAAGTTCGTGAAGGAAATCCGCTTTCGCAACGCGGACATTCCCATCTTCCTTTATGGCGAGACAC
>JBKJKJ010000240.1:0-12711 GCA_046597455.1 Burkholderiales bacterium
GAAAGGCAGCTTCGAATAGATGCTGTAATTGATGGCGTGCGTGCCGATGGTGCCCATCATCACGGTGTATCCGTCCGGCACGCTCTTCGCGGTCATGTCGGCCGCGATATTGCCGCCGGCGCCGCCGCGATTGTCGATGACGATCGGCTGGCCGAGCTTTTCCCGCAGCTGCGGCTCCATCGCGCGGGCGATGATGTCCGCTGCGCTTCCTGCAGTGAAGGGGATGAGCATGCGCACCGGCCGTGTCGGAAACTGCTGGGCGGCGGCGGGGAGCGAAGCGGCGAGCAATAGCAGCCCTAACTGGATACGGCTGAAAAGCGACATCGGGAATTCTCCTTTGAAGAGCGGTGCCGGCTCACACCGGCTTGTGCGCGCTGGACTCACGCGCTGCAAATTCTAGTCCAATCGCCATGCCTATCGCGGTACGGGGCCGCCGCTAGGCGCGCGCCGCGTGCTGCGCTATTCTCTTTCAATCCCCGCAGTGTCCATCCAGGAGTTCATATCATGGCGAGCAATGACGGATATTACGAAGCGCTGTGGCCGCGCAGCCCGCGCCAGGTTCAGCTCAAACCGCTCGCGAAGCGGCTCGATACGCTCGAAGGCAAGACCATCGCGCAGATGTGGGACTACGTCTTTCGCGGCGACGAAGTCTACGCGCTTCTGGAGGAAGGCCTGAAGGCGCGCTATCCGAATATCCGCTGGGTGAGCTACAAGGAAATCGGCAACACGCACGGGGGCGACGAGCGCGATGTCGTCGCATCGATCGCGCGCCGCTTCAAAGAGCTCAAAGTCGACGCCTCCATTTCAGGGATGGGTGCCTGAGGAAGCTGCACGCCCGCCGTGTTGCGGGCCAGTGCAGCAGCGGAAGCCGCAGGCATCCCATCATCGACGCTGGTATGTGACGGCTTTCTCGGTCTGGCGGCGAGCACGTCGGTCGGACTCGGCATGCCGAACATCCCGGTGGCCGTGGTGCCCGGACACACCGGGGTTCAAAGCAAGGAAGAGCTGCGCCGGAACATACTCGGTGTCACGATGGATCACGTCGTGCGCAACCTGGTTGGCGAGCCCGCGAAGGCGACTGAAGAAGTCGAGCCTGGCGAGCGCGAGATCATCGTGAGCGGCGGCTTCGACGAGGTGAACCGCTACTTCTACGAGCACGAGCTGTCGGACGGGTTGCCGATCGTTCCGCCCACTGCCGAGCGCGTCGAGCAGTTCCTGAAATGTACCGATCGCAATGCGCACGACGTGCTCGGGATCATGCTCCCGGACAACCGCGCAGCCACCATCTGGAGTATCGCGGTGAACGGCGTCATGGCCGGGTGCCGTCCGGAATACATGCCGGTGCTGGTCGCGCTGGTCGAGGCGATGGCCGATCACTACTACGGCGTCGAGCACAGCGGCAATACGCCCGGCGGCGAAACGCTGATCGTTCTGAACGGGCCGATCATCAAGGCGCTCGGCTTCAATTACACGCAAGGCGTGATGCGCGACGGTTTCCTACCCAACACTTCGGTGGGCCGATTCTGGCGGCTCTATCTGCGCAACGTCGCCGGTTTCCTGCCGCACAAGAACGACAAAGCGACGTTCGGCAACACCTGGCGCGTCGTCGTGGCGGAGAACGAGGACGTCGTGAAGGAGATCGGGTGGGAGCCGCTGGCAGTCGACATGGGGCATGCCGCGGGCGACAACACCGTGACGATCTCACGCATGACCGGGGGCAACCACATCTCCTCGCTGTCGGGCAGCACGCCGGAAGAAATGCTGCCGTATCTTGCGGACGGCATCGTTCGGCAGTACTCGTGGCAGATCATGTTCACGGTCGGTCAGGGCATGGGTACGCTGCGCCCGCTCATCCTGCTCTCGCCGCTCATCGCGCGCACCATCGGCGGCTGGGGATGGAGCAAGCAGGACCTGAAACGCTACTTCTACGATCACGCGCGCATGCCGGCGCACCAGTACGAACGCATACTGCGCGACTGGACGATGAAGCCCACGTGGAATCTCGAGGAGGAAGTGCATCTGGGGCGCGTTCCGAAAGTCTTCTTCGAGTCCGACGACCCGAACCGCATGGTGCCGCTGGTGTGGGAGCCTGACGACTACATGATCGTGGTCACGGGCGATCCCGCGCGCAACAGCGCGTATGTCTTCGCCCACAACGGCGTGCTGGGCTATCCGGTCGCGAAGAAAATAGACGCGGCCCGGCACGCGCCGAAAAAGCGCGCGCAGAAAAAAGAGAAAAGCGAGTATGTCACTGCGTCGTAGACGGGATATCTGGGACGTGGTCGTCGTGGGCGGCGGCATCGGGGGACTGACAGCGGCGTGGTATTGCGCACGCCGCGGTTTGCCGACGGCCGTGCTCGAAACCGAAGGCCTGCTCGGCGGCCAGGTTGCGACGGTCAACGCCCTCGACGACTGGCCGGCGATGGGCGACGTCTCGGGTGTGGCGCTGGCGGGTGCAATGGCGGCGAAGCTGGACAGCAACGCCGTCGAAGTCACCCACGAAGCCGTAACCGCGATCGATAGTACGGACGGGCTGATGCTGGTGAGGACCGCCACGCGCACGTTGCACACCCGCCGCGTCATCGCCGCGTCGGGTGCGCGTCTGCGCGTCCTCGACGTGCCGGGCGCCGAGGCGCTGCGCGGAAAAGGCGTGTCGCAGTGCGCGCATTGCGACGGTTATTTCTTCAAAGGCCAGGATGTGGTGGTCGTGGGCGGCGGTGATTCGGCATTGCAGGAAGCGCTGGTGCTCGCGCCGCTATGCAGGACGCTCACGATCGTCGTGCGCTCTGCGCTGCGGGCTAAACGGGCTTATGTCGAGCGTGCTGCCGGCGCGGCGAACGTCAACTGGATCTGGGATTCCGAAGTCGACGCGGTGCTCGGCAACGGCGTGGTGAACGGCGTGCGGATACGAAAGCTCAAGACCGGAGAAAAAACGGAAATTCCGTGCTTGGGCGTGTTCCCTTTCATCGGCGTCGAGCCGAACACGGCTTTCCTGCCGCCATCGGTACGGCGCGACGACCGCGGACGCGTGGTGACCGACGAGCGCATGCGGACGGCCGAGCCTTCTATTTTCGCGATCGGCGCGGTGCGCGCGGGCTACCCGGGCGAGCTCACGGGCGCCGCGGGCGAAGCGGCGATCGCAGCGGCGACGATCGCGGCCGACCTGGCGCGTTGAATATCATTTCGCTTTCGCTGACCCCGGCACTTCCCGGCTGACCGCCCGCGTGCCGCCGCTCCACGTCGGCACGTAGGCGCCCTTGCGTCCGACACCGCCGGCGACGACGATCATGACGTCGTCGGGATTTTTCGCAACGCGCAGATGGCCGTCCGCCGCGGCGCCGCTCGCTACGGCGCGCGCGCGTAATGGAGGCGACAGGCGCTCGACCTCGAGCAGCGCGCGGTCGTAAATCGCCGCTTTCGCCTGGGCTTTGGTGAGCCCGCTGCGCACGAAGACATCGGCGTGCTCGGGCGGCATCACGATGAGTGGCTCACCGCCGCCGAGCAGTCCTGCGGAGCCGACATTGCCGGCAATGAGCATCGATTGGGCGAAAGTCTGCGCGAGTTCCGCGCCCGTTGCGCTTTCGGAATCGACCACTTCGAGCGTGCCCGAGATTCCCACCACGGTGACCACGCTCGCGTCGCGCGCGTATCCGCGGTCGGCGTGCAGCGGCGTCCACGGGCTTTGCGCTTCGTTCTCCGCGAAGCAGAATGCAATCTTTCCCGGCTGTCCCAGGGTCGCCATGTCGGTTTCGCCCGCCCGCGCGCCGCCCGCGTTCTGAAGCGTGAGCTGAACGGCCCTGCCAATCGTCGTGTTGGCGCGATTGCCCGGACCGAATGCGTTCGCACCCGCGTTCATGTGCAGTTCGGCCACGATGGGCCCGTTGACGATGACGCACGTCGTCGCGGAACCGGTGGTGGTTGCGATACCCAGCAGGTTGAATTCCGGTGCCGACATGGCGGCGATCGCCGCACCGACGACGGGCAGATACTCCGGCCTGCACCCCGCCATGACCGCGTTGATCGCGATGTCGCGCCAGGTTACTTCGTCGTAGCCCGGGGGCAGGATCGCGACACAGGCGCCCGGTTCGACCGCCGATCCGGCCAGCATGGCATCCACGCGCTCACGAGTGGGCGGAACGACCGGAAGACCGTCGGTCAGTCCTGCGGCGATGAGATCGTCCTGTGCGCTCTCCCAGTTTGCGTCGTGTATGCCGTTCCATGCTTGCATGTGATCCCCCTTCGCGCCGATTGTAACGTCGCAACCGCGCGCTTCTTGCGTCAGGTGACGGCAGGCCTGTCCGATTCGGCGTATCGGTAACCTCGTATATACTCAAAACCGACGTGCGCGGCAGCAGCGCGCCCGGTCCCCCGCATAAGGTGCCATCCAAATGAACAAGCTCGTCCCGTTTCTTCCGCAGACCAACATCGCGTATTTCACCATGGAGGTGGCACTTCGCGTTGAAGTCCATACGTATTCAGGCGGGCTGGGAATACTTGCCGGCGACACCGTGCGCTCCTGCGCGGATCTCGAGCTTCCGGTGGTTTTCGTCAGCCTGATTACCCGTCTCGGTTACTTCAGGCAGGAGATCGACGCCGACGGCCGCCAGGTCGAGCATCCCGATCCCTGGGACGTGGAGCGCTGGGCAGAACCGCTGTCGGCGATGATCGGCGTGCAGATCGAAGGCCGCGACGTGTGGGTGCGTCCGTGGCTGTATGTGCACAAGTCCGAAGGGGGTTACGCGGTGCCGGTGCTCCTCCTCGATACGAACCTCGAGCAGAACGACCCGGTCGACCGGAATCTCACGGATCATTTGTATGGCGGCGACGAAGTGTACCGCTTGAAGCAGGAGCTTTTGCTCGGCGTTGGGGGTGTGCGCATTCTCGAGGCGCTCGGCTTCAACATCGGCACCTATCACCTCAACGAAGGGCACGCCGCTTTCGCCACGGTCGAGCTGCTCAAACGTTTTCCCCGCCGCCGCCGCCAGACCGACAAATCCGAGTGGTCGTATGACGCCGATCGCGTGCGCCACCTTTGCGTGTTCACGACGCACACGCCGGTCGAGGCGGGCCACGATCGTTTCTCCTACGAGCTCGTCGGGAGTGTCGCAACCGACCTGATTCCGATGGAAGTCCTCAAGCTTTTCGGCGGGCCCGACCGCTTCAACCTGACGCGGCTCGCGCTCAACCTCAGTGGATTCGTCAACGGCGTGGCGCAGCGACACGCGGTCACGGCGCGCGAGATGTTTCCCGGCTTCGACGTGCGCGCGATCACCAATGGTGTGCATGTCGGCACGTGGGCCCATCCTGCGTTCTCGGATTTGTATCGGCTCCACTATCCGCAATGGATGCACGAACCCGAAGTGCTGGTCCGTGCCGACAATCTGCCGGACGCCGAAGTGTGGGACGCGCATGCCAGAGCGAAACGCGACCTTTGCGACTTCGTACGCGAGCAGACCGGTGTGACACTCGACCCCGCCATTCCGATCATCGGCTTTGCGCGACGGATGACCGGCTACAAACGGCCCGATCTTCTGTTCGGCGACCTGGAACGACTCAAGTCGATCGCCGAGAAATATCCTTTCCAGCTCGTGTTCGCGGGCAAAGCCCATCCGGCAGATGCCGCAGGCAAGGAAAGCCTGCACCATATACACGACGCGATGCGTGAGCTGGCAGGCCGCGTGTCAGTCGTCTTTCTGCCCAACTACGACATGGCGCTCGCGCAGGTGCTGGTAGCCGGTGCGGACGTGTGGCTCAACAACCCGCTGCCGCCGCTGGAAGCGTCCGGCACGAGCGGCATGAAAGCGGCTGTGAACGGCGGGCTCAACCTGAGTATGCTCGACGGCTGGTGGGTCGAAGGCTGTATCGAAGGCGTCACCGGCTGGGCTATCGACGACGCGGCCGATGCCGGACCCCTTTACGACAAGCTCGAGCAGATTGTTCTGCCTTTGTACTACGAAGATCGCGCGCGCTGGATCTGGATGATGAAGCAGGCGATCAGCAAGATCGCGTGCTATTTCAACAGCCATCGCATGATGCGCCGATACGCGGCGGAAGCTTACCTGCGTTAACCTTGACCGCCGCGCGGCGCGCGCGAGAGATGGACGAACTTCCCTACCTGCGGTCTTTGTTGCATTTCGGTTGCCGGAATGCACGAAACCGGACAACTTGTCTGTAGTGAGAACGAACGATGGCGACGAAGAAAGCTACGAACAAAGCGACGAAGCAGAAGCACCCGAAACCCGATCCGCGCAATCTTACGCTCGATGGCAACACGGTGCTGAAAGGCGGCATGCCGCAGGCGCTGGGCATGCGCGTGACCTCACTCACGCGAAAAAAAGTCACGGGCGAGATGACGATCACGCCGCTGCATCTGAATCTGAACGGCGGCGTAAACGGCGGCGCGATCATGTCTTTCGCCGACGCGCTCGGTGCGGTCGGTGCGGTTGCGAATCGGCCGCCGAACTACCGTGGCGGGACGATCGAATCGAAAACGAATTTCTTTGCTCGCGGCCAAGGGCCCGTGCTGACCGCGGTGAGCGTGCCGCTGCACGTCGGACGCACGACGTCGGTATGGGAGACGACCATCAGGAACCCGGACGGGCGCATGGTGGCGATCGTCACGCAGACGCAGATCTCGGTCCCGGTCAGTGGCGGGGCGGAGGAGTGAAACCCCCCCGATTCAGCACGCCACCTGACAGGTAGCGATGGCGCGCCCGGCCGCGCATGCTCGTGCACCGCACATCGTGGCGGAACAGTCGAGACTGACGCCGGCCGGAAAAGAGGGCTAGAGCCATGGAAATCGTGCCATCGCCGGATGTCATCGGCGCCGAAATTCACGGAGCGGATCTCGCGCGGCCTTTGTCGGATGCCGAGTTCGGCCGCATCGAGGCCGCGTTCGATGAGTATTCGGTACTCTGCTTTCGTGGCGAGCCGCTCGACGAGCCGCAGCTCATCGCATTCGCGCGGCGCTTCGGCGAGGTGGAGCGGATATTTCTCACGCACTACGCGCATCCGGTGTATCCCGAAATCATGCGGGTGTCGAACATCCGGGAGAACGGCCGCGACATCGGGCATGCCGATGCGGGCCGCGTGTGGCACACGGATATGTCGTATACCGCCCGACCGCCGCGCGCGACCCTGCTCTATGCGCTCGAAGTGCCGATGGAAAACGGTGTGGCGCTCGGCGATACGCTTTTTTCCAGCGCAGCCGAGGCACACGACAGCCTGCCGCAGGCGCAGCAGCAGCGGATTTCAAAACTGCGCGCGATACACCAGGTTGCAGGCCGCCGCGCGCGCACCGGCACCGGGCAGGGGGATCAGGCGTTGCGTTACCAGCAGCCTGCGGTCGTCCATCCGGTGGTGCGCACGCACCCGCACACTGGTCGCAAGTGCCTTTATGTCAGCAAAGGCGAATGCGAAGGCATCGAAGGCATGCCGCAGGACGAAGCGCTCGCGCTGATCGAAGCGTTGTCCGACCACATCGTCGATCCCGCATTCCGGCACGTCCACCGCTGGCGCGCGCACGACCTGTTGATGTGGGACAACTGCGCCGTGCAGCACCTGGCCTCGCACGACTATGAATGGCCGACGCACCGGCGGTTGATGCACCGGATCACGGTCGACGCCCGCGCGTGATCGAAGTCGCCGGCATCCCGCACTGCGTAAACGGAGATCTGGATGGACGCCCCCGCTGAATACCGTGTGCAGGCCCGCAATCTCTCGCACGCGTCGGAGAACAGGATCCATGACGACGACGTCGCGCGGCGCTTCGGATTTCAGGGCGGCCTCGTTCCCGGCGTGGAGGTCTATGCCTACATGACGCATCTGCCCGCCGCGCGCTGGGGCGTCGCCTGGCTCGAGCGCGGCACGGCGCAATGCCGTTTCTTCAAGCCCGTCTATGACGGAAAGCTCGCAACCGTGAATGCGAGCGATGAAGACGCAGGCGCGCTCGCCCTGACGGTTCAGAGTGAAGGAGAGCGCTGCGCAACCGGCGCTGCCGCGCTGCCCGACGAGCCGCGCGTCTTGACTGTGGCGCCGGACCCCGCGCCGATTCCGGCACCGGAGGACAGGCCGGACGCCGATGAATCGACGCTTGCCCAGGGCCGCCGCCTGTCGTCGAATGCGCTGCATTTGACCGCAGAGCGGCTAAAGCAATATCTCACCGACATCCGCGAAACCGAGCCGCTTTATGAACGCGAAAAGCTGGTGCATCCCGCATTCATGCTGCGCCTCGCGAATCTCGCGCTGAAGGACAACGTGAAGCTCGCGGCATGGATACACGCGTCGAGCTCGATTCGCCACTGTGGTCTGGCGCACGCCGGTGAAACATTCGCAGCGCACGCGCAGGTGGCGGCCAACTACGAGCGCAACGGCCACCGCTTCGTCGATCTCGACGTGGTCATCGTCGCCGAGGCGACCCGCGCGGTGGCACACGTACGCCACACGGCGATTTATCGGCTGCGGCAGACGGCCTAGGAGCTTGTCGGACTTGCGATGGCGACAAGCTCCTTATAGCAGCCTGTCCCGACGGGTAAGTCCGACAGGCTGCTAGGCAACGGGCTTAACGGCCGGCCCCCCGGTATCTGGCGCGCCCGCGAGCCGGCTGCGGGTTCCGCCTTCGGACATGCAATGGCCGCCCCCCTGGAAAATGTCCGCGGGGGAGGTTCCCGGCGGGCCTTCGCGCTTCAGGATGTCTTCGGCGTACGCTTCGCTGCGGTCCTGCGGCCGATAGCCCAGGCGTAGCGCATTGGCGTTGTCGAACCATGCGCGAGCATTTTCCGAAATGCCGTAGACGATCTCGAAACGAATGTCCGGGTGTTCGATACCGATGGTGACGAGCTGAGCCATGTCGCGCCCGCTGATCCAGATGGCGAGCCGGCGCCTGTCGATCGGCGTGTGGTTCACGTTGCCGATGCGCATGCAGAACATCTCCATGCCGTAGCGGTCGGCGTAGAGACTGGCGAGCGCCTCGTTGAAGACCTTCGATACGCCGTAACGGCTGTCGGGCTTGGGATAGACGGTGTGGTCGATCGTCTGATCGCAGCGATAAAAGCCGACCGCGTGATTCGAGGTCGCGACCAGAAAACGCTTCACGCCGTTCCTGCGAGCCGCTTCGAGCACGTTGTGGAAACCGATGATGTTGGCCGAGAGTATGTGGTCCCAGTCGTGCTCGCCGGATTGCCCGCCGAAATGCACCACGGCATCCACGCCCCGGGTGATCTGCAGCATGTCGTCGAGATTGGAAAGGTCGGCGCGCATGTAAGTCTCGCCGGGCCGCAAATCTCCGATCGGTTCCTTATCGGACAGTCTGAGCTCGTACTTTCCGGCCAGCTCGGGCCGCAGAAAGGTGCCGATGCGCCCGGCGGCCCCCGTCATCAGAATCGTCTTCATGCCATGCCTCCCGGAAACATCGTTTTCGTTATCATCGATCTCAGCGACTATGGAATCGAGGGTGCCCGCGATGTGCGTCTGCAACACCACACGCATCGCATCCGTTCCATGGCGCCTGGTGATGCTAGCATGCGCCAAGAGCGAGGCGACCCTTGCGACGTCCCATACCGCACTCGCGGGTGGTCACGAATCGAACGAAAAGCCAACCCGAAGGAGGCACAACAATGGCATTGACACCGATACGCCGCGTGGTCACCGGCAACGACGAGAACGGCAAATCGAAAGTCGTCTGGGATGGACCTTCGCCCGGTGTTCACGAGACGCAGCTACCCGGTGTGGCGGGCTCGAAAGTCGAAGGCCGCGGGCATACCGACTTCTGGGTCTGGCGCGAGACGCCGGCGCCGCTCGACGACAGGGAGGACGCAGGAACGTGGAACGACGAATTCCCGTGCCCCGTCGGCGGCGGCCATCAGCGGGTCGTGCACTGGCTCCCGAAGACTGCCGACTCGCCGCCGAACGCGCCCTTCAAGGACCCCGAGCAGCACGGGCGCACGTGGGACCGCGGCGGCGGCAATCACTACAACCGCTCCTATATGCACAAGACCAAGTCGGTCGATTACGGAATCATGATTTCGGGCGAGCGCACGATGCAGCTCGACGACAAGACCCTGACGCTCTACCCCGGAGACATCGTGATCGACGTCGGCGCGTGGCATCTGTGGGACAGCTCGGCCAAAGGCTGCCTGATGGCGTTCGACATGTTCGATTGCGAATTCGTCGACGGGCCCGCCGGCACCGCGCAGGGCAACGACAAGCCGATGCGTCCGCCCGAAAACCTGAAGCTTCCGCCGGGTGTGAAGCCGCAGCGCCGCGTGGTTGCGATCGACCGCGAGGCGGGAAAATCCTCGCTCGTCGGCGATACCGCTTCACCCGACGTCCGCCTCGATCCGGCGCGCCCCGGATACGCCGTCCACCGCATGTGGGTGGTCGATGGATTTCCGGCCAGGATCGTCTACGAGACGCTGCAATTGCCGAACGTTCTCGTGCCGCCCGCGAAAGGCTCGGTGCTGAACGTGTTCACGTTTCCGCCTGACGACGCGTGGAAAGGAAAAGCCGGCGAGCGCGAAGTGAAAGCCTATTTCAACGCGATGGGCGCGAGCGACGCGTCGACTTATTCGGCGCAGGCACGCCACCCTTACATGCAGAAAACGAAGACGCTGGATTTGTGCATCGTCCTCGAAGGCGAGATCGTGCTCGTGCTCGACACGCAGGAAGTGACGGTCAGGCAGGGCGAATTCGTCATCAATCGCGGAGTGAACCACGCGTGGAGCAACCGCTCGGGAAAACCCGCGGTGGTGTCGATCGCGTCCCACGACGGGAAGTAAGCGCCGGGCTTCAACAGAAAAGCACGGACCGAAAGTGCTATTGTGAACCGGTGGTGTAGACGGTAACACGAGGAGAACGAATGAAGATTGCCCGCATGGCGTGGCTTACGCTGGGCCTGGTGTTCGCCTGCCCGGCATCGGCTCAGGAGTACCCGGTCAAGCCGGTGCGTCTGGTCGTCCCGTTTCCGGCGGGGTCGAGCAGCAATGACATCATCGCGCGCGCGATCGCGCCGCCTCTGAGCATCGCGCTGGGGCAGCGGGTGCTGGTGGAGAACCGGCCCGGCGCCGGCGGCAATGTCGGCTCGGAGTTCGTTGCAAAGGCGCCGCCGGACGGCTACACGCTGCTGGTCGCG
Organism: Burkholderiales bacterium; assembly: GCA_046597455.1. GTDB lineage: Bacteria > Pseudomonadota > Gammaproteobacteria > Burkholderiales > SG8-41 > JAQGMV01. The sequence continues at coordinate 11,129 of JBKJKJ010000240.1, forward strand.
ACCAACGGTCCGCAGGCGATCGCGCCGCACGTGTTAAAGCTGAACCACGACAACCAGAAGGATCTGACGCCGGTGGCGATGGTGGCGAACGTGCCTTACATGCTGGTGGTGCACCCCTCGCTGCCCGCCAGGAACGTTCGCGAGTTCATCGCACTCGCGAAGGCGAGGCCGGGCCAGATGCTGTTTGCGTCTTCCGGCAATGCCGGAACGCCTCACCTGTGCTGGGAGCTGCTGAAGTCCATGGCGAAGATCGACATCGTTCACGTCCCCTACAAGGGCGGGGCGCCGGCGATGATGGATACGATCGGCGGGCAGACCCAGATGTACTGCACGGGACTGATCGCAGCGGGTCCGCAGATCAAGGCGGGCAGGTTGCGCGCGATCGGCATGGCGACACTGGAACGCTCGGCGGTCATGCCCGAGATTCCGACCGTCGCCGAGCAGGGTCTGCCGGGCTTCAATGTCGCGTCGTGGTTCGGGGTCATGGCGCCTGCCGGTACACCGGCGCCGGTCATTCAGCGCCTGTACAGCGAGATCGCGAAAATCGTCGAGACTGCGGACATGAAGAAGTTCCTGCTCTCGCAGGGCGCCGAGCCCATGTTGATGGATCCTCCCCGGTTCAGTGAGTTCCTGCGCACCGAAACCGAGAAGTGGGGCAAGGTCGTCAAGGGCGCCAACCTCAAGCTCGATTAGTCAGGAGCGCGCGTGATTCACGTTTCGATCAAGCGGCACCCGGCGTTGATCTTCGCGCTGGCGATCCTGGGCTGGCACATCCCGGCCGCATCGTGGGCGCAGACCACGTCGACGAGCATCTACCCCGCCAAACCCGTGCGCTACGTCGTACCCTTTCCCGCCGGGGCCTCGCCCGACATCGTCGCACGCCTTGTCACCGAACAACTCAGCCGGATGTGGGGCCAGCAGGTGCTCGTGGATAATCGCTCGGGCGCAGGCGGGACGGTGGGGGCCGCATTCGCCGCCCGATCGCCGGCTGACGGCTACACCTTGTTCCAGTGCAATATCGCGTCGAGCGCGATTGCGGAATCGCTGTACGCGAAGATGCCGTACGATCACCAGCGCGATTTCGCACCGATCTCCCGTATCGGGGTGAGCGCGAGCGTCCTGGTCGTGCACCCGTCGATGCCGGCGCGCTCGGTGAAGGAATTCATCGCCTACGCCCGGGCCAACCCCGGCAAGCTGTCTTACGGCACCTCGGCTGCCGGCACGTCGCCGCAGCTCGCGATGGAGTTGCTCAAGCTGACAGCGAAGATCGACGTCGTGCACGTCGCGTACAAGGGCGCACCGCAGGCGCTGACCGATGTGATCGGGGGCCAGATTCCTGCCAGCATGCAGACCGCCCCGGCGGTGTTGTCGGCGATACAGTCCGCGCGCGTGCGGGCGCTCGCAGTGACGAGCCTCAAACGCATATCGCAGCTTCCTTCGGTACCGACCATGAACGAAACCGCGCTCCCCGGTTTCGAAGTGAGTTCCTGGTACGGATTGTGTGCGCCTGCCGGCACGCCCACGCCTATCCTCGACAAGGTTCATGCCGATCTCACCGCAGTGTTGCGCATGCCCGAGATCCA
>JBKJKJ010000244.1:0-27856 GCA_046597455.1 Burkholderiales bacterium
GTCGACGTTCGGGTTCACACGCAGGCTGACCGGCGCACGAACGCCGAGCTCACCCGCGATGCGGTCGATGCGTAGAAGCTCGTCCTCGGACTCGATGTTGAAGCACAGAATTCCCGCCTTGAGTGCAGCCCGGATCTCGGCTGCGGACTTCCCGACACCCGAAAAGACGATCTTCCCGGGTTCCCCGCCGGCAGCCAGCACGCGCTGCAGCTCTCCGCCCGAAACGATATCGAAACCGCTGCCGAGGCGCGCGAAGAGGTCGAGTATCGCCAGGTTCGAGTTCGCTTTGACGGCGTAGCAGATCAGATGATCGTGGCCCTCGAATGCCGCCGTGAAAGCCGAATACGCGTCGGTGAGCGCCGCGCGCGAGTACACGTACGAGGGCGTGCCGAGCTGGGCTGCAATGCGCTCGAGGGGAACGTCTTCGACGCACAACTCGCCGCTTCTATAGGTGTAAGGGTTCATTTCGGGGCCGGCGCAACCTGCGGGGGCGCGGTTCGTAGTGGGTCGGGTGTCAGCGGCACTTCAGGCGGCGGGGTGGCGGGATTGACCGTTGCGGCCTTCGGGGGCGGCATATAAAGCGCGCCTTTCATGCCGCAGCCGGCGAGACTGGCTGCGATCAGGAGTACCGCGGGAAACTTGCGCATATCGAAGGACGGTGGAAGGCAGAAGGCCGGAAGTGTACCAGTGCATCACACCAGCAAATAGCGATGGCCTTCGCGCCGCAGCTCCTGGCGACGGGCGCAGTAGTCAGGCACCACGCGCCCGACGATGCGCCAGAAGCGTGCAGAGTGGTTCATCTCCAGCAGATGTGCCACTTCGTGCGCGACGACGTAATCGAGCAACTGCGCCGGCATCTGTATGAGCCGCCAGTTCAGATGGATGCGCCCACTGCTGTGACAGCTGCCCCAGCGGGTTCGGGCACTCGAGAGGCGCACCTGAGGCGCGCGGGCGACGCCGAGAAGCCGCCGATAGTGTTCGACGCGCTCTTCGAAACACGCCAGGGCCTGTGCATGCAGCCACTCGTGGACGCGGCGCGACACCGGCACCCCAGGGTCCGCGTGTCCCACCACCAGCTCGGACCCTTGTACCCGTACGTCCCGGCCTTCGCGCTCGATCCTGAGCGTAAAAGGCTGGCCGATCAGCATCAGGGACTCGCCGTCCACCCAGTGCCTCGCGGGCGCGCGCCGCACCTGCCACTCATCGAGTTTTCGCATCACCCAATCAGCGTGCTTGCGCAGCAGCCGCTCGATCGCGCTGTGTGTCGCGTCCCACGGTGCGCCGACGCGCAACCCCTCTTCGTCGACGAGGATGGATATGGCCCTACGGCGCGCACTGCGCTTGATCGTATAGCTCACAAGCTTGCCTTCGAGCGCCAGATGCGCCCGGCCCACGGCCGCTTGCTGCCGAAAGTGCAATGGAAGCGGGAGCTGGTCAGGTTTAGCGCTGCTCATTTTCTCGTATGCGTCGTGTTTCGCCTTCGATCCACGCCTCGATCCGGCGCGTCACCGCTGCCGCCTTCTCGTCCTGGAGACGCACCTGCGGTCCGATGCTTATTGTGACGATCCCGGGGCGTTTGAGAAACGAATTTCGCGGCCAGTGATCCCCTGCATTGTGCGCGACCGGCAGAATCGGTGCGCCGGTCTGGATTCCAAGCCACGCACCACCCGCCTGATAGGTCCCACGCGCCCCTGGCGCGTTGCGAGTCCCCTCGGGGAAGATGACGATGCTGAATCCCTGGGCGAGGCGCGCACGGCCCTGCTCGAGTGTCTGCCGCAGCGCGCGCCGGCCATCGCTGCGATCGATCGCGATCGGTGAAAGCATCGCCAGTCCCCAGCCGAAAAATGGAATCCAGAGCAACTCCCGCTTTACCACCCAGACCTGCGGCGGGAAGATAACCTGAAAGGCGAGCGTTTCCCATGCTGACTCGTGCTTGGAGATGACGATGCACGGCTCGGCGGGTATGTTTTCCGCCCCGAGCACCCGATACCGGATCCCGCAAAGATGCTCTGCGACCCAGACCATCAGGCGCGACCAGCTCGAGATGATGCGATAGCGCGTCATCGCGGAGAACGGAAAGGTCAGCAGCGCAACGGCCGAGTACACGGGGGTCACGACGATCTGCACCAGCACGTAGGCCAGCGAGCGCAGCAGCACCCCGGCCTTCATCTGGCGATAGAACGTACCGCGTCGGCGAGGTCGGCAAAAATCTGCGTGCCGTCCGGCAGCCCGCCTTCCTCTCGGGTCTTTCCGCCTTTGCCGGTGAGCACCAGGATCGGCGCCGCACCCACGGCGACGAAGGCCTGGAGGTCGCGCAGCGAGTCTCCGATAGCCGGCACGCCTTTCAAATCCACGTTGAAGCGCCTCGCGATCTCCTCGAGCAGGCCCGCTCTGGGTTTGCGGCAGTTGCAATCGGCCTCCTGCGCATGGGGACAGAAGAAAATCGCATCGATGCGTCCGCCGATCTGCCCGAGCGCGCGGTGCATCTTGTCGTGGATGGCGTTGAGCGTGGAGACTTCGAACAGCCCCCGGCCGACGCCGGACTGGTTCGTGGCGAGCACCACGTGATAACCGGCATGATTGAGCCTCGCGATCGCCTCGAGGCTGCCGGCGATGGGTCGCCACTCGTCGGGCCCCTTGATGTAGCTGTCGCTGTCGTGGTTGATGACGCCGTCGCGGTCGAGGATGGCGAGCTTCATGGGGTCAAACCGTATGCGGGGTGAGTGGTGAGCCGTGCGGCAACGATCCGGCGCGGATGACTGGCTTGCGCACGATCAGGCCGCGAGGCGGGAAATGTCGGCGATGCGGTTCATCGTGTCGCGAACCTGGGCGAGGAGTGCGATTCGGTTGTCCCGCAGGCTCGCGTCTTCGCTCATGACCATGACGGCGTCGAAGAACGCATCGACCGGCGTCTTGAGCGCAGCGAGTGTCTGCAGCATACCGGCATAGTCCTGCGCTGCATAATGGGTGTCTGCCTTGCGCTTTGCGGAGGCGAATTCGGCCGCAAGCGCTTTTTCTGCGGGCTCCGTCAGCAAGCCCGGATCGAATTGCGGCAGAACACGCCCGGCTTTCCTGAGGATGTTGCCGATGCGCTTGTTTGCGGCGGCAAGGCTCGGCGCCTCGGCGAGTGTGTTGAACATCTTTACGGCTTCGAGCTGGCGGCGGATCAGGTCGACGCGATCGGGCCTGAGGGCGAGGACTGCGTCCACCTCGCTTGCGGCAAATCCGGCCTCGATGAAGTAACCGCGCATGCGGTCGAAGAAGAAGGACAGGAGCTCCGCTTCGGCCGGGACGATGCCGGGCTGGGCGTCGAAGGCGCGGAAGGCATCGCCTACGAGCGACGACAGGGCGAGCGGCAGCTCGCGCTCGCTGAGGATGCGCACCACGCCCAGTGCCTGCCGGCGCAGCGCGTATGGATCCTTGTCGCCGGTGGGCTGCTGGCCGATGCCGAAAAGGCCTGCGAGCGTCTCGAGCTTGTCCGCGAGCGCCACGACGCATGAGATCGGCGCCGAGGGCACGCTGTCGCCTGCGAAGCGAGGCCTGTAGTGCGCTTCGATGGCTTCGGCTACGGGCTGCGGCTCGCCGTCGTGCAAGGCGTAATAGCGGCCCATGATGCCCTGGAGCTCGGGAAATTCGCCCACCATGCCGGTGAGCAGGTCGCCTTTGGCCAGCCACGCGCCGCGCTCTGCATGCGAGGCGTCGATTCCGAGTGCGCGCGCGTACGCGCCGGCCAGTATCTGCAGCCGCTCGACGCGCTGGAGCTGCGTGCCCAGTCGGTTGTGATAAACCACCTGCGCGAGCTGCGATACCCGTGCCTCGAGCCGCACCTTGCGGTCCTGGTCGTAAAAGAATTTGGCGTCCGATAACCGTGCGCGCAGCACCCGCTCGTTGCCGTGAACGATGGTCTGCGGCGTGTTGGTTTTGAGGTTGGAGACGACCAGGAAGCGCGGCAGCAGCTTGTCCGAGCCCGGCTCGAGTAGCGGGAAGTATTTCTGATGCTGTTTCATCGACAGAATCAGGCATTCCTGCGGCACGTCCAGAAATTCGGCGCTGAAGCTGCCCGCGTACACCGCAGGCCACTCGACGAGCGCGGTGACTTCGTCGAGGAGGGCATCGTCACGGACCAGCGTCGCATCGTCACCGGCGGCGTTTTGCAGGGCCTCCGCGATCTGCTGGCGGCGCGCGTCGAAGCTGGCCGTCACGAATCCCTGCTCGCCCAGTACCCGCTCGTAATCGTCGGCGTCCGGGATCGTGATCGGCGCCGCACTCAGGAAGCGGTGACCCCGCGTCGTGTTGCCGCTGTCGAGACCCAGAACCGTGCCGGGGACGACTCGTGGGCCGTGCATCATGACCAGGCCGTGCACCGGCCGTACGAATTCGGCGTCGCCGGCGCCCCAGCGCATCACTTTAGGTATCGGAAGCGTTTTGAGCGCGCCTGCGACGTGTGCCGAGAGGGTCTGGTCGAGGGCCGCCCCGGGGGCTACGCTGCGAAAGAAGAAGACTTTTCCTTTGGGCGTGTCACGGAGCTCCAGTGCGTCGACGGCGATCCCGTTCTTCCGGGCGAACCCCTGGAGCGCAGGGGTCGCGTTGCCCTGCGCGTCGAGTCCGGCTTTGACAGATGGTCCGGAAAGCTCGACGGGCTTGTCCGCAGCCACTTCGCGCACGGCCGTGATGTGCACGGCAAGCCTGCGCGGCGTTGCGAGCCAGCGCGCAACACTGCCTTCGTCGAGGAGATCGTCGCGCCGCAAAGCGGCGCTCAGGGCGTCGCAAAACGCGCGTCCGAGGCGCGCGAGCGCTTTGGGCGGCAGCTCCTCGGTGAGCAATTCGATGAGTAGCGTCTGCATGATCTACGCCGCCGCCTGCTCGGTTTTCGCAATGACCATCGGAAAACCCAGCGCTTCGCGCGACGCGTAGTACGCCTGCGCGACCAGGCGCGCGAGCGCGCGCACGCGCGCGATATACGCTGCGCGCTCGGTAACGGAGATGGCGCCTCGCGCATCGAGCAGGTTGAACGTATGCGAGCATTTGAGGACCATTTCATAACCCGGCAGCACGAGGCCGGCTTCAATCAGGCGCTTCGCTTCGCTTTCGTAATCATCGAACAGCCGCAGCAGCCAGGGCACGTTGGCGAGCTCGAAGTTGTATTTCGATTGCTCGACCTCGTTCTGGTGATAGACGTCGCGATAGGTGACGCCCTCGACCCACACGAGGTCGAAAATGCTGTCCTTGCCCTGCAGGTACATCGCGAGGCGTTCCAGACCGTAGGTAAGTTCCCCGAGGACCGGTCTGCAATCGAGTCCCCCGACCTGCTGGAAATAGGTGAACTGCGTGACTTCCATGCCGTTCAGCCAGACTTCCCAGCCCAGCCCCCACGCGCCGAGCGTCGGAGACTCCCAGTCGTCTTCGACGAAGCGGATGTCGTTCACCGTCGGATCGATACCGAGCGCGCGCAGCGAGCCCAGATAGAGATCCTGCAGGTCGGTCGGCGAAGGCTTCATCACCACCTGATATTGATAGTAATGCTGCAGGCGATTGGGGTTCTCGCCGTAGCGCCCGTCTTTCGGACGCCGGCAAGGTTGCACGAAAGCGGCATTCCACGGCTCGGGGCCGATCGCACGCAGAAAGGTTGCCGTGTGGAAAGTGCCGGCGCCGACTTCCATGTCGTACGGCTGGAGGAGCGCACAGCCCTGGCGGTCCCAGTACTGATTGAGCGCCAGGATGATCTGCTGGAAAGTAAGCATGGGGGAGAATGCAGGGGGTGCAGCTGCGCACGGGAAAGCGCGAATTTTACCGGGTTTCGCCTCGCGGGAGAATTTGCGTCTGACGTTCGCGATATAACGCTAGCGGCGCAGCCGCGCGAACAGCACGCCGATCGCGAGGAAGATACCGCAAAGCGCGAGGATCGCGGCATTGCCGATGCGCACATAAGGTGTGGCGCCGGAGTAACCCTGAACCGCAGCATTGACGGTCGCCGTCGAGAACTGCGGCGCGATCTCGACGACTTCGCCGCGCTCGTTCACCACGCCCGTCATGCCGGTGTTCGTCGCACGTATCATGTAGCGGCCGGTCTCCAGCGCGCGCGCCTGCGACATCTGCAGATGCTGGTAGGGCGCGATCGAGTGTCCGAACCACGCCATGTTGCTCACGTTGGCGAGTATGGTCGCCGCAGGCAGCTGGCGGATGATTTCCTCGCCGAAAGCGTCTTCGTAGCAGATGTTGACCGCGACCCGCTGCCCGCCGACCGCGAGCGGCTCCTGTGCGCCCGACCCCCGCGAAAAATCCTGCAGCGGGATCGAGAGCACGCTCACGATCCACCCGAGCACCGGACGCAGCGGGATGAATTCGCCGAACGGAACGAGATGTGATTTGCGGTAAACCTGGATGGGGGACGTGCCCAGTGACACCACGCTGTTGTAATAATCACGCGAGACGAGCTGCTCGGGCACGCCCAGCAAAACATCGCCGCCGTTGCGACGTGCATGGTCCGCAATATCGGAAAGATAGTCCGCGGGGACGTCGCGTAGAAAAAGCGGCACCGCAGTCTCGGGGAAAATGATCAGCCTGGCCTTACTGGCCAGCGCGAGATCGCGATAGCGGATGAGCGTGGTGCGCAGGCCCGCCGACGTCCATTTGAGCTGCTGGGGGATGTTGCCCTGGAGCAGCGCCACGCTGAGCGGCTCGCCTGTGGGGGCGGTCCAGCGGACAGCCTTGAGCCCGTAGCCGCCGAGCACCAGCATTACCAGCACCACCAGCGCGGGTGCCGCCTGCTTCCAGCGGCGCGCGCCAGCCACGGCCGGGTTCGACCCGCGCGCGGAACGGGCGATGTCGGCGAGCCACACCAGCGCGCCCGCGCTCATGAGTGCAGCCAGGGTGACGCCGTAGATGCCGAGGACCGGTGCATACCCGGCAAGCGGGCCCGACGGTACCTGCGAATAACCCACGGCAAGCCATGGAAATCCCGTGAAAATCCAGCTGCGTATCCACTCGGCCAGAGCCCACGCCGCCGGTGCCACGACGATGAGCTTCACCCACTGCGGCGCACGCACGGCGTAATAACAATAACCGGCCGCCGCCGGAGCCAGGGCCAGGAATGCGCAAAAGAGGAGCGTGAAGAAAGCAGCGATCGGGGCGGGCATCGCGCCGAACGTGCTGAGGCTTACGTAGACCCAGGACACCCCCACGATGAACAGGCCGAACCCGAACCACCAGCCAAGTGCGGCTGCCCGCTTCGCCGAGTCCGCATTGCGCCACAGCCACATGAGGACCGCAAGCGTGAGAACCGGCAGCGGATAGAGATACAACGGTGCAAAACCGGCGACCGTTGCCGCACCCAGCAAGAAAGCGGCGAGCGTGGCCCGATCGAGGCTCAGGAAGCGGCGCCGGGTGGGGGCAGGCGTGGGAAGCTCCGCGCCTTTCGCGCGTTCGGCGGCGTCAGGCATCGTTTAGGCCTGGATCGTGCCGACCGTGCTCTTGGCGCCGACTTCGAGGAGGTAGACGCGCCGGCTGTCCGCGCGCAGCACGGTGAAGGTGAGTCCTTCCATCAGGACCTGCTCTCCGCGCTTGGGCACGCGGCCGAAACGCTTCAGCACGAGTCCGCCGACGGTATCGAATTCATCGTCGCTGAAATCGGTGCCGAACTTCTCGTTGAAGTCCTCGATTTCGGTGACGGCTTTTACGCGGAACAAGCCGCTCTTTTCCTGGATGATGTTGTCTTCGACTTCGTCGAAATCGTACTCGTCCTCGATGTCGCCGACGATCTGCTCGAGCACGTCTTCGATCGTTACGAGCCCGGCAACCCCGCCGTACTCGTCGACGACGATGGCGATGTGATTGCGGTTCTTGCGGAATTCCTTGAGCAGCACGTTGAGCGGCTTCGACTCGGGAATGAAAACGGCCGGCCGCAGCATGTCGCGCACGTTGAATTCTTCCTCGCCGGCGTAATAGCGCAACAGGTCTTTCGCCAGCAGGATGCCGATGATGTCATCGCGGTTCCCGCTCGTCACCGGAAAGCGCGAATGCGCAGTCTGGATCACGAAGGGAACGAACGTGTCGGGCGATTCGCTGATGTCGATCACGTCCATCTGCGAGCGTGGGATCATGATGTCGCGGGCGTGCAGCTCCGAGACCTGCAACACCCCTTCGATCATCGCAAGCGCATCGGCGTCGAGCAGATTGCGTTCGTGGGCCGAATGAAGCAGTTCGATCAGCTGCGCCCGGTCCTCCGGCTCGCGCATGATGAAGGCGGAGAGCCGTTCGAGCAGCGTGGGTTTACTGTGAGCGTCATCCATGTCGGGGCCCCGCCGAGTAGGGATCGGGATAGCCAAGTTGCTTCAGTATGCGTGTTTCGAGCTTTTCCATCTTGACGGCTTCGAGCTCCTCATCGTGCTGGTATCCCTGAAGGTGCAGTACGCCGTGCACGGTGAGGTGCGCGTAGTGGGCGTCGAGCGCTTTTCCCTGTTCGCGTGCTTCCCGCGCGACCACCGGCGCGCATAGTGCGAGGTCGCCTTCGAGCGGCGGCGACTCGTGCAGAACGAACGTGAGGACATTGGTCGCGTAGTCCTTCCCGCGGTAGGTTCGATTCAACTCGCGCGCTTCCTTCACACCGACCAGCCGGACGGTGATCTGCGCATCCGCGCACAGCGCCGCGCGCACCCACTTGCGAAAGCGCGCCGGGGTGGGAACGGTGCGGGACGTGGTTGCATACTGGACTGTAAGACGCAGCGCGGTCGAATCCGACGGCGGGCTACTTCGCGTCCGGCTTGCGGGCGCGCACTGCGCGCGCTTCGCGGTTTTCATAGGCATTGACGATGCGCTGTACGAGCGGGTGGCGGACGACGTCTTCGGTGCCGAATCGCGTAAACGCGATGCCTCGGACGTTTCTCAGTACTTCCTCGGCATCGACGAGGCCGCTTTTCTGCCCGCGCGCGAGATCGACCTGGGTCACGTCGCCCGTGACCACGGCCTTGCTGCCGAAACCCATGCGCGTCAGAAACATTTTCATCTGCTCGGGCGTCGTGTTCTGCGCTTCGTCGAGTATGACGAAAGAATGGTTCAGTGTGCGCCCCCGCATAAATGCAAGCGGCGCCACTTCGATGGAAGCCCGTTCGAGCATCTTGGCGACTTTGTCGTATCCCATCAGGTCGTAGAGCGCATCGTACAGCGGCCTGAGATACGGGTCGACTTTCTGCGCCATATCCCCAGGCAGAAATCCCAGCCGCTCGCCGGCTTCCACTGCGGGGCGTACCAGGACGATGCGCTTCACGCTGTCGCGTTCGAAGGCGTCGACTGCGCACGCCACTGCGAGATACGTTTTCCCTGTACCTGCAGGCCCGATCGAAAAAGTGATGTCGTGCGTCTGGATGTTGTTCAGGTATTGCACCTGGTGCGGCGTGCGTCCGTGCAGGTCGGTGCGGCGCGTCATCAGCGTCGACACCGCAGGTGCGGTGATGCGGCCGCCATCCGGGGCTTCGATGCGCGCTTCGATCAGACCGAGCTGCACATCCTCGAGCGTGAGGTGATCCCCCGAGCGGTCGTAGAAGCGCTGCAGGAGCCTGGCCGCCACACTCGTTTGCGCGGCTTTGCCTTCGATGGCGAAGTGCTCGCCGCGGCGCGCGATGTTGACGTCCAACGCGGTTTCGATCTGGCGCAGGTTCTCGTCGAGTGCGCCGCACAGGTTGGCAAGGCGTTGGTTATCGACGGGGTTAAAGCTGATTTCGACAGGTTTCAAGGTAAGGAAAGTGCTATTTCTCCGCGCAGCGAATGCGACCGCGCGGCGGTAATCGTGACGTCGATGAATCGACCGATGAGCCGTGACGGCCCGCTGAAGTTCACCATGCGATTGTTACTGGTGCGCCCGGCAAGCTCGCTGGCATCCCGCTTTGCCGCGCCTTCGACCAGGATGCGCTGATGAGTCCCGACCATGCTGTGGCTGATCGCGCGCGCGTGTCCTTCGACTTTTGCCTGCAGCGCCTGCAACCGCGCGAGCTTGATCTCATGCGGGGTGTCGTCGCGAAGCGCCGCCGCCGGTGTGCCCGGGCGGGCGCTGTAGACAAAGCTGAAGCTCGCGTCGAATCGTATGTCGTCGATCAGATTCATGGTCAGATCGAAGTCGGCATCGGTCTCGCCGGGGAAACCGATGATGAAATCCGAGGTGATGGAAATATCGGGCCTGGCCGTGCGCAGCCGCCTGACGATCGATCTGTACTCGAGTGCCGTGTAGCCGCGCTTCATCGCCGCCAGCACGCGGTCGGATCCGGATTGCACCGGCAGGTGCACATGGCTCGCGAGCTGGGGCAGATTTGCGAACGCGTCGATCAGGCGAGGGGTGAATTCGCGCGGATGAGAGGTCGTGTAGCGCAGGCGCTCGAGTCCTGGAATCTCGGCCACGTACTCGAGCAGCGTTGCAAGCTCGGCGATTTCGCCATCATCCATGGCCCCGCGATAGGCGTTGACGTTCTGTCCGAGCAGCGTCACTTCCTTGACGCCCTGCTCGGTGAGCTCGGCGACCTCGGTCAGCACATCGTCGAAACGGCGCGACACTTCCTCTCCGCGCGTATACGGGACGACGCAAAACGTGCAGTACTTGCTGCAGCCTTCCATGATCGAAACGAATGCGGTCGGACCTTCCACGCGCGCAGGCGGAAGCCGGTCGAACTTTTCGACCTCCGGGAATGAGATGTCGACTTGCGCAGCACCGCTCAATCGGCGAGCCTCGATCAGCTCGGGCAGGCGGTGGAGTGTCTGGGGGCCGAAGACGAAATCGACGTAAGGCGCACGCCGGACGATCGCCTCACCTTCCTGGCTGGCCACGCAACCGCCGACGCCGATCAGAAGTCCGGGCCGTTCGCGCTTCAGGTGCCTCACCCGGCCCAGGTCGTGAAACACTTTTTCCTGTGCTTTTTCGCGCACCGAGCAGGTGTTGAAGAGTATGACGTCCGCCTCTGCGGGGTCGCCTGTCGTCTCCATCGCGTGTGAGGCGTGCAGCACGTCGGCCATCTTGGCCGAGTCGTACTCGTTCATCTGGCAGCCGAAAGTCTTGATGTAAAGCTTGCGAGCCATCGCTAGCGCTTGCCGGCCTGCTGCAATCGGATTTTCTCCTGATCGGTCAGAATGTACAGTCGCTGAATGTCGCCGCCCTGATTCCTGGTGTATAGAATGTCAGCGTTGACCGGAAGGTGTGCGTGCACGATCGAACGGTTGTGCTGGTCGAAGATGATGCCGCCCGGCGCAAGCCTCAACTGACGGTTGCCGATCCTGACGAGGGGAAGCGGCTGGCTGTCACCCGTTCTCCCGAGCTCGGCATCCGCGGGCAGGAATCGCATCACTTGCGCGTGGACTGCGGCGCTTCCCAGCGCGATGCATAAAACCAATAAAAGCAGAGACTTACGCATCAATGGACGATAACACAAGCCGCGCGCCCCGGCCAGTGCCTCCCGTACACCTTATATGCAAGGATGGCATGTGGGCGAGGGAGTTGGAGGGTGGCGAGTCAGGGATTTGAACCCCGGACCAACGGATTAGGGTTCCTGCGGAATCAACGGGTTTACGATAACCCGCAACAATGCGGGGCAGCGAAATCAAGCACTTGCAAGCGGGGGTTTGTTGCTGGGTGATGCGGGATTCTAGCGGATTCTGGCGTCTAGCGCCCCACCGGTGCCCCATGGGGGTGGGCGGCAGGTTAGGCCAGGCTGTGTGAGCATCACTCATTTCTTAATAACCCGAAGTTCGATGCAGGCGGTCCGTACCTCCTTGTGAGCAGTAATAAGCTGCTCGGCGCTGCCGCTCCTGAGGCTGTTGTTGAGACACTTGGGAAGACAAACGTTGATGCTCGTTTTGCATGCAGCCCGCGAAGGCGTCCGTACCTCTCGTCCTGCCACGCCGCGTCGTGGTCGAGCTCGCGGCGCCAGCGGATTAAGGCCAGGGGGGCGATGGACACGACCGCCCCCAGAAGGAAGAGCCCGAGCTTCACGTAGACGGGCCACGACGGCAGGTAGAAGTCGGGGCGCTTCGCGCCGAACACCAGGCGCCGCAATCCGGTGACGAGCAAGGGGCGGACAAGGTGAATATTTCGAAGGCAACCCGATCCCGACCAGCCTGGTCCTGACCGGCGTGCCCGCGCTCGCGGCCTGGCAGGGCCGGCTCGATTCGTTGCCATATAGAGCGGCGTCATGGCTATCGGGCCGTGGGTCCTGCACCCGCTCGCGCTGCTTTTCGTCCTCTCCTGGGCTTTGATGATCAGCAAGTCCCTGCGTATTCCAACACTTTAGTTGCCTCGCCAGCGGCCGTTAACGGAGGGCGGGGTATGGGTGTGTTCGGTGTCGAACATACCGCCCCCGCTACTTCCACTACGCTCACTCGCGGCTGCTGCTGCCCCCTTCGTGTCGGTCGGCACTCGTGCGCGTAGCCGCTTCCTGCAGCGATTGCCTCACTGTACACACCATGAAAAACGAACGATTTGGGCTGATCATGATCGCCGCCTCTTTTGCGGTGGTCGCCCTCATCGTAGGGCTGGTCCAGACACAGCAGGCCAGCCTGCAGGCCGGGAAAATTTCCTATCTGGCCGTGTTGGCCCTGCCGGTTTTCCTGCTCGCCGCAGTGTCCTATTTTCTGGTGAGACGGGAGCTCAGACCCCTTGCGGCAATCGACGCCAAGATCGGGGAGCTGGCCGCAGCGCGTGGTGAGGCGACAGAGGCCCGGACCAACCTCGAGTCGCGACCCTACTTCCGGCGCTTCGAACACGATATGCAGAGCGTGCAGTCGCGGATCGGCAGCCTGGAAATGGAATACCTGGAAGCGCAAACCACGAACCGCGTGCTGGCGTACAAACAGGAGAAGACCCAGGCCGTCCTCGATGCCATTCCCGAAGCGGTGCTGGTCCTGGATGATGCCTCCGTCCCGGTGTTCGCCAATCCGAAAGTCGAGCCGTTCCTGGGCATCAACAGGACCGAGCTCCTCGGCAAGGCGCCGGAGACGTGGTGCAAGGACAAGACGGTGCTGGCGTTGCTCATGCGCCTGCGCCAACGGCCTGGCTCGTCACTCAACGCCTCGAGCATCAGCTATTCCCCGGAAGACCACCCGGAACGCAAGGTCTCGGTCGCAGCCTTCCCGCTGCTCACACCACGCGATCCCGCCACCCCGTTCGGCACGCTGGTCACCTTTCGCGACGTCAGCGGCGAACATCTCGCCAAGCAGGCGGGCACGGACTTCGTCGCCCATGTCTCGCACGAGCTCAAGACGCCGCTCAATACGCTGCTTGCGTACAGCGAGCTCCTCCTCGACTACGGCACGCTGAGCGAAAGCGAGCGGGTCGATGCCGTGAACGTGATCCACGACGAAGTCCAGCGGGCGGCGGCGCTGATCAACAACCTGCTGAACATTTCCAAGCTTGAAACCGGCACGCTGCCGCTTGCACGCCAACGGGTGAAGCTGGCCGACCTGCTTCGCGACAGCGCCGAGAAAATGAGCAAGAACGCCGTGACCAAGGGCGTCGAGCTCGAGATCAAGATTCCGCCGGACCTCGAGGCGCTCGCGCTCGACAAGGAGCTCTTCCGCATCGCCATCGACAACGTCATCAGCAACGCCATCAAGTACAGCGATGGGGGCGGCAAGGTGACGATCGCCGCGACGCGCCTCGACGGCGAGGAGATGAGGATCAGCGTACGGGACCAGGGCATCGGCATGTCTGCCGAGGACTGCAAAAAGGTTTTCGACAAGTACTATCGATCCGGCGACCCCAAAGCCGAGTCACGCAGCGGACACGGCCTCGGCCTCTACCTCGCGAGGCAGATCGTCGAGCTTCATCACGGAAAGATTAGCGTCACGAGTGAGCTCGGCAAGGGAACGGAGTTCGCGATCGAGTTCAGCGCGCAGTCTGCAAGATTACGGGAAACGGCCAAGACATGAATGCCAAACGGGTACTAGTGGTAGACGACGAGCTGCACATGATTCGCGTGATCAAGCTCTTTCTCGAGCGCGCCGGGTACCAGGTCGACACCGCCTCCAACGGGCAGGACGCGCTGGATTCCATCCTGAAGGGGCCGCCCGACGTACTGTTGACCGACATCAACATGCCGCGCATGACCGGGCAGGAGCTGTGCGCGGAGCTCCAAAAGCA
Source organism: Burkholderiales bacterium (assembly GCA_046597455.1). Classification (GTDB taxonomy): domain Bacteria; phylum Pseudomonadota; class Gammaproteobacteria; order Burkholderiales; family SG8-41; genus JAQGMV01. The sequence continues at coordinate 14,114 of JBKJKJ010000244.1, forward strand.
GCTCCCGGAGCGAACGTTTCCGATCTTCGTCATGACTTCCATGACGGATCGTGAGAATCGCGACTGGACGCAGAAGATGGCCCACACCGCGCTCCTCGAGAAACCGCTCAGCATGCGCCTGCTGGTCGCCGAGCTCACCAGGCACTTCGCGCCGGAAACAGTGGAGCAGAGCAATGGTTGATCAACTGCTGGGCCAGATCGATTTTTCGCGCTACCAGCGCTGGTTCGACCGCTCTCTCGGTTATGGGTGTCCCATCAAGGTGCTCGGCGCCAGCGGAGAACCGCACTGGGGGTGCGGCGGTAATGAAGATGCCGAGGTGGGGCGGCGTGTCGCCGAGGCCTCGTCCGGGATGAATGGCGGGGGCGTTCAGCGACTCGAGCTCGACGCGGACACGACGCTTCTATACCGGCAATTCGGCGTGGGCGGCGCCGATCGCCGCGGTTTCGCCGCCGTGGCCGCGAGCAAGTTCGAGTCTTCGGCCGCGCCCCTCGAGATCGACCGCATGGCCGACGCGCTCGAAGACCTGGCGACCGGCATCGGGGACGAGCTTGCGTCCAAGGCAGACCTCGACAAGATCACTGAAGAGCTGGCCGAGTGTTACGAGGAGCTTCATCTCGTCTATTCGCTCGACCGGCACAGCCGCGCCGACGTGGGGCCCGACAGCGACACGTTCAGGCAGATGCTCCAGGACACCGCGGCGCACCTGAACGTCGACGTGGTCGCGTTCGTGCGGCCGGCCGATGACCAGTGCGTATACGCGACGCAGCTCTCGCAGGAGATTCTCAACCTCGATCTCGTGCTGGTCGAGATGCGCGATCTCTTCCGCTTTATCCAGGCTTCCGGCGAGTCGCTCGTGATGAACGCCGCGGACGACCCGCGCAGAAGCTACATCTTCACCGACATGCCCTATCGCGTGGTGGCCTGTCCGGTGCGCATCGGCCCGCGCATCGACGCGCTGGTGGTGCTGCTCAACCACATGCACAAGGTCGAGTTTTCCAACAGCGATCTGCGCATGGGCGAAGTGCTGGCGAACCAGCTGTCCGCGATGGCCAACCAGGTCCTGATGCTCACCAGCGGCGCCAAGTTCACCGCGCAGCTCGCCATGGCCATGGTGGAGGCGGTCGAGGCCAAGGACCCGTACACGCGCGGACACAGCGAGCGCGTCCATCATATCTCGATGGAAATCGGCCGGGCGCTCGGGTTGAGCGCGGAAGACCTCCAGGACCTGCATTGGGGGGCGCTTCTGCACGACGTAGGCAAGATCGGCATCCCCGACGCCATCCTTTGCAAACCGGCGCGGCTCACGAAGGACGAATACACGTTCATCATGGTGCACCCGGAGCGAAGCTACGAGATCCTGCGCCACATCGACCAGCTCAAGAACGCGGTGCCGGGGGCACGCCACCACCAGGAGATGTGGAACGGCAAAGGGTATCCCCATGGGCTCGCGGGCGATCGAATTCCGCTGCACGCGCGCATCATGGCAGTCGCCGACACGTACGATTCCATCACCAGCTCGCGCGCCTACCGCGCCGGCAGGCCGCATGAGATCGCCATGGCCGAGATCCAGCGCGTCTCCGGCGCGCAGCTCGATCCGACGATAGTGGAAGTCTTCGCGAAAATCTGCGCAGCCGAGCCCGAGTGGCTCCAGCGGTTCAGTATCCGGCGCGAGCGCGCCAATCCGGCCTGACATGGGCGACCTGGTAGCGCGCAGCAACTTCGGCGGTATCACCTACCTCGCCCCGGTCGGCACGCTGTCGGAAGAGCCCGGGCAATCGGCGCTCGCCGACGCGCTGGACGCCTGCGCGCAATCGAGCCACGTTCATGTGGTGCTCGATCTCGAGCGCGTGCCGCTCATCAACGGCAGGGGACACGAGATCATTCTCGACGCCCATGCCAAGCTCGCGTTTCTGGGCGGGAGTCTCAAGTTCGTCAATTCGTCCACGCTCGTCACCGATATCTTCATCGCCAACCGCATCACGTATGCCGACTCGTCGTCGGATTTCGGGCTGCATGTGGTGCATACAGTCGGCGAGCGCCCGGCCTCCTCACAGCCGGAAAAGATCGGCCGCATCCTGGTGGGGATGGCGCTGCTCACCGAGGACAAGCTCGCCGAAGCCGTGCAGCTGCAGGCGGGAAGCGGCAAGCAACTCGGTACCATCCTGCTCGAAAGGAAGATGCTCACCGAAGCGGATCTTTTCAAGGGGCTCTCCAAGCAGACCGGTATCCCGTACGTGTCGCTGCGGCCCGGCATGTACGAGGCCGATGCAATCGCTCTCCTGTCGCATGGCACGGCGCGGAGGTTGAACGTGCTGCCGATGTTCAAGATTCACGATACGCTCACGCTCGCGATCGCGGACCCGCATGCGATTCCGGTCCTCGATGAAATACAGGGCATCACCGGTCGCAAGCTGACGTTGGTGCTGGCGCGGCGCGAAGAAATCGCCAAGTGCCAGTTCGACGCGTTCAGCGGCGGGGAAATACCGCAGGACCTCATTGAATACCTGCCGACCGATATCGCGCTGATCGAGCAGGCGCAGGCCAACCTCGCGGTCATCGACCAGGTCGCGGGCGCAAGTCCCGTCATCAACCTCGTGAACGGCCTCATACAACGCGCCGTGCGTGACGGCGCGAGCGACATACACATCGAGTGCTCACGCACGCGCGGGATCGTGCGTTTTCGCATCGACGGCATACTCTACGAGGTCCTCCAGGTGCGCGGGGACCTGCACCCCTCGATCGTGTCGCGTCTGAAGGTTATGGCGTCGCTCGACATCGCCGAGCGGCGCATGCCGCAGGACGGCCGCATGCAGGTCTTCACCCAGGGCCGCGCGATCGATCTGCGGTTCAGCTCGCTCGCGGGAATCTACGGCGAGAAGGTTGTGCTGCGGGTGCTCGACAAGAACCAGTCTATCCTCGACGTCGAGAAAATCGGCATGAAGCCCACCAATCTCGAGCTGCTGAAGAAGCTGCTGGGCCGAAGCTACGGGCTGATCCTCGTCACCGGGCCGACCGGCAGCGGCAAGACCACCACGCTGTATGCCGGCATCAATTTCCTGAAGAGCGTCGAGAAGAACATCGTCACGATCGAAGACCCGGTCGAATATCAGCTCGACATCATCAACCAGAACCAGGTCAATGAGGCGACTGGTCTCGGCTTCGCGAGGATGCTGAAACACATACTGCGGCAGGATCCCGACATCATCATGGTCGGCGAAATCCGCGACCGCGATACCGCGGAGATCGCGGTGCAGGCGGCGCTGACAGGCCACCTGGTGCTCTCCACGCTCCATACCAACGACGCGATCGGCGCGCTGTCGCGCATGATGGAAATGGGAGTCGAGCCGTACATGCTGTCCTCGGCGCTGGCGGGCGTGGTCGCACAGCGTCTCGTGCGGCGCGTATGCCCGAGCTGCAAGACTTCCTACCTGCCTGCCCCCGAACTCGCAGCCGCGCAACGCTGGCCGGAGGGTGTCCGCCTCGCCAAGGGGCGCGGCTGCACCGCATGTTATGACTCCGGCTACCGCGGGCGCATGGGTATACACGAAATCTTCGAAGCCACCGACGACCTGCGGCGGCTGATGATCAAGAATCCGTCGAAAGACGAGCTGCAGGACTTTGCCAGGACAAGCGGCTTCGTGCCGCTGTTCGAAGACGGCATGATGCGCGTGCTCGAAGGCAGCACCAGCCTGGAAGAAGTGTCGCGCGTGATTCACTCGTCTTAAGGAAGCGGCATGGCCATAGAATTCGGACCCGCCAAGACCGGTGCGCCGATGGCGCCGGCGGCGCCATCCCGCACATTCAGCCTCAAAACGAGGATCTCGTTCGGCTCGCGGGCGGTCGGCGTGAACGAGCGCATGGTGTTCACCGAGCGCCTTGCGCTGCTGCTCGAGACCGGCGTCAGCCTCGTGGAAGCGGTGAAAGTACTGCACCGCGAGGCCGAAGACCCGCGGCTGGCGGACATACTCGGGCCGATCGCCGCCAGCGTGAGTGAGGGCAATACCTTCTCCGTTGCGCTCGGGCGCCATCCGCAGATGTTTTCGCGTACGTACGTCAGCCTGGTCGCGGCCGCCGAGGAGGGCGGCTTCCTGCCGGCGGTGCTCGAGCAGTTGCGGGCCATGGACGAGAAAAACAGCGAGCTGCGCAGCAACATCGTCTCCGCGCTTTCGTATCCGGTATTCCTGATCTTTTTTTCCGTTGCGGTCGTGATTTTCGTGCTGGTGGTCATCTTCCCGAAATTCCAGGACCTGTTCACGTCGATCCGCGACCAGCTGCCCGGGCCGACGATCGTGCTCATGTTTCTGTCCGAAGCGCTGCGTAACTATTGGTGGCTGATCGTGCTTGTGCTGGGCGGAGCGGTGGCGGTGCTGGTGGCGTGGCTGCGCACGCCGGGAGGCAAGCGGACCGTGGACCAGTTGAAGCTGCGCATACCGGTGTTGAAGGACATCTTCATCAAGATCTACCTCAACCAGACCCTCGGTGTCCTCGGCATGTCGCTCGCCAACGGCGTGCCGATCACCGCCGCGCTGAAGGCGGCGCAGGAGGTGGTGGGCAATGCGATCTTTTTCGACTTCCTGCAGACCGTCCAGCGGCACGTCAACGAAGGCCGGGGCGTCGCCGTGGCCTTCGTCGAAGCGGAGTTCATACCGCCGATGGTGCGGCAGATGATCGCCACTGGCGACCAGACGGGCAACCTCGCCAAGGTGATGACGCGCGTGGCTGAATTTTACGGGCGCGAGTTGAACAAGCGCGTCGCCATGCTGGCCAAAGCGGCCGAGCCGGTCATGCTGCTCGTCATGGGGGTCGTGGTCGGATTGATCGTCGCCTCGCTGATTCTGCCGATATTCAAGCTCTCGCGTGCCGTCCATTAGCGCGCGAGACGAGTGAGCTATGCCTACAGTTAGTGCACTACTTGCCGATACTCAGGGTGTCGCATGCCGTCCATTAGCGGAGACGAGCAAGATTATTGCGTCAAATCAGTCCCTATGTTCGCTGGCGCACGAAAGCGCCCGCGGCGAAGGGGACAATGTGAAGACGTTCAGACCGCTTTGGGCGCGATCACTCGAGTAAACCGCCAGACCATGGCGGTCATGAGAGAGGCAGCAAATGAATGCGTCACTGAGAAAATTCGTCCAAGCGGGCTTCACACTGGTGGAGCTCCTGATCGTGGTCATCATTCTCGCCGTGCTGGCGGCGATCGTGATTCCGCAGTTCGCGAGCTCGACCGTCGAAGCCCGCGAGTCGGCGCTCGATGCCAATCTGGCCGCGATGCGCGGGGCCATCGAGTTATACAGGGCCCAACACGGCGTTTATCCGGGCGCCGCCACCGCGGCGGGCGGCCCCTGCGCACCAGGTACCCCGGGCACGGGCATAGCCACCGGCGGAACAGGCGTAACGGCTTCGCAGGCATTGATGGACCAGATGTCGCAATACTCCAACGCGACAGGCCAAAGCTGCAGCGCGAATACCGCCCTCGCCTTCAGATTCGGTCCTTACCTGCGCAAAGGCATCCCCAACGATCCATTCACCGGCACGGGCTCGGCCATCGCCAACATCCGGACGGTCGCAGTCGGTACGGCGCTTGTCCCAGGCGCGGTCGGGGCCGGCGGCTGGGCGTACGACACAGTGTCGGGCCAGATCATCATGGACAGCTCCACCGTCGACAGCAGGGGCAACACGTACGGGACCCATTGAGCGTCCCGCCGGGGCGCCCTGACTGCGTCATATCAAATGCAGTCAGGGCGGAAGGATTCACGCTTACCGAGCTGCTGGTGGTGGTTGCGATGACTGGCGTTATCGCCGCTGTGGTCCTTCCGCTGCTCTCTTCGCAGGACCCGAAAAAGCTCGACGTCGCCGCGGAGGAAGTTGGCAACGCATTGCGGTTTGCCCTCAGCGAGGCTCGCCGCACCGACCGTCACATCCTGGTGGACGCGAAATCGACCGCGGGCCGACTCAAGGTCGTCAAATCCGACGCGAGCGGCGCGAATCTGGGCGCCGTCAACGATCCGCTCACCAAGCGAGCGCTCGACATCGACACCGCGGGCTCGGCGTTTACCGCGCCCGTGAGCATGACGCCCAGGTTCATGCAGGGCGGCATCCCCTACACGCAATTGCTGATCAGTCCTGCCATGCAACTCAGTGTCTTCGACGGGCCCGCCCTCAATATCGGTTTGCTGCAGTCAGGCAGCGGCATCGTGGTCGCGTTGGGGGGTAGCAGCGTGACCGTCACCATCCACGAGTCGACCGGCTTCGTCGCCATTCCGTGATGAGCTGCCTGCCCACCCTGCGCAGGGCCACACGAGTCCACGGCTTCAGCTATGTCGAGGTGCTGGTCTCGGTCGTCTTGCTGGCGGTGTTGATGGTGCCTGCGCTGCAGTCGTTGCAGGGTGGGATCGTCAACGCGGTAACGCCCGCGATCGCCGCGCGGCCGCCGCTCCTGCGCGCGAAGATGGAGGAAGTGCTTTCCAGCCCCTTCCCCGCGCTGTACGCGGCAACGTATGCCGTGGGCGGCAATACGAACGGGGTCAACGCGACCTTCTCCGACGCGCCCGCCGCGACCGACCGGCGCATCGTAGTGCTGTACCGCTACGACGCGTCGACCAAGGCGCTGAGCACGAGCGACACCGGTCTGCTGTATGTCAGCGCGTACTACTCAGCTGATGGCAGCGCGAACGCGCTCGTCACGCTGGCCGGCCGGTGGTGGTGAGATGTCCCGCCTACTGCGCACCCAGGCCGGCCTGACCGTGATCGAGCTCATGATCGCGGTGACGATCGGCGCGATCATCCTGGCGGCGCTCAACTCGGTCGTCTCGCTTGGCGTGCGCGCGCAGACTGCGGGCACGCAGGCGAACGACCTCCTCTACCAGGGACAATTTGCGCTGGAACGGATGGCCGGCGCCGCGCGGGGTGTCGCACCGCAATTGCTGACGACGCCTGCCGCGAACTCGACCGGCGGCTGGTTCGCACCCGCGATGTTCTGCCGCAACGCGGGTAACCAGTTGATCGAGACCACCACGGCGGACAACACCTGCGCCGGCAGCACCGTAATCGCTTCCAGCGTGACCGCGTTTTCCGCCCAGTTGCCGTCCAACGCGGGCGCGGTCGACAAGCCCCTGGGTGTGCTCAGCCTGACGCTCACGCACAGCGCTGCCGCTGACGCCTTGACGCTGACCACCAGCGTACGCCTCGGCGGGGGGACGTTGTGAGGCTGCCGTCACGCCGCCACCACAAGCTCGCCATCCGCGGCTTTACGCTGCTGCCGGTCGTGCTCGCGATGAGCCTGGTCGGAGCGATGGCGTTCATGCTGAATCGCGACAACGGCGTCAACGCGAATCTGCTCGGCGCGCGGGCCGATTTCGAGCGCGCCCGGTCTGCGGCCGAAGCGGGTTTGCAGGCGGTCAACTACGCGATCCAGGACCTCGGCTGCGCCGGCACCCATCCGATCTCGAGCTCGCCGGTGACGAACAGCAATTTCGGCGGCGCAACCTACTCGGCGTATTCCAACGCCACCACCGGCTCGCCGAAGACGCTCACTTCGACCGGGACCTACAACGGCGCGTCGGTGACGCTGACCAAGGCCAACGCCTACGTCTATCAATCGGGCGTGCGCACGTGGGTGACGCAGCCCGGCCCGGCGACGAGCAAGGACAACCATGTCTCCGCGATCAATGCCACGCAGAGCTACGGCGGAAGCATTTCGCTCGACCTCGAGAAAAACAAGACGGATATCCTCATCGCATTCGATCTGTCACCGCTGCCGGCGGGCAGCCGCATCGTGCGCTGGTACGACGTGATCGGGGGAATCCAGCCGGGAGCGTTCATTTCGCTTTATCAGCAAAACGTTCTCACTCTGAACCAGGATGTCGGGGTGAAGCTGATCACGCGCGATTGGGTCGCCGGCAACCACACCGGGACCGTGCCGACTGCGGGAAGCCCCGGCGTGACATGGAACAGATGGGACGGCCTCAGCCCCAATACCTGGCCGCAGGGACCCGGTCTAGGCTACGACTCGCGCACGCTGGTCGTGGTGCCCCTGCCGCTGGTGGTGGGCTGGCTCAACCTCGATGTCAGCGACGCCGCAGTAGCGTGGATGAGCGGCGGCTACCCGAACTACGGCGTGTGGCTGGTTGCGCTGGGCAACACCCAACTCTACAAATACACCTCGAGCAACGAAAACTCGCTGTTCGGCGTGCTCGCATGGCAACGCCCCAAGCTCACCGCGTCGTACCTGCTGCCGTGCGGCGCGACGGCGCCCGCATGAGCGCCCCTAGCGCGGCACGCTCGGGCGGCGTAAGCGAATCGCTGAAGAAGATTTTCGGCCCGCTGTGGCGCGCCCGACCGCTCGGCAAGAGCTACGACATCGGCCTGCATATCGGGCTCGAGAGACTGGATCTCATGCAGCTCGAGCCCGGGGCGTCGGGGCCGACCGTGCGCGCTGCCGCGTCGATCAGCCATGGAACTACGCGCGACGGGCTGCTCGCCGATCCCGCGCGGCTGAAGCAGCTCGTAAAGCGCGCCTTTGCCGAGCAGCCGTTTCGCGGCAACCGCGTCGTCACCTGCATGCCGAGCGACCAGGTCAAGATGCTGCTCCTGAGCTACACGCTCGCCGAGGGCACGCCCGAAGCCGACGCGGTGATACGCGAGCTGCGCGAACGCATCCACGAGCAGCTCGACGGCATGGTGGTCGATTACATCACGGTGCGGCAGGAGGACCCGTCGCGTCCGAAAGAAGCGATCGTCGCGATGGCCGCGCGCGCGAACGTGACGACTTATCTCGACGCGCTCTCGAAATCCGGGCTGGAAGTGACATCGCTCGACGTCGCGCCGGCCGCGCTGACGCGCCTCCTGTCGTGGGCGAGCGTCGCGGACCCCACGACGCACCCGAACCTCCTCCTCATCAATTTCGGCGCGGACCGCAGTTATCTCACCGTTGTATGGGGCAGGCGGCTCATGCTCGACCGGTCGATCGATTTCGCCGAGCAGCGGCTGCTGGCGAGGCTCAAGAACATCCTCGATCTCGCCGAGCCCGATGCGAAGAGGCTGCTGCTCGAACGCGGTTTCGGCGCGAGCACCGGAGGCAGCGATGCGAGCGAGCCTGCGCGCACGCTGAAGGAAGTGCTGCGGCCGGAATTCGTCGCGATGAAGCGCGAGGTGAACGAGACGTTGATCGACCCCGGGTCACCGGCGGCGGGGCCGCGGGTCCCGCATGGCGAGCAGGCCCTCGCCGAGCCCGGCGCCGGCAGCGAAATTAGCCATACGCTGAAGGAAGTGCTGCGGCCCGAATTCGCGGCGCTCAAAGCCGAAGTCGACAATACGCTCGTTTATACCGCATCGAAAGCGCACGGCCGCTCGGTCGACAGCATTTACGTGATCGGCAGTATCGCGCGCTACCCGGGCATCGAGGATCTGCTGCGCGAGCAGTTCTCCCTGCCGCTGAAAATCCTCGATCCGTTCTCGATATTTCCACACCGTCTTTCCGAGAAGGCGCTCGCGCGGTTGTGGCCGCGCTCGGGGATCGCGGCGGCGACCGGCCTCGCGCTGCGTGGGGTGCCCGTGTAATGGCCGACATCGATCTCATCCCGGCCGACTACAGGAACCTCGCACGGTTGCGCCGCCGCTTGCCGCGCGTTGTTATCGCGGTGATCGCCGTCGTGCTGATCATCGGCGTGGCGCGATTCGCGCTGTACCGGCTCGTTTCGTTCGAAAACGCGCACATGGCGCAGCTGCAGACGGAAAGTAACGTCGCCGCACGCAGCAACGCCGACGCCGACAGTTTCCGGCAGCGCAAAGCGCTGGCCGAAAAGCAATTGGCCGAGCTCGACGAGCTGCGCGGGCGCGACCGGTTGAGCCTCCTGCTGCGCGCGATCGACGTCGCCTATAGCGACAGCATCTGGGTCGACCACGTGCGTTTTTTCCGGGGCGATATTCCGGCGGGCGAAACGAGCTCGCTGCCAGGCGTCGGTCGGTCGGGCGTCATCGTCGTGCCCAAGGCCAACGTCCCCGTCCCCGGCACCGCGCCGGCTTCGGCGGCCGGCGAGCAGCGCGCGGAAATCGTTGGACATGCCACGAGCCATACCAAGCTCGCTGAATTCATGCGCAGTCTCGCCAGCCAGCCGGGGATCGCCGAAGTTCGCCTGGTCGATACCGGTCTCGGCAGCTACGCGAATGTGCCAGTGATCGACTTGACGCTCGTGCTCGTGATCGGCGGCAAGGCATGGAGAGCACAGTGAAAGCGCGGCTGCTCGCGGCGCTGGCCGGGCTCGATGCGAGGCTTTTTCTGGGCGGCGTGGTATTGCTGCTTGCGCTCGTCGCCGGAGAAGGGTGGTTCCTCGTGCTGCGCCAGCCACTCAACGAATATCGGACGCTCAAAGCGGCCAGGGAAACGCTGGCGCTTGCGCTGGCGGCTGCGCCGAGCGCGCAAGGGGAGCTCCCCCGGCTTTCCATGGAGTTGCGAGAAATCAGTGCGCGCCTCGGCGCACAGTTGCGGGCGCCCGGCCCGCGCGACGAGATCGCCCCGATGGTGATGACGGAGCTCGACCGCTCCGCGTCTGCCAACGGCATCACCCTCGCGGGCGTGCTTCCCGGTGCGCGGCGCCAGGTTCAGGGCTTCGAGGAGGTGCTGTTCGAGGTGAGCGCCCACGGCAGATACCTGCAGCTTTGTCAGTGGCTCATGGATTTCGAGCGCACGCTCGGGAGTAGCGCGACTGTCAGCGAGTTTTCGATGAAATCGACTGACGAAGGACGCCTGGTCGCGCTGTCGCTGAAAGTCGCGCTGTACCGACCGCTGCCGGTTGCACGGGCTGCCAAATGACGCTCGACCCTCGTGTGCTCGTATATCTCGCAGCGGTGCTCGCGTGCGTTCCAGGATGCGGCTGGGCGCAGGCGGACGCGCTCAAGCACGATCCATTCACCCGGCCGACGTTCTTGAAGGCGCCGCCACCACGGGGTGCCCCGCCGCGCGAGGGCGCCGCTGTCGGCACGGCGGCGTTGCCCGAGCCCGTCTGGGGGCCAGCGCTCGCCGCGGTCATGCTGGCGGGGCCGAAATCGGTGGTCAGCATCGACGGCACGATCGTGCGCATGGGCGACGAGATCGACGGGCACCGGCTGGTCGAAGTGCAAGAGCAGACGGCGATATTCGTCAAGAACGGGAAAAAGGTGACGCTTTCGTTGCGCGGCACGCAGCCGGCGCCCGGCGCGCCGCCGGCTACGAAGGAAGTGCGCAGCACGCCCGGGCTCGCCGACACGCCCAAACAGGGCGCGCCATCATTGGGTGATAATCGCGGAACCGCGGACCGCCGCGGCCCAGGGAAGACGGAGTAAAAAATGAGAATCCATCGAATGGGCACGGCGACCGTGTTCGTCCGGGCGCTCGCGTGCGCGTCGGCTTGGTCGCTGGCGGCGGCGTATCCCGCGCACGCCGGCGACGCGTCGCCCTTCGCGCCTTCCAATCCCGCTACCGGCGCGTTCCCGCCCTACCCGGCTCCGACACCCGCGCCGACGCTGTCCCCGCCGCAGCCCCCGGCTCCTCAACGCGTGGCGCCCCCCGCCCAGGCGCCGCTGCCGGGCGCTGTCCTGGTTCCGCCGCCCGCCGCGTTGGCTGCCCCCGCATCCACTGCGGCTCCGGCTTCGCGGTCCCCAGCGCCGGGCCCGGTCTCCATCCAGCCGGAAGGCAACGAGCGCTTCACGCTCAACTTCCGCAACATGCCGATCGAGGAGGTGTTCGAGCTCCTGTCGCGCCACGAAAAAATCAACATCATCGTCAGCAAAGGCGTCACCGGGGCGGTATCGGTCAACCTGTACAAAGTCACGCTGAAGGAAGCAATCCAGATCGTGGCGAGCGCCGGCGGCTACTGGGTCGAGGTGCGCAACGGCGACTACGTCATTCTCACCCGGGATGCGACCGATCTGCCCGGCTCCAGCACGCTGGTGAAAACGCTGAAAGTGCAGTATTCCGACACCGCTCAGATCGCCACGCTGCTGACCCGTTACGTTTCGCGCTATGGCAAGATCACGCCGCTGACCGGCCGCAAGCTGATTGTTGTCGAGGACCTGCCCGCCAACGTCGAGCGCATCGAGAAACTGCTCGAGCAGATCGATTCGCAGCCCAAGCAGATCATGATCGAGGCGAAGATCCTCGAGGTCACGCTGGACGAAAGCGAACGCTTCGGTCTCGACTGGAGACGGCTGTTCGGTGCGCCGGGCGACGGCGGCACCATCGGCACGACGGGGCTCACGCGGGGGGGTGCGGCCTTGCCCGGCCAGGGATTTTTCTTCAGCTTCCTGAACACCCGGCTGGAGCTGTTCTTCGACGCGCTGGCGACCGCGGGCCGGGTGCGGACGCTGTCGACGCCGAAGCTGCTGGCGCTGGAGAACCAGGAGTCGAAGGTCATCATCGGCGACAGCACCGGCTACAAGGTCACCACCACGATCAACCTGGTGACGACCGAATCGGTGCAGTTCCTCGAGTCCGGCGTCATCCTGCGCGTGATCCCGTCGGTGGACCAACGCGGGCGGATCATGCTGAAGATCCAGCCTGAGGTGAGCTCCGCTTCGCTGCAGTCCGGCATTCCATCGAAAAAGAGCATCCAGGTCACCACCGAGCTGATCGCCGAAAACGGCCAGTCGATATTCATCGGGGGGCTCATGAGGGCGCGCGGTTCGAATGAACGCGACGGCGTGCCGTTGCTCAAGGACCTGCCTGTGGTGGGGAGGCTGTTCTCGTCGACCAACGATGCGGTGTCCACGGCGGAGACGGTGGTGATCATTACGCCGTACGTCGTGTATCAGCCTTCCGAAATGGCACGCGAATCCGAAGAAAAGTCGAAGCTGGCGGAAGACGCCGCCGCCAGGATTCGTGGCCAGCAGGAGCAGCTCGAGCGAGGACGCCCGATTCCCTGACGTCTCGCTTCGTCTTTCGGTCGCGCACTCCGGCCGCGCTTCAGATTGAAGTCGCAGCGACCTGAAGCGCACTCACCTTTTCTCGCCGCGCTCCCCGCAACGCCTGCCATAGATCAGCCTGGTACCGCCCGCGGAAGCAGGAGCGGATCGCGGTTCGCGTGGCGGCAGCTTTGGGGCGCCACGATGTAGCCCTCGTCACGACGCCCCGCCCGGCTCCACTCCGTCCGTCACGATCACACCCTGAGCGACGAGCCGTTCCAGCGCGTCGGCCATGCCGATCTCGCCGAGGATGCTCACGGCATCGGCGCCCGGCATCGGTGCGGGCTCTCGCGGCGACATGGGCGTGCGCGACAGGCGTATGCCCGGCCCGGTGGTGGTGACCATGCCCTGGTGTTCGTGCGGCCGCGTGAGGATCAACCCCTGGCGCAGAACGACGGGGTCGTCTATCAGATCCTTGAAGTGCAGTACGACCCGCTGCGCTGCGATGCCGGCTTTGCGCAAGACCTTCACCCACTCGTCCACAGGCCGCTCGCGCAAGCGCGCTTCGAGCGCGGGCGCGAGGTCCGCATCGCTCGTGGTCGCGAGATCCGCAAGCTCGGGGCATCCGGGGAGGTGGTCCCTCGCGGCCACTATGAAAACCCATCCATCGCTCCCCTGATAAGCGCGATAGAGCGGTCCGCGTCCGAGGCAATCGAGCCCGCCGGGCTCGTCCCACATTTTGCCGTCGAAGTCCTGGAGCAGGTTCGACGCGAGCAGCGTCGCGCCGTAGATGAGCGCGCTGTTCACGTACTGTCCCTTCCCGGTGCGCCGGCGGTGCAGCAGCGCGAGCGCGACGCCGTAACAGG
>JBKJKJ010000279.1:0-3946 GCA_046597455.1 Burkholderiales bacterium
CACCCGCCAGGCAGGATGAACCATCCAGTCGATCACCCACGCCGCCCGGCATTCGCCGTCGCCGACTTTGAGCGTCACCGGAATGCTCGCCTGCTGCCCCACCACGATTCCGTCCCGCTTGCACAGCCACAGCGACGGACCCTCGCGGTCACGATTCGGATTGCGGTCGAAGAGCCAGTGGGCGAATTCCTCGTCGCACTGGCGTGCACGGGGGCCGAAATGCGCGCGCTGGAATTCCCGAAGGGCCGGTTTGTCTTCGGGTTGATAGCGCACCACCGAGCGTGCGATATCGGCCATGTAGCTCACGTCTGCGCCTCTACCTTACCCCGGACTTCGCCCAGCACGACCCGTCCTTCGCCGGCTGCATTGGTGATGGCGCGTATGCGCTCGTAGGCCTTGCTTCGCTCGAACAGAATTGTGACTTGTCGGTCCTGGCCGAGGCCGACCTCGAAAAGAAGCGTGCCGCCGGGCCTCAGGTATCCCAGTGCCTCTTTGACCACGCGCATGTGGATGCTGACTCCGTAAGGCCCTGCTGCAAACGCGACGCGCGGCTCGTGCTCGAGCAGATGTGCGCGATCCCCCTCGAGCCGCTTCTCGGAGATGTAGGGCGGGTTGCAGACGACCACATCAAGCGTGCCTTCGAGATCGAGATCCTCGAAAGCCGCGAACAAGTCGCCCTGATGCACCGAAACGCGGGCGCCCAGTGCGAGATGGGAGACGTTCCGGCGTGCGACATCCACGCAACCATCAGTGAGGTCGCTTGCCCACACCCGGGCGTTCGGGAGATCGTGCGCGATGGCGCATGCCAGATTGCCCGCACCGCAACACATGTCGATGACGCGCGGCGCCGGCAAAGCCATCCTGTGCAACACGTCGAGGGCGGTCGTGCCGAGAAGCTCCGTTTCGGGTCGCGGAACGAGCGCGCCGGGCGCGACGAGCAGTTCGATCCCCATGAATGTCGTGCGGCCCTGGCCATACGCATCGGCGACGTCGATGGTTTCGCTCACGATAATCCGGTTTTCATGATTTTACCGGTGTCGGTTTTCGGCAGCTCGGGCACCAGCGCCACGTATTTCGGAACCATGAAGTTCTCCAGCTTGGCCTGGCACGCGCGAAGAATATCCTTTTCGGTGAGCGAGCTACCGGGCTCGAGCACCACGAAAGCCTTCACCGCCTGTCCCAGAACGCCATCGGGGACGCCGATCACGGCCGCCTCCCTCACACCCGCCACATTGAAGAGGACAGCCTCGACCTCCTTGGGGGCCACTTTTTCCCCGCGGCATTTTATGATGTCGTCCATGCGCCCGACGAAGTACAGATACCCTTCCGAATCGACCCTGCAGTAGTCGCCGGTATAGAGAACCTGCTCCCCGGGCACGGGCCCGGGCCTGAGCTTTTTCGCGGTGGCTTCGGGTTTTTCCCAATAGCCTTTCATGACCGTCGGGCCCCGGATCACCAGTTGTCCAACCGCGTCAGGTCCGAGTTTGTTACCCGCGTCATCGACGATCCACAGTTCGGTGTTCGGGATGGCGACGCCGACGCTCGTTGGCTTACGATCGAGATCCTCCGGAGGCAGGTACGTGCAGCGCTTGCACTCGGTCAATCCGTACATGGAGTAAATCCTCGACGCGGGAAAGAGGTCCTTTAGCATCAGGATATGCTTCACTGGAAGGGCTGCCGCGGTATTGGTCACGTAGCGGATACTCGAGAAATCGTATTCGTGCAGCGTCTTGAACTCGCCGAGTATGGCGAAGATCGTGGGCACGCCGGGGAATGCCGTCACGCCTTCGTCGACCATGAGCTTGAGGATTTGCGCCGGGAACGCGAACGAGCGCTCGAGCACGAGTCGCGCGCCCTGGCGAAATGCCATGATCATCTGGTAAAGCCCGTAATCGAACGCGAGCGGAAGGACACCGAGTATGACTTCGTCCTCCTGCACGTCGAGGTAGCTGGCGATGGAGGTCGCGGCCGCCAGCATATTGCGGTGGGTCAGCATGACGCCCTTGGGATCGCCGGTAGAGCCCGAGGTATAGATAATCGCCGCGAGGTCGATTTCAATGTTGCGCCGTGCCGGGGCACGGTCTTGTTCGCAATTCGCAATTGCGTCGTCCCAGCGAATTGCATGAGGGACGCCACCCCATTGCTCGCTGTCGAGTCTGCCCGAAACGATCACGCTCCTGAGATGCTTGCTTTGCACCGGCTCGCGCCACACGCGGTACAGGTGAGCGTCGGTGATGAGCGCTGTGGGGCGGCAGTCGTGGATCAGATAGCTGAGCTTGTCCGTCTTGGTCAGTGGATTGACGATGGAGACGACGGCGTTCGCCTTCAGGACAGCCCAGAAAGCGACCGCTGTTTCGACCGTATTGTCGGCGAATACGATGACACGATCCCCACGCTCGACGCCACGTTCCACGAGCGTGTTGGCGAGCGCGTTCGAACGTGCGTCCAACTCCTCGTACGTGATGCGCTGTTTCGTGCACACCAGCGCGACTTTGTCGCCGAGGCGGCGAGCGGAGTGGATCAGATAATCCTGGAGCAGGGGGGTGGGGCCGTGGATGGGCTGCATGTCAGAATGTTTTTGACTTCACCCCGGGCTGCGGCGAAACGGTATGAGGGAAGGGGTCCACTGAAAGCATTTTAAGCGGTCTTCCTGTGACTTTCGCGGTCGATGTCAGTGTTGAGCGTTATCGCGCGTTCACCGGAGGGACGGTTACGCACGTATTGATGATGCACGAGCTGTGTCGAGATGACGCCTACGAGGGCCATGTTGTCGACATTGGAGAACTGGCCGTCGGCTGCGCGCGCCTTACACTTCTTCCAAAGCTGGGAGACCGCTTTCGGCTCGAACACCCCAACTTCGGCCACACTGTTTTCCTGTAACAAAGACTCCACGTAATCCGGCACGTCCGCGCCGACGAACGAGAGCGCGTCGGGCGCTCGATAGGGCTGTTTCTGACGAGCCAGGATCTCGTCGGCGACGAGCCCGCGTGCGGCCTGTTTCAGGACATGCTTTTCGTCCAGCACACGTAATTTATAACTTGCCGGTAGCGAATCGGCGAGCGCCACGACGTCCTTGTCGAGGAACGGGAAGCGCCCTTCGACCGAATGCGACATGAGCATGCGGTCGCCCTGCGAAGAGAGCAGATAGCCGCTCAGTAGCGTCCTGATCTCGATGTATTGATCCTGCGCAAGCGCGCTCCAGCCGGCGAACGCAGGGGGCAGGGTGCCGAGCAGGTCGCCAACGACGTCTCTGCTGGCCACAGCCGCGCGCACGGGCGCGCTCAACAGGCGCTTCAGGGCGGCCGTCGTGTGCCAGCGCGTGTCATGGGCGAACCCAGGGGCGCCGTGACCCGCGAGGTTGCGTCCGAAGAACTGCCGTGCCATCGCCTGCTGTGCGACCGGTGAGCGCGCGAGGTAGGGATAGAGGCGCTCGAGCAGACGCGGGCGCGATGTACTGCCGGGATGCTTGGCCCAGAAGCGGCGCACTTTACCCTCGCGAAAGAGATCGTAGCCGGCAAACATCTCGTCCGCGCCTTCGCCCGTGAGCACGACCTTGATGCCGTGGTCCCGAACCAGACCGGAGAGAAGAAACAAAGGCGCGGGGGCTGTGCGGAGAATTGGCCGCTCGGTGTGGTAGATGACATCGGGAAAAACCCGCGCAATGTCGTTTCGGGTCACGACGACTTCGTGGTGGTCGCTACCGAGGCGTTGCACCATCAGACGCTGAAATGCGGTCTCGTCGTACTCGGCATCAGCGAAACGCAGCGAAAAGGTCTGAAAGCGGTTCCCGGCAAAGCGCCGCCCCAGTGCTGCGACCAGTGAGCTGTCGAGGCCGCCCGAGAGATAACTGCCCACCGGCACATCAGCGCGCAGCATGCGAAGCTCAGTCGCCTTTTCGAGCGCTTCGCGCACCGCCTTCACGGCGTCGTCGAGCGAGCCTCGAATC
>JBKJKJ010000051.1:0-3696 GCA_046597455.1 Burkholderiales bacterium
GACCTTGCTGCAATCCCCACCTGAGCAGCGCGTTGCTCGGCGCGCTGCAGGCTGCGGTGGAGGCCGCTTCGCCAAAGTCAATCGCGGGGAGTGCTTTCAGTTCGGGGGCCACCATGCGATCGAATACTGCATGACCGACGCTCTCATCGAGCACAAACACGATTTTCTCTGCGAGCGGCACCGGGTTGGCCTGGGCAGTCACCCGCCCGGGTTGCACGGTGGGGGTGGCATACGCCGGTAAACCGAACACGAACAGGTTGGTCTCGGCTACGGAGTACGATGGCTGCATCAGCATCGCGACACCGTGGAACGACAGGAATGCGCCAAGCGCGATCCATCGAGCCTTTGATGCATTGATCATGCGGGGAGGCAGCAGATCCCGGCGGCGGATGAGCGAGCGAATAAAGAGCAGCACCACCAGCGCCCCGATCGCCTGAAGCACGGATACGAAAATCTCCGGTTTGAACTCCGCCCAGGCGCTCGGGAACTGCGATACTTCGTGAACCATCCATTCCATCAGGTCCGGAGTGAGTTGCTGCCTGGAAGTGACCGCGTAGGTGTAGTTGGTGGAGAGCGAAACGACCGAAATCAGCAGGAGGGCTGCGAGGACGGCTCGGTGCGCCGTGACGAAGAGACCCGCAAACACGAGGAATCCGGCGCCCAGCCACGCCAGGTAAATAAGTGTCTTGCATAGTGCGCGCTCATGCAGCTGCCCCACGATTTCCGCCAGCATGAGACGATTCATGAGCAGATATACGGCAAGGGCGGCAATCGTGAGGGCGGCCAATATCACGCCGGCGCGTTGATTGGCGTAGCGCTTGTCGGGCAGCCGATTTTCCAGCATCCAGTGACCCTTTCTCCAAGTCTTCGAGTATACAAGCGGCTTTTTTTCCCGGACGGGCAAATAGCCGCATATCGGATCGCTCAAATTGACGCTCTTGCAGCCCCGCCAATATAATCCGAGACCCGATCGTGCTTATGTGTTTGCCACCGATTATTCATGCGCCCACGCACGCAATCCGGCCTCCACCCGATCCACGGCAGGTGATTTCCAAAACTGAGAGACGCTCATGGCATTTGATGCAAACCGGCCGGACCTGACCATAGGCGTAATCGGCACCGGCGCGATGGGAAGAGGCATTGTTCAGGTCGCCGCGGCAGGCGGCATGAGGGTGCTGATAACGGATGCCCGAGCAGGCGCTGCACAGGAGGCGCGCGATTTCGTTGCGAAGATGATTGCCCGCGCGGCGGAAAAAGGCAGCATGACCCGCGAAGCGGCCGATGCGGCGACGGGCCGGATCACGGTCGCCGCGTCACTCGCAGACTTCAAAGCGTGCCACGTGGTCATCGAGGCCATCGTCGAGGATCTGGAAGCGAAGCGCAGCCTCTTTGCCCAGCTCGAGGAGATCGTCGCGCCGGACTGCGTACTGGCCTCGAACACCTCATCGCTGTCGGTGACCACGATCGCCGCGAAGCTCAAGTCGCCTCAGCGTTTCGGCGGTTTCCATTTCTTCAACCCTGTCCCGCTCATGAAGCTCGTCGAAGTGATCGACGGCTTGCTGACCGAAGACTGGGTTTCGGAGGCGTTGATTGCAATCGGCAAGCGCATGACGCGCGAGCCGGTGCGCCTGACCGACGTGCCGGGATTTCTTGTCAACCAGGTCGGACGCGGTTTCGGCCTTGAAGCGGCGCATATGGCGTCCGAAGGTATTGCGGGTTTCGCCGATATCGATCGGGTGATGCGCGACGTGGCCGGCTTTCGGATGGGGCCTTTTGAGCTGATGGAGCTCACGGGACTCGACGTCACACAGCCCGCTTCGGAAGCCATTTACCACCAGTTCTTCCAGGAGCCGCGTTACCGCCCCAACCTCATCATGCGCTCGCGCTACGAGGCCGGAGTGCTGGGTCGAAAGACCAAGAAGGGGTTCTACGAATACGACGCGGAGATGAAGGCGATTGTGCCCCATGAGAAAGCCGCGCCCTCAGCAATGCCCGCCAGCGTCTGGGTAAGCCGCCGCGATGAACGCGGTCATGCCGTCCTCACGGAGCTTTTGAAAAAGATCGGCGCATCGCTGGAGACTGGAGATGCACCCAGCGCGAAAGCGCTCATACTGGTGACGCCGGTAGGTCAAGATGCAACGACATGTGCAACGGAGGAGGGACTTGATCCGAAGCGCACGATGGCCGTCGATACCTTGTTCCCAATGGTTAAACGCCGCACCATCATGCCGACGCCCATAACCGATGCGGGTTTCCGCGAAGCCGCCCACGGATTGTTTGCGTCCGACGGAGTGCCAGTCACGGTATGCCGCGACAGCCCCGGTTTCATCGCTCAGCGTATCGTCGCAATGATCGTGAACATCGGCTGCTCGATCGCGCAGAGTCGCACCGCGCAGCCGGGCGACATCGACAAAGCGGTGACGCTCGGCCTGAACTATCCGAACGGACCGTTCGCTTTCGGCGACTTGCTGGGAGTAGGGCGGGTGTACGAGATACTGTCTTCGATGTATGGTATTTACGGTGACCCGCGTTACCGGCCCAATATCTGGTTGACGCGGCGCGCCAAGCTGGGCGTTTCACTCCTGACACCCGAACCCTGATCGACCCTCCACGCGACTACTGACAAAGGATTTCCCCATGCTCGACGCTTATATCTACGAAGGACTGAGGACGCCTTTCGGCCGCCATGCAGGCTCGCTCTCAAAAGTGCGCCCGGATGACCTTCTGGCGGACGTCATCCGTAACCTCATGAAGAATTCGGCGTTCAAAGCCGAGCAGGTCGACGACCTCGTGGTCGGCTGCGCAAACCAGGGCGGTGAGGACAGCCGCTGCGTCGCGCGCCATGCGGGACTCGCTGCGGGCCTGCCGATCGAGACGCCGGGGACGGTTCTCCAGCGCAACTGTGCGAGTGGGCTCGACGCGCTCGTCTATGCCTCGCGTGCGGTCACGTGCGGGGAGGGCGACGTCTTACTCGTCGGCGGAGTCGAAAGCATGAGCCGGGCGCCGATCGTGATCAGCCGGTCGGAGACGGCATTCGGCCGCGATCAGAAATTCGCCGACAGCACGATCGGTCCGCGCTTCTCCAATCCCAAGCTCGTCAAGCGCTTCGGCGACGATCAGATGCCGCAGACTGCCGATAATCTCGCGCGCGAATACGGCATCACGCGGGAACAGGCCGACGATTACGCTGCGCGCTCGCAGCAGCGCTATCAGATCGCCAAAGGCGAGGGCTTTTTCTCCGGCGAGATCGCCCCGGTCGAAATGCCGGCGACCCGGAAGGGTCCGGTGCCGCCGGTGGCCGATGACGAGCATCCGCGCCCGGGCAGCACCGCCGAGTCGCTCGCCAAGATGAAGTCGCTATACGAAGGCGGTGTGACCACGGCCGGAAACGCGTCGGGCGTGAACGATGGCGCAGTTGCGCTGATCGTCGGGTCCAGGAGCGCGGGCGAGAAAGCCGGCGTAAAACCGCTGGCTCGCGTCATCGCAACGGGTGCGATGGGCGTCCAGCCTCAGATCATGGGCATCGGGCCCGTCCCGGCGTCGCAGAAGGCGCTCGCCCGCGCAGGCCTCACGATCAACGACATGGACGTGATCGAAATCAACGAGGCTTTTGCTGCACAAGTGCTCTCGTGCCTCAAGGGGCTCGGCGTGGCGTCCGATGACAGCCGTGTCAATCCGAACGGCGGCGCGATCGCG
>JBKJKJ010000450.1:0-18099 GCA_046597455.1 Burkholderiales bacterium
CCCGATTTGCCGGGGCGCGCCTAAGCGCCGGAACAGTGCGCCTCGACCCCGCGAAAGCCCATTTTGGTGCCAGTGAGCATTACGCCCAGGCGCCCGTGACGACAGCGGGTGTATTACAATCGTTCAAACCATAACTACAACGAGACCCATCATGAGAACTGCGCTGTATGCCGGGCTCGTCGCGGGTTCGGTGCTTTTGCAAGGCGCCGCCGCTTTCGCAGGGGAAGGTTCTTCGTTGCGCGGACTGAAGCAGCCGCGCATAGCGATCGATGGCGACAGCGCTACGCTCGATTCCGCAGGCAACGACGGGCTGAAGTGGCAGGCGGTCGAAACACTTCCCGATCTTGCACCGCGCCTTTCGCGATTCGCCGGAACTCTGGAGACGGAGAGATTCTCTGCCGGCAACGTCAGTGTCAGCTCGGGACGCTATCGTGCACTCGGCGCGGCGGGCGCCTCGCTGGGCGAAGGCAATGTCAACCCGCTGCACAATGCGCTGCCGAAGTACACACTCTACAGCCAGGTCAAACAGGCTTTGCCCGGCGGCTGGGGAATCGGATTCGGCATGCGTCAAAGCGATTACAACTTCGCGCGCAGCAACCTGCTGTCGTTTTCGACCGAGCACGCCGTCGGCGATTTCCGCGGGGCCTACACCCTGTACTCCAATGTGGCTAACGGCAGCCCGCTCGGTTCGGCACATCGCTTCCAGGTCAATTACTTCTACGGCGAACGCAACACCGTCGGACTCGCGTACACCACGGGCCGCGATATCGAAAATCTCGGACTTCGTGTGGGGCTGCCGCTCAACGACGCCCGGGACGTGACCTTGTCCGGTCGCCACTGGATCTCCCCGAACTGGGCGCTCACCTACGACGTGCAGTCGCACGAGCAGGGCACGCTCGCGCGCCGTCAGGGCTTGCGCCTGGGCGTCAGCCGCAGCTTCTGAAAGCGCTACGTTGCGTCTTCGAGCAGCGTGCTGCTTGCCGGCGATTGACGCCCTACCATACCGAGACCACGAGACCACGAGACTTCGAGGCCTCGATCACCTCGACACCTCGACACCTCTTCAGCGACTCGCGCCGCGAATTCGAATCATTTCCCACTGCCCGTGAGCGGGACGAAGCGGACCGCGAGCACCGAGCGCCTGCTCAGCTTGCCGTCCTCTTTCGTCATGACGTACAGCGTCTGAGCACCGCGCTCAGGGCCGAGCGGAATCACAAGCCTGCCGCCCGGTTTGAGCTGCGCCGCGAGCGCAGGCGGCACCTCCACCGGCGCTGCGGTGACGATGATCGAATCGAACGGCGCCTGCTCGGGCCAGCCCCGGTACCCGTCGCCGATGCGCGTATTCACGCTGCCGTAGCCCAGTTCGGCGAGTCGCTGGGCCGCCACCCGTGCGAGCGGCTCGACGATTTCGATCGTGTAGACGATCGCACCGAGCTCTGCCAGCACGGCCGCCTGGTAGCCCGAGCCTGTCCCGATCTCGAGCACCCTGTCGCCCGGCTTCACGCCGAGCAGGTCCGTCATGAGCGCCACGATGAAAGGCTGCGATATGGTTTGCCCAAGGCCGATCGAGAGCGGGCGGTTGCGGTAAGCGTAAGCGTCTTCGGCGGGCGGCACGAGGCGATGCCGCGGCACGCGACTAAGCGCATTCATCACGGACGGGCTCAGGGCCGCCCGGCCGGTTTCGCCGACGGTGTCGCGCGTGGTTCGCGCGATTTCCTCGAGCATCGCATTGCGCTCGGGTGCGTAGCGGTCCTGTGCGGGCGCATCCATGACCAGGGCACCTGCAATGACCACACCCCACACCGCCGCCGGGACAGTGCGCAGCGCGGCCGTTAAATGCATGAAGGGCATACCCTTGCGAGTATGCCCCCGATGACGCCGCGGCAAAACCTGCGGTGCCGCGTTGCCGAGTGAGCTTACTTGGAGAGGCAGTCTTTCATGAACGCTTTGCGCTCGTCGCCTTTCATTTTCTTCTCGCCTGCGTCCTTGTTGCACGACTTCATCTTGTCCTGCTGAGCAGCCTGCTTGGGCGACTTGTCGCTCTTTTTGTCCATATCCTCGCCTTTCAGGCACGAGCTCATGAACTGCTTGCGCTCGTCGCCTTTGCGCTCGCCCGCCTTGCCCGAGCAGTCTTTCATGCGTTCCTGCTGCGCTTTCTGCTTCTCGCTCGGCTCTTTCTTGGGCGCATCGGTTTTCGCCGATTTTTCCGCGGCCGGCGCTTTCATGTCTTTGCCTTTGTCCTGAGCCAGGGCAAAGGGGGTCGCCGCCAGCATGAAGCACACTGCTGCTATCAGTTTTTTCATAGTCGCCTCCCTGAAGTGTGACGCCAGTCCCGTCGAGGCCGGCGGCCGGCGGGCGCCGGCCTATCCTTAACGCCGCAGATTCGCGCCGGCTGACAAGACTCGCGCGGCCGCGAAACCCGTGCCTTTCACTGCGGGCTTGCCGTTCAGCGCTCGGAACCTTTGACGAACTCGTCCAGCACCGCGCACCACGCGGCTGCGAGATTTCCCCGGTTGTAACCCCCTCCACCGAAACCCATGAGGCGCCCGCCGGCCATCTCGTTGGCAAGCTCGCACAGACTGCGCGCCGCATGGGCATGGGCTTTGGGGGTGTACTGCAGATGTGCCAGCGGATCGCCGGCAAGGCTGTCGGCCCCGCACTGGAACACGATGAAATCCGGCTTGTGCGCTCTGACGTGCGCGACGACCCGCTCCCACGCGACATAAAATTCCCGGTCGCCCGATCCTGGCTGCATCGGGATGTTGAGCTTCAACCCCGCACCGGCGCCTTTGCCCTGCTCGTAATCGTGGCCCGTTCCCGGATAGAGAAAGTGCCCGTCCTCATGAATATCGGCGTAGATGAGGTCGGGATCCTCCTCGAAAGGGTAATACAGACCATCGCCGTGATGGACATCGATATCGACATAGGCGACGCGCTGCACGCCATACTCCCGGCGCAGCGTATCGATAACGACGCCGCAGTCGTTGAAAACGCAAAATCCTGCCGCGCCCGACCGTCGCGCGTGATGCAGCCCGCCGATTGGCTGAAAGGTACGCCTGCACTCGCCTTCCATCACGCGCTTCAATCCGTCGAGCGCCGCGCCGACGACGTGCGCCGACGCGTCATATACACCTGGATACGCCGGCGTATCGCCGTAATCGATAGAGCCGACGCCTTCTACCGATAACACGTGCACACGTTCGACGTGCTCGGGATTGTGAAAGCGCTCGATCTCTTCGCGACTCGCCTCCCGGGACTCGCGCATTTCGACACGATTCGGTAATCCCTGCTTCTGCGCCTCCTTCCAGAACGCATCCTGCCGATCCGGTCCGAAAGGGTGTCCATGCGGAAAACCGTAGTGCCCGAGCGCGTCATCGACATAAAGTTCAACTTCATTTTTCATCTCATCGCTCCAGAATTCGTCGCCCTATCAAGCGATACCGGAAAATGATACGGTGTTTCACAACGGCACGGATTACGCGATGGGTTTCGCGATCCGCATGACCACGATAATCGGGAATGCGCAATGTGTCAGGCCAAGGAATTGCTTCTGGGCGTCAGCTATGACTTTGCTTACCGAACACGACATCTATCTCTTCAAAGCGGGCAATCATTCCCGTCTATACGAAAAACTGGGGTCGCATCTCCAGCCGGACGGCACCACCCAATTCGCCGTGTGGGCCCCGAACGCGCGTGCGGTTTCGGTCATCGGGGACTTCAACGCATGGGATCCCGCGGCGAACGATCTGAAGGCTCGATGGGATGGCTCCGGAATCTGGGAAGGCTCGGTTCCGGGTGTCGAAGCCGGCGCCGTATACAAGTACCGCATCATCTCGCAACAGGGCAGCGCGCACGACAAAGGCGACCCTTATGCCTTCGCGTGGGAAGCGCCGCCGCTCACCGGATCGCGCGTCTGGAAGCTCGATTACGAATGGCGCGATGAGGCGTGGATGCACGAGCGCCACGCCCGCAATGCGCTCACCGCGCCGATGTCGATTTACGAGATGCACCTGGGCTCGTGGCGCCGCGATGCGGAAGGCAAGTGGCTCAACTACCGTGAAATTGCGGAACAGCTCGTCGAGTACGTAAAGCGCACCGGCTTCACACACGTCGAAATCATGCCGGTCACCGAGCACCCGTTCTACGGGTCGTGGGGATACCAGACGACGGGGTATTTCGCGCCGACGGCGCGTTACGGCGAGCCGCAGGATTTCATGCACTTCGTCGACACGCTGCATCAGAACGGCATCGGCCTCATTCTGGACTGGGTACCTTCGCACTTTCCGAACGACGAGTTCGCGCTCTATCGCTTCGATGGCACGCACCTGTACGAGCACGCCGATCCGCGCCAGGGCTATCATCCGGACTGGAACAGCGCGATATTCAACTACGGCCGCAATGAAGTCCGGGCGTTCCTCATGTCGAGCGCGCTTTTCTGGCTGGAGAAATATCACATCGACGGCATACGCGTGGACGCGGTGGCCTCGATGCTTTATCTGGACTACGCCCGGCGCAGCGGGGAATGGATTCCCAATCAATACGGCGGCCGGGAAAACCTCGACGCCATTCTTTTCCTTCGCAACCTGAACGAAGCCGTGTATCGCGACCATCCCGATGTGCAGATGATGGCCGAAGAATCCACTGCGTGGCCGATGGTGTCTCGCCCCACCTACATCGGCGGACTGGGTTTCGGGATCAAGTGGAACATGGGGTGGATGCACGACACCCTTAAATATTTCAAGGAAGACCCGATCGCCCGCAGGTATCATCACGGCGAATTCACGTTCTCGCTGATTTACGCGTTCAACGAAAATTTCGTCCTGCCGCTTTCGCACGACGAAGTGGTCCACGGTAAAGGCTCGCTGCTCGGCAAAATGCCCGGCGACACCTGGCAGCAGTTCGCCAATCTGCGTGCCCTATACGGGTACATGTGGGGGCACCCCGGCAAGAAGCTGCTGTTCATGGGCTGCGAGTTCGGACAGCGCCGCGAGTGGCAGCACGAAGAGAGCCTCGAATGGTGGGTGCTGCAATACCCCGAGCACAGTGGGCTCACGCGCTGGATTTCGGATCTGAACCGGCTGTACGTCGAGAACGCCGCGCTGCATCAGGTCGATTTCGACCCCAGCGGCTTCGAGTGGATCGATGCGCACGACACGGACTTGTCCACGCTGTCGTTCATCCGCAAGTCGCGAGACGAAAAGGACATGGTGCTGGTCGCCTGCAACATGACGCCAGTGCCGCGCGAGAACTACCTGATGGGCGTGCCTCAGCCCGGTTTCTGGCGCGAGGTGCTGAATTCGGACGCGACGGTGTACGGCGGAAGCGGGGTCGGCAATCAGGGCGGGGTGCACTCCTCTCCCGTTCCGGCCCACGGCCGATATCACGCGATACGCATAACTTTGCCGCCTATGGCAGTGGTGTACTTCAAACATGAGCGCTAGAACACCGAAAAAAGAGGCGGTTCAACCGAAGACCGCCAAAGCCCAGGTCAAGCCGTCCGCTGCGCCGGCGCAGCGTGGCGACCAGGATGGACGCATGCGTGCGGTCATCGATCGCGTCTTGCCCGAAGTCGATGGCGGCCGCTTCGCGGTGAAGCGCATCATCGGCGACACCATGATCGTCGAAGCGGATGCGTTCACGGACGGTCACGACGCCATCGTCTGCATGCTCGGCTATCGCCACGAAAGCGACGCGCAATGGCGCGAGGTCGAGATGACCGCGCTGGTGAATGACCGTTGGCGTGGCGCGTTCGTGCTCGATCGCATGGGCCCATACCGCTACACGGTCTCGGCGTGGGTCGACCATTTCGTGTCGTGGCGCAACGAGCTCAAGCGCCGGGTGGACCCCGCGGACATTATCGCGGCGGCACTGGTGGGCGGCAAGCTCATCGCCGAAGCGGCCAACCGTGCCGATGGCGATGACGCGCAGCGGCTGCGCCAATGGGGCAAACAGCTCGTAGACATGCGGGACGCCGAGGAAACCAAGCGTATCGCACTCGACGAAGGTCTCGCTGCGATCGCCCGGCGCTATCCCGACCGGCGCTATGCGAGCGTCTACGAAAAGGCGCTCAGGATTGTCGTCGATCGCGAGCGCGCGCGCTTTTCGAGCTGGTATGAATTCTTTCCGCGTTCGAGCGGGACCGCGCCGGGACGGCATGGCACGTTCAGCGACGCCGAAGCGCGTCTCGACTACGTAGCCGAGCTCGGTTTCGACGTCGTCTATTTCCCGCCCATCCATCCCATTGGCAGCGTGAAGCGCAAAGGCCGGAACAACGCGCTCGCGGCGGGACCTGACGATTTCGGCAGCCCGTGGGCGATCGGCTCGGCCGAAGGCGGGCACAAAGCCATACACCCCGCGCTGGGCGAACTCGCCGACTTCCGTCGTCTGGTCGCGCGCGCACGCGAGCTCGGAATCGATATCGCACTGGACATCGCTTTCCAGACCGCACCCGACCACCCCTACGTCAAAGAGCACCCGTCGTGGTTCACGTGGCGGCCTGACGGTACGGTTCAGTATGCGGAGAACCCACCGAAAAAATATCAGGACATCTACCCGTTCAATTTCGAGTCCGACGACTGGACCGGGCTGTGGGACGAGCTCAAAAGCGTATTCGATTACTGGATCGAGCAGGGCGTGCGCGTGTTCCGCGTCGACAATCCCCACACCAAGCCTTTCCCGTTCTGGGAGTGGGCGATCGGCGAGATCAAGGCGGCTCATCCCGATGTGATTTTCCTTGCCGAGGCTTTCACCCGTCCCAAAATCATGCACCGCCTGGCGAAGCTCGGATTCACGCACTCGTACACCTACTTCGCGTGGCGCAACACCAAGCTCGAGTTGACCGAATATTTCACCGAGCTCGCGCACGGTCCGGGACGCGAATATTTCGGGCCGAACGTGTGGCCGAATACCCCCGACATTCTGACCGAATATCTACAGCACGGCGCGCGGCCGGCATTCACCGCACGGTTGCTACTCGCGGCCACGCTGGCGGCGAATTACGGCATTTATGGGCCCGCATTCGAGCTCACCGAGCGCGTCCCGCGCGACCCGGGAACCGAAGAGTATCTGCACTCGGAGAAGTACGAGATCCGGCACTGGGATCTCGACCGCCCCGACAGCCTGCGCTACCTGATCGCGCGTATCAACGCGATACGCAAGGACAACGTCGCGCTTCACGATGACAGCACGCTTGCCTTCGCCGCAATCGACAACGACCAGCTGATCGCCTACGTCAAGGCAACGCCCGACCGGTCCAACATGCTGCTGGTCATCGTCAATCTCGATCCGCACCACCAGCACGCGGGGTGGGTCGATGTCGATGCTGCCGGCCTCGGCCTCAAGCCCGACGTGCCGTTCGAAGTGCACGACCTGCTGACCGATGCGCGCTACCTGTGGAGCGGGGGCCGTAACTACGTCGAGCTGACCGCCGGCATGGGCCACATATTCGCCATCGGCGGGCGCACACGCGACGAGCGCGACCTCGACAATTTTGCTTAAAAGGTAAGACATGGACCGCCCCGCTGCCGACATTGCCGTGCCCGAACCCGCCCTGGCGGACGACCCGCTTTGGTACAAGGATGCGGTGATCTATCAGCTGCACATCAAGGCGTTCTTCGATTCGAACGACGACGGCATCGGGGATTTTAAAGGCCTCACCGCCAAGCTCGACTACATCCGGGATCTCGGCGTCAACGCGATCTGGCTGCTTCCGTTCTATCCGTCCCCGCTGAAGGACGACGGCTACGACGTCGCCGACTATCACAACGTGCACGAGATGTACGGCACACGTGCCGATTTCCGCAACTTCATGCGCGAAGCCCATCGTGCCGGCCTGAAGGTGATCACCGAGCTCGTGGTCAATCACACCTCGGACCAGCACCCGTGGTTCCAGGCCGCGCGCCGCGCACCGCGCGGGTCGTCCAAACGCGATTTCTATGTATGGAGCGACGATCCGGAGAAATACAAAGGCACCCGGATCATTTTCACCGATACCGAGAAATCGAACTGGACCTGGGACGAGGTCGCCCAGCAATACTTCTGGCACCGCTTCTTCAGCCACCAGCCGGATCTGAATTTCGACAATCCCAATGTGCTCAAGGCCGTGATTCGCACCATGCGATTCTGGCTCGACATGGGCGTCGACGGCTTCCGGCTGGACGCCATCCCCTACCTGGTCGAGCGCGACGGCACGAACAACGAAAACCTGCGTGAGACGCACGACGTCATCCGCAAGATCCGCACTGCGCTGGACGGGCTCTACGGCGACCGGGTGCTGCTCGCCGAGGCTAACCAGTGGCCGGAGGACGTGCGGGAGTATTTCGGTAACGCCGACGAATGCCACATGGCGTATCACTTCCCGCTGATGCCCAGGATGTACATGGCGATCGCGCAGGAAGACCGTTACCCGGTCGTCGAGATCATGCAGCAGACGCCCGACATACCCGACACCTGCCAGTGGGCGATATTCCTGCGCAACCATGACGAGCTCACGCTCGAGATGGTGACGAGCAAGGAACGCGACTACATGTACAAGTTCTATGCCGCCGACCCACGGGCGCGCATCAACCTGGGCATCCGTCGCCGGCTCGCGCCGCTGATGGAAAACAACATCGACACGATCAAGCTCATGAACAGCCTGCTCCTGTCGATGCCGGGCTCGCCCATCGTCTACTACGGCGACGAGATCGGCATGGGCGACAACATCTTCCTCGGCGATCGCAACGGCGTGCGCACACCGATGCAGTGGACGCCCGACCGCAACGCAGGCTTCTCGCGCGCAGATCCCCAGCGTCTGTACCTGCCGCCGATCATGGACCCGCTGTATGGATACGAGGCGGTCAATGTCGAGGCGCAGACCCGAGACCCCGGCTCGTTGCTGAGCTGGATGAAACGCATGCTCGCGGTGCGCAAGACGAGCCACGCCTTCGGGCGCGGCAAGCTCACGTTCCTGCGCCCGGGCAATCGCAAAGTCCTCGCGTATCTGCGTGAGCTCGGCGACGAGGCGATACTGTGCGTCGCGAACCTCGGACGTTCGGCGCAGCCTGCCGAGCTCGACCTGAGCCGGTTCAAGGGCCGCGTACCGCTCGAGCTCCTGGGCCGCACGCCGTTTCCCCCGATCGGGGAGCTGCCCTACATGCTCACACTGCCCGCTCACAGCTTTTACTGGTTCCGCCTCGCGACCGACGTGCCCATCCCGGGGTGGCACGAAGAGCGCATGGCCCCCGAGGACCTGCCGATCGTCATTCTGTTCGACGGCTGGACCAGCTTTTTCCGCGATCGCGTGGTGCCGTGGCGCATTTCCATGGCCGAGAAGACGCGGGTGCAGCTCGAGGAACAGGTCCTGCCCCGCTACCTGCAGTCGCAGCGCTGGTACGCAGCCAAAGGCGAAGCGATCTCAGGCGCACGGCTGAGCGACCATGTTCTGTGGGAGGCGCCCGGCGGGAAGTGGATGATCGCGCTGTTCACCACCGAGGGCAGCGCCGAGTCCGCGCGCTATTTCATGCCGCTCGCGCTCGCCTGGGAGGACAGCGATCCTGAAGAGCGACTCAAGGCCCTCGCACCGGTCACGATCGCGCGAGTGCGCCAGCAGGCGAGCGTCGGGGTGCTGGCCGACGCCTTCGGTGACGAGCGCTTCTGCCGTGCGCTCACCGCACAGATCGGGCGCGGCGGCGACATCGCGACCGCGCGCGGGGTGCTGCGTTTCCTGCCGACACGGGCTTTTGCGGAGCTTGCCGGGCCGGATGTCGCATCCATGTCGGTCAGCATTCCGCACGGGCTGAGCAGCAACACCATCGTCTCGCTGGGCCAGCGGCTGTTCCTCAAAGCGTATCGCCAC
This sequence comes from Burkholderiales bacterium, assembly GCA_046597455.1. Lineage (GTDB taxonomy): Bacteria > Pseudomonadota > Gammaproteobacteria > Burkholderiales > SG8-41 > JAQGMV01. The sequence goes on from JBKJKJ010000450.1 coordinate 9,836, forward strand.
ATACGCCGCGGCGTGAACCCGGAAGTCGAGATCGGACGCTTTCTCACGGACGTCGCCCGCTTCCCGAACTGTGTCCCGCTTGCCGGCGTGGTCGAGCACATCGAGAGCGACGGAGCGCACAGCACCCTCGCCGTGCTCCAGGCCTACGTTCCGAATCAGGGCGACGCGTGGAACTACACACTCGAATACGTCTCTCGCTTCATCGATACGCAGCGCGCCCTCACCGAAGTGCAGCCCGACGTTCACGGCGCCTATCTCGCGCTCGTGCAAACGCTCGGCCTGCGCACGGCCGAGCTGCACAACGCGTTTGCGAAAAACACCGGCGACCCGGCTTTCGATCCCGAGCCCGCACGGCCTGAGGACTACGCGCACTGGAAGCAGGCGCTGCACGCCGACGCCGCGGCGACACTCGACCTGCTGGCGCGCCGGGCCCCGCAGTTGTCCGGTACGGTGGCGGACGAAGCCCGCGCGCTCCTCGCGCGGCGCGAGCAGGTCCTGGCACACCTGGACGCGATGCCTGCGCCTTCAGGCACGACGCTGAAGACTCGCCACCATGGCGACTACCATCTGGGCCAGGTCCTGATCAGCAAGAACGATTTCGTGATCACCGACTTCGAAGGCGAACCGGCGCGCACGCTCGACGAGCGCCGCCGCAAGCACACCCCGCTGCGTGACGTCGCCGGCATGGTGCGCTCGTTCAGCTACGCGGCGGCCGCAGCACTCGCGAAATCCATCGAGGCGCCCGACGACGACGTGAAGCTCGCGCCGCTCGCGCTGGACTGGGAGACGCAGACGCGCGCGACCTTCCTGACGGCCTACGACGAGGCCGCGCGAGAATCGCGCACCTACGCGAACCGTAAGGACATGGACGCGCTGCTTGCTTTCTTCGAGCTCGAGAAAGCGTTTTACGAGCTGCGCTACGAGCTGAACAACCGGCCGGACTGGGTGCGCACCCCGCTCGCGGGCATCGTGCGGCTTCTGCCGCCCGCATAGCCGCAACGATATTTCCACCCTGCCCTCTGCCGAGGCCAGGAAAGCCCGCGCCGGCTGAGAATGCCGGCTCGACGTAATGAAGCAGGAGGAGTGACTGATGGAAATAGACACGCTGCTCGACCCCGTGCGGGCCGTGATGCTGCAGATCGGGGCTTTTCTGCCGCGCCTCGCCGTCGCGATCGTCGCCGTGCTGGCGGGCTGGCTGCTCGCCAAGGCGGCGCGCTTCGCAGTCGTCAAAGCGTTGCGCGCGATCAACTTCAATGTTCTGACCGAACGCGCAGGCCTCGACGGGTTCCTGCACCAGGGCGGAATCCGCAGCGACACCACCGACGTATTCGGGGTCCTCGTGTACTGGCTGGTCGTGCTCGCGGCTCTCGTCATCGCCTTCAACACGCTCGGCCTGAACTACATCACCGAGCTTCTGAGGCAGGTCGTGCTGTTCGTGCCCCGCCTCATGGTCGCCCTCGTCATCCTCGCCTTCGGCTCGTATTTCGCGCGCTTCATCGCCGGCGCCGTGATGGCGTATTGCCGCAATGTCGGCATACAGGACGGCGACCTGCTGGGCCGCATCGCACAGTATGCGATCGTGGCGTTCGTGGTGCTGATCGCACTCGAGCAGATGCAGATCGGCGGCGAAATCGTGCGCTACAGCTTTCTCATCCTGCTCGGCGGGACGGTGTTCGCGCTGGCGCTTGCTTTCGGGCTGGGCGGACAGCGATGGGCCGCGGAGCTGCTCGAGCGCTGGTGGCCGAGGGGCGACGCCGATGCGCGATCGCGGGTCGAGCTTCCACGCAAGGGCCGCGATCTGTAGGATCGGGAACAGGCAGTCGCGTCAAGCGGGCGCGAGAATCCCGCTGCAAGGCCCCGCTATTCCAGCCACGATGCGCGCAGGCACCGGCGAGTGCCGCGAGCGGGCGAGCGTGTGCCACCAGACATCCGCCGCCCGCCATTCCGTACCCCATCCGACTGCCACTGGACACGCCCACGGCGCCAAGACCTCATGAACTCATCGATAACGGCCGTGTGGCCCGGCACGCCCCATCCACGCGGTGCCACGTGGGACGGCGAAGGCGTCAACTTCGCGCTGTTCTCGGAGCACGCGGAAAAAATCGAGCTGTGCCTCTTCGACGACAAGGGCCGGCGGCAGGTGAAATCCATCACACTCACCGAACGCACCGACCAGATCTGGCACTGCTACCTGCCCGAGGCGCGACCCGGGCTGCTCTACGGTTATCGCGTGCACGGCCCGTATCGCCCCGAGCACGGCCACCGCTTCAACCCGCACAAGCTGCTCATCGATCCGTATGCCAAATCGCTCGCGGGTCAGGTCAACTGGAGCGACGCGCATTACGGTTATCGCTTCGGACACGAGCGCGATGACGTCATCCCCGACCGCCGCGACTCGGCCGCAGGCATGCCCAAGTGCCGCGTGATCGATCCGGCGTTCACGTGGGGAGACGATCGCCCCCCCAACATCCCGTGGCACGAAACCGTCATCTACGAGACTCACGTCAAAGGCCTGACCGCGCGCCATCCCGAGGTGCCGCCGGCGCTTCGCGGCACCTACGCGGGGCTCGCCACGCCGCCCGTGATCGAGCACCTCAAGCGCCTCGGGGTGACCGCGGTGGAGCTGCTGCCGGTGCACGCGTTCGTCGACGACCGCTATCTCGTCGGCAAAGGACTGCGTAATTACTGGGGCTACAACTCGATCGGCTACTTCGCCCCCGAAACACGCTACCTGTCGAGCGGCAGCGTCTCCGAATTCAAGACGATGGTCAAAGTCTTTCATTCCGCCGGAATCGAAGTCATTCTGGACGTCGTGTACAACCACACCGCGGAAGGCGATCACCTGGGGCCGACGCTGTGTTTTCGCGGCATCGACAACGCCGCCTACTATCGGCTCAACCCGGAAAACCCGCGCCTGTACGTCGATTACACCGGATGCGGCAACACGCTGAACATGCAGCACCCGCGCGTGCTCCAGCTCATCATGGATTCGCTGCGCTACTGGGTCACCGAGATGCACGTCGACGGCTTTCGTTTCGATCTCGCCTCCGCTCTGGCACGCGAGTTGCACGAAGTTGACCGGCTGGGCGCCTTCTTCGACATCATCCGACAGGACCCCGTGATCTCCGCTGTAAAGCTGATCGCAGAGCCCTGGGACCTCGGCGAAGGCGGTTACCAGGTGGGGAATTTCCCTCCCGGCTGGACCGAGTGGAACGACAAATACCGCGACACCATGCGGTCATACTGGAAAGGCGGGGGCGGCATCATCGGCGAATTTGCACAACGGCTGACGGGATCCAGCGATCTGTACGAGCGCAGCGGGCGTCGCCCCCACGCCAGCATCAACTTCATCACCTGCCACGACGGTTACACATTGCACGACGTGGTGGCATACGAGGCGAAGCGCAACGAAGCCAACCTCGAAGGCAACCGCGACGGGACGAACGACAACCGCTCGTGGAACTGCGGGGCCGAAGGCGAAACGCACGATCCGCAGATCGCAGCATTGCGCGCGCGGCAGAAGCGCAACCTCATTGCCACCCTCATGCTCTCGCAAGGCGTGCCGATGATGCTGGGCGGCGACGAGATCGACCGCTCTCAGCAGGGTAACAACAATGCGTACTGCCACGACAACGAGATCTCATGGTACGACTGGAACCTCACGCCCGAGAAAGCGCTCCAACTCGAATTCTTCGCCCGGATGATCCATCTGCGGCGCGCGCACCCGATCTTCCATCGCAGGCATTTTTTCCAGGGCCGGCCCATACGCGGCTCGGGCGTGAAGGATCTCATCTGGCTCAAACCTGACGGGCGCGAAATGACCGACGCCGAGTGGCACGAATCTCACGCTCAGAGCCTGGGCGTGTACTTTTCACGTGACGGCCTGACCGAAATCGACGACCGCGGCAGGCCGGTCACCGATGCGAGCTTTCTCATCCTGTTCAGCGCTCACGACCACGAGACCGCTTTCATGCTGCCGAACGATGTTCCCGAATCACGCTGGCTCATGGTGCTCGACACCGCCTATGAAGACGGCCTCGCACGCGGTCATGCCATCGACGCCGGCGACGCCTATCCCCTGCACGCACGCTCGCTCGTCCTGCTCGAGCAGCAAAGGCGCGGCGAATGAAACGCGCACACGCCATGCCGTTCGGCGCCGAGGTGCTCGACGCCGCACGCACCCGCTTTCGCCTGTGGGCGCCGGGCGCAAAGTCGGTCGAGCTCGTGCTGTCAGACACCGCAGCGCCGCGCATCATCGACATGCCGGATGTCGGCGCGGGATGGCGAGAGCTCACGCTGGAAGCACCGGCGGGCGCCCGCTACCGCTACCGGATCGACGGCAAGCTCGAAGTCCCGGACCCGGCGTCACGATTCAATCCGGATGACGTGCACGGGCCGAGCACCGTGGTCGATCCGCGCGCCTTCGATTGGACAGACAGCGACTGGCGCGGCCGGCCCTGGACGGAAGCGGTGATTTACGAGCTGCACGTCGGGACGTTTTCACCCGAAGGCACGTTCGCAGGGGTAGAGCGCCGCCTCGACTACCTCGCGGAGCTCGGCGTCACCGCCATCGAGCTCATGCCGATTGCGGACTTTCGTGGCCGGCGCAACTGGGGATACGACGGCGTGCTGCACTACGCGCCGGCCTCGACGTATGGCCGCCCCGACGACCTGAAGCGCCTGATCGCGGCCGCGCATGCGCGAGGCCTGATGATGTTTCTCGACGTGGTCTACAACCATTTCGGGCCTGACGGCAATTACCTGCACGCCTACGCCGATCGTTTTTTCACCGATCGCCACCATACCGCCTGGGGCGCCGCGATCAACTTCGACGGACCGGATTCGCGCCCGGTGCGCGACTTCTTCATCCACAACGCGCTGTACTGGCTCGACGAGTTTCAGTTCGACGGGCTGCGCTTCGACGCGGTCCACGCGATCATCGACGACTCCTCGCCGCATATCCTGGTCGAGCTCGCGGACACCGTGCGCCGCGGCCCCGGCATGACGCGGGAGATTCATCTCATTCTCGAGAACGACGACAACCAGGCCCGGTATCTCGAATACCGCAACAGCAAGCCCCGCCACTACGACGCGCAGTGGAACGACGACGAGCACCACGTCTTTCACGTCCTGCTCACGGGAGAGAAGGACGGCTATTACGTCGATTACGCCGATACCCCCGCGCACCGTCTCGGCCGCTGCCTCACCGAGGGTTACGCCTACCAGGGCGACCCGTCGACGCTGCGCGATGGGAAGCTGCGCGGCGAGCCGAGTGCCCATCTGCCGTCGACGGCTTTCGTAAACTTTCTTCAGAACCACGACCAGATCGGCAACCGCGCGCTCGGCGAACGCATCGGCGCCCTGGCCCCCGAAGCGCGCCTGAAAGCCGCCACGGTCGCCTTACTCCTTGCGCCCTCGCCCCCTATGCTCTTCATGGGCGAAGAGATCGCCGCCTCGACGCCTTTCCTGTTCTTCTGCGACTTCGGACCCGAGCTTGCGAAGGCCGTGACCGAAGGCCGGCGACGCGAGTTCGCGCGCTTCGAGAAGTTCGGCTCGGGGGCGCTCACCGTCCCCGATCCCAACGACCCTGACACTTTCGAGCGCAGCAAGCTCGACTGGTCTTCGCTCGACCATGTGCCTCACGCGAGCTGGCTGGCGTTCTGCAAAAAACTGCTTCTCCTGCGACGCGAGCACGTCGTGCCGCGCCTGAAAAGCGAGGGCGGGACGGCCGCACGCTACACCGCGCTTTCCGATGCGGCGCTGGTCGTCGCCTGGACCTTCGCGGACGGCAGCATCCTCGAGCTTCGCCTCAACCTTTCCGAAAACGCCGTTGCCGGGGCGGATGTGCCGCAGGGCGAGCTCATACACTGTGAGCCTTCCACTGCGGCTTCCGCACTCGGTGCGGGCGAGCTCCCGTCCGATTCCGCCGCCGTTTATCTCACCGCCCCCCACTGACCACTTCACACATGAAATCTCCAGAGCAACCTGCCCGCGCCGAGCCGGCACTCGACGCGTTGTGCCGCCGCTTTGGCGTCACGAGCCAATACGATGACATCTGGGGCAATGCGGTGCGCGCAACCGATGCGACGCGGCTGGCGCTTTTGAAAACGCTGGGCGCGCTCGACGACGAATCCGATCCCGAACGCGCCCTGGCTGCGCACGAAGCGCGCGCGTGGCGCGAGGTACTGCCGCCCGTTGCCGTACTCCAGGAGGACGAGGCGCCGTATCGCCTGCGCTTACACTTCCGGGAAGACGACGCCGAAACGACTTATCGCTGGACTTTCGCGCTCGAAGACGCCGGCGTGCGCAGCGGTGAATTCCGTCCGCGCGATCTCGAGGTGCTCGATCGCCGGAGCATCGACGGTGAGCGCTACGTCGAAGTCGCTTTCGACTGGCGCGAGCGCCTGCCGCTCGGCTATCACCGCTATACCCTGAGCGGCCCGGGGCTGAACGACAACGACTGGGTTTCTTTCATCGTCGCGCCGCAGAGCTGCTATCTGCCGCCTGCGCTCAGCGCTGGCGCCAGGGTATGGGGCCCGGTCCTTCAGCTCTACAGCCTGCGCTCCGAGCGCAACTGGGGCATGGGCGACTACACCGATCTGCGCACGGTGGTCGAGCAATGGGGCCACCGCGGCGCCGGCGTAGTAGGCGTCAATCCGCTGCACGCGCTCTACCCGCACAACCCGGCTCATGCGAGCCCCTACAGCCCCTCTTCGCGCCTGTTCTTCAACGTGCTCTACATCGACGTCGAAGCGGTTGCAGACGCGCGCGAGTCGGCTGCGGTGCTCGAGGCTGTGGGAACCGCGCGGTTCCAGTCGGCACTGCAGGCCGCGCGAGCGAGCGAGCTGGTCGATTATCCGGCCGTTGCGGCACTCAAATTCCCGCTGCTCGAAATCGCCTACCGGCATTTTCGCGAGCATCATCTCGCGCCCGAAGCCGAACGCGGCCGCGCGTTCCGGCGCTTCCAGACGCAAGGCGGCGAGCGACTGCGGCAGCACGCGCTGTTCGAAGCGCTGCAGGCGCACTTCCACCGCGAGGACCCGTCGCTGTGGGGCTGGCCCGTGTGGCCCGAGGCGTACCGCGATCCCGCTGCGCCTGAAGTCGCGGCGTTCGCCCGCGCCCACCTCGAGCGCATCGAATACTACGAATACCTGCAGTGGCAGGCTGCACTCCAGCTCCAGAGAGCGGGCGCCCGTGCCGACGAGCTCGAATACGGCGTGGGGGTCTACCAGGATCTCGCGATCTCCATCGACGCCGGAGGGGCCGAAAGCTGGGCGAACCAGGACGTCTACGCGACCGGCGCGAGCATCGGCGCGCCACCCGACGAAATCAACCTCAAGGGTCAGAACTGGGGCCTCCCGCCGCTTCGTCCCGCGAGGCTGAAGGCCGCGCGCTACGCGCCTTTCATCGCCACCCTGCGCTCGACGATGCGCTATTCCGCAGCCCTGCGCATCGATCATGTGATGGGCCTGTATCGGCTGTACTGGATACCGTCGGGCGCCTCGGCCGCCGACGGCGCCTACGTGACTTACCCGTTCCACGACCTGCTCGCGATCCTCGCGCTCGAAAGCCATCGCAACGAATGCATGGTAATCGGCGAGGACCTGGGAACCGTTTCGGAAGAAGTGCGAGCAGGGCTTGCACACGGTCGCGTCATGTCCTACCGCCTGCTATTTTTCGAGCGTAACGCCGATGGCGACTACAAACGCCCTCACGAATACCCCGCTGATGCGCTGGTCGCGGCGTCCACCCACGACCTCGCTTCGCTCACCGGTTTCTGGGAGGGGCGCGATCTCGCGGTCCGCCAGGCGCTCGACCTTTTTCCGTCCGATGCGACGCGCCACCAGTACGGACTGAACCGCGTCGAGGAGCGTGCGCGTCTGGTCATGGCGCTCGAGCGCGAGAAGCTGCTGCCCGAAGGCGCGGTGAGTCCCGTCAGCGCGACCATGACGCCGGAGCTCACGCTGGCAGTTCATGAATACCTCGCCAAGACCCCTTCGCGCCTGCTGGTGGTCCAGCCCGAGGACGTAATCGGCGTTGCGGACCAGTCCAACCTGCCCGGGACCGTCGATGAACACCCCAACTGGCGGCGCAAGCTCCCGCTCACGCTCGAGCAGATCGAGCGCGACGAACGCTACCTGAAGCTGACCGAAGCGCTCAGCCGCATTCGGCCTGCCGCCGCCCCGACGCGGGCCCGGGGCGGGCGGGCGCAGGCGCGCATCCCGCGCTGCACCTACCGGCTGCAGCTCCACCGCGGTTTCACG
>JBKJKJ010000581.1:0-3988 GCA_046597455.1 Burkholderiales bacterium
GCCCCGGTTGTCGCAATCGCGCCGGCGTTCACGAAGCCGGGCACATTGATGGCGAGATTTCCGCCGGTAATCGCGCCGAGCTGCACCGAGCTCGGACTCATTGCAGTGACTGCCCCCGCCCCGGCATTGAGCGCGAGCAGGCCGGCCTGGATTGCCGGCAGCGTGGCGTCGGTACCGGAGAGCGCAATCGCCCCGCCGCCGGTGGTGATAGTGGACGACGCCAGCGCCTGAATCTTCGGTGCGGTCAGCGTGACCGCGCCGCCGTTGGTCGTGATGTTCTGTGCGATGTCGAGCTGATTCAGAGGCGTGCCCGGCGGCGTGCCTGGGGTGTAGGTTCCCACCTGCGCCGTCAACGACTGGCCCGGTGTTGTCAGATTGATCGGTCCGTCGAGCAGCATGTAGCGCGATGCATAGAGACTGACGTTTCCGACGATCGCTGCAAGCGTGGACGGCGCAACGGTGACGGCATTGCCGGTATAGCCGCCGGCCGTCAGGATGTCGGCGCCCACCGCACCTTGCGGATACTGACCGCCGCCGGTTCGCGCGTAGAGATCGAGCGGATCGAGCAGCAAATTTCCCAAAGCGCCTTTTGGCCCACCGAGGTCCGCGCTGCCGCCGAAAAAAAGCGTCTGCTTGCCTGAGACTTCGGCGAAGCCACCGTTGCCGCCGCCTGGCCCGCCCCGCGCACTGAGGCCGCCCAGAAATTGAGTGGAATTATCCGACCACACGATGACGCGGCCGCCATTGCCGGATTCCGTCGCATCGGCGCGTAGCATCGCCTGGGTGCCGACGAAAGTGTCCGCAGCGTTCTGCGCAGCCGGATTGCCGCCCTGGTAATCCCCGCCGACGCGTAGGCGTCCGCCGCCTGCCGTTCCCGAGGCATCGATGAGTGCTGCGTCTACGATCGAGACGCGGTCGCCGTAAACGCTGATGTCGCCGCCCGGCCCGGCCCTGCCCTGGGCGGTCAGCTCGCCTGCGACCCGGGCTTCACCTGATGCCGACTGCACGATGATCTGTCCACCCGATTTGCCTGTAGCGGATACGGTACTGCCAGCCGTGATCGTCAGATCTTCTTTCGCTTTCAGAACGATACGTCCTGCAGCATCGCTGACGAGCGCATTGGCGCGGATGTCGCCGCTGTGCTTCAGCGTGCCAGCGAAGACACCGACGGCGCCGCCGTCGGCAAGGAGCTTGCCGACGTTGAGCACCGAATCCGTCGGCGCCTGGACCTCGAACTGAACACCATTGGGATCGAGGCTGCCGATCGTGAGCTTCTGCCCCGCGGCAAGCAGGAGCTCACCGCCGGGGGTCTGGATCAGACCGCCGTTTTCGATGTGAGGCGCGACCAGCACCACGGTGCCGCCATGACTCGTGCGTATCCAACCGTAATTCACGATCGAACCCGAGCTCGCATTGCCTTCGAACCTGAGCTTGCCTGCGAGGAAATCGGCATCGAGCATGTTGAGCGTCGATCCGATAAAACCGGCCGTGTCGATAATCGCGCCGGCACCGATCAGGATGCCCGCGGGGTTGATCAGGAATACCCGGCCGTTCGAGAGGAGCTGACCCTGAATCTGCGAGATGTCGGCGCCGATGACCCGATTGAGCACGGCGCTCGCTGCAGAGGGCTGAATGAAACGCGTGAGCTCCCCGGCACCGATAGAAAAACCCTGCCAGTTGATGACCGTGCCGGGCGAATTGGTAACGTTGAGGGTGCGCGCGTCGGGCCGCTGGAAGGCGGCGGTTCCCTGCGTCACGATGGGCCCGTTCGGATTGGCCCAGACCGGAATGCTGAAGCAGCTGCTCACGGCCAGAACGATCGGCCGCACCAACCACGACTTATTCTTTTTCACCGTAGCCCCCACTGCACCGCGCCACGCCTGCTGTGCGCAGTGTGAATCAGATCAGACGGCTTACTGCGTATCCTTCCCTGATGCCAGCGTCGACCGAGGCCGACGCCTTAATGCTTTAGCGTATCGTAATCGGATTCACCGTTGCTGTCCGCATCATCGTTTCGGCCATCGCCGCACCAAAACGGCGCGCCACGCGCTCGGCAATGTTTTCGCGCGGCGTGAAATCCACGATCTCTTCGGCTTTGATGAGGTCTCGCGCGACCGAGTCGACGCTGCCGAGACCGTCGGCCAGACCCATTTCCACGCTGCGCGTGCCGACCCACAACAAACCCGAAAACAGATCGGGCGTCTCTTTCAGACGCTTGCCGCGCCCCTCGCGCACGACGGTGATGAACTGGTTGTGGATCTCGCTGAGCATGCTTTCCGCGTATTCCTTCTGATCGTCGCGGATGGGCGAGAATGGATCGAGAAAACCCTTGTTTTTTCCGGCGGCAAGCAGCCGGCGCTCCACGCCCAGCTTGTCCATCAGCCCAGTGAAGCCGAAGCCGTCCATGAGCACGCCGATCGAACCGATGATGCTGCCTTTGTCGACGTAGATCTGATCCGCGGCAACCGCCACGTAGTAGCCACCCGATGCGCAGATATCTTCCACCACCGCATACAGCGGGATATTCGGATATTTTGCACGCAGCCGCTTGATCTCATCATTGATGTGGCCGGCCTGGACGGGGCTGCCGCCCGGACTGTTGATGCGCAGGATGACGCCTTGTGTGCGCTTGTCCTTGAAAGCCTCCTGCAACCCGCTCACGACGTTGTCCGCGCTCGCCTGGCTGTCGGGGCTGATCACACCACGCAACTCGACCAATGCCGTGTGTTTGCCTGCGCTTTCTTTCTTGCCGGTCCACCCGAGCGCAATGAACAGCAGCGCAAACAGGTAGACGAATAGCAGCAGCTTGAAGAATATTCCCCAGTGCCGTGCGCGGCGCTGTTCCTGTATTCCGGCGAGCGCCACTTTCTCCAGCGCTTTGCGCTCCCAGTTCTCGCCGTCAGGTCGTTCTACCTCAGCCATGCTGCCCCTTAACTTTCAAAGATCGTATTCGTTTCTCATGCACGCCGACTTGTGCGGCCCAATCCAGTCAGTCAAACACTCGATGAGCATGCCGCATCGACGCAGATAGTATAGCCGACCCTTGCAACACGCCTCGCGCATCAGGCGTTTTGCGCGAGCCATGCGCGCAGCTCGATACAGTCTTGTACGCAGGCGAGCGGTTCGAACTCGAGTAGGTCCCCCGTGTCGTGAGCGCCATGCGCAACGGCCACACGCGAGACCCCGGCCGCGCGTGCCATCCCCATGTCGTGTGTCGTGTCCCCGATCATCAGTGTGCGATCGGGTTCGACACCGAGCTTCTCGATGAGCCAGTACAACATGCCCGGGTGAGGTTTGGGATGCCCCTCGTCACCGCAGCGGGTGGCATCGAAATAGGCTGCGAGGCGGGTCGACTCCAGCGCCCGGTCGAGCCCGCGCCGGCTCTTGCCCGTGGCTACCGCGAGCAGATGGCCGGCGCCTTGCAAATCCAGAAGCATTTCGGGGACCTCTGCAAACAGAGTGGTGCCGCCATCGCCGAGCAGGAAGTGGTGCCGGTAACGCTCGACGACCGCCTGATATTCCGACGGCGCAACGCCCGGGAGCACATGCGCCATCGCGTCGTGCAACCCCAGGCCGATGACGTAGCGTGCGTCGCGTTCGCTGGGGCCCGCATAGCCGACGTCCTTACACGCTGCCCGGAGCGCGCTTGCGATCCAGGCCGCCGAATCCATGAGCGTGCCGTCCCAATCGAAAACGACGAGATCAAAGCGCCGGGGCATCGGGCACGACCAGGCTGTCGAGAAAAGAAGTGAGGTCGGCGGGCAGCGGTGCGGCAAACGTGACGGGCTTGCCGGTAACCGGATGGACGATCGTCAGCTGGCACGCGTGCAGAAACATTCGTTTGAGCCCGCGGCGCGCGAGCGCCTTGTTCAGATCGAAATCGCCGTATTTGTCGTCGCCGGCGATCGGGTGATCGAGATGCGCGAGATGAACGCGAATCTGGTGGGTGCGCCCGGTCTTCAATTCGGCTTCGAGCAGGCTGAATTCC
>JBKJKJ010000602.1:0-5839 GCA_046597455.1 Burkholderiales bacterium
GGCCGGCGTGCCGAGCGCGAACCGCATCAGCCTGCTGCGTGATGCCGATGGCGACGGCGTTGCCGAATTGAGTCCGTCGATGAAAACCGTCTTCAATTCGGCAACGCCGTCGCCATCGGCATCACGCAGCAGGCTGATGCGGTTCGCGCTCGGCACGCCGGCCCCCGCCTTCTTCATGACTTTCTTCATCACCCAGCCCCGGATGCCTTTGCCGTCTTCCGGCTTGGGCGGGGCGTTCGTTTCGGCAACCAGCACGTCGCCGTTGGGCAATACGTAAAGCCATCGCGGGTGATCGAGGCTCGACGCGAACGCCGACACCGCGGTGCCCGCCGCAGCCGTGGGTCGCGCCCCTTCGGGCCAGCCCACTGCGGGCGCAATGTGCACCGTCGGGATCAGGGTTTCGTTGGGGGGCGGCAGCGTCGGATTGGGGCCGATACCGGCGGAAAAGGGCAATTTCGCCGTCTCGCCGCATGCGGCGAGAATCACGGCTGCAGCAAGGACAACGGCGGCGAATCGAAGTGATCGGTCAGGGATGTTTTTCATACTACATCGTTGGCAATTTCCGCGCCTGCTCGACGCGCGCCGAAGCGATGCAAAGGCAAGCCTCCGCGATCGCGGCATTGCCGCGTCACGGCGTCACCTCACCACGCGATCATCGCATCACCCCATCACCGCCTCACCCGCCGCCAGCCGATCACCACCGCCGTGACACTGAAGGCGAACCCCAGCGCACACAGAATGACCACGAGGCCGGTCCGAAGCGCGGGTCGGGCGGCCAGTGCGGGAAAGTCGAATGTATGCAGGGCGCTGTATAGCCAGCGGTAGGCGCGTCGCGACGAATCCAGCTTTTCCACGACCGCGCCGTTCGCGCCGTCCACGTGGTACCAGGTCTCGCCGCAGATCACGCGATAAACCGGCGCCTGCGGCAGCGCGGATGAAACGCCGTAGTCGTCCCCCGCGCTCACTGAAAAAGGCGTCTTGCAGCGTGGCGAGAGCCGCGTTGCCGCGGCGCTGACTTCCGTGGGCGCCAGATAGTCACGCGGTGCCGTCGCGTCGCCCGTGACGAACAGGCGCTGCGAGTTCAGGGCCTCTCGTTCGCGGCGGTAAACGCGCGCATCGAAAACAAACCACTCGACTTCACGCGTGTGTGCCGGAATGTGGAGGCCACCGACCGCCGTGTTCCAGTCGGGCGGCGCCCCGCCCCACGACGACAGCTCGGCCGCGTCGAGCTTGCCCGTCGAGAACAACCGCCCGTGATCCATGGAAAGCCACCCGCTGGCGATCCAGGTGAGGATGAATATCATGCAGCCGACGCCGAGCCAATGATGCCATGCATGCCAGCCCCGGTAAGGCGACGCAAGGCGGCCGCCGATCACACCGAACCGCAGACATCCGACCGCCGCGCCGGCCAGCGCCGTGGTGAGCGCAAACAGCGACAGCATCCACACGACCGTGTCCCATCGCGCCCAGTCGCGCCGTAGAAAGGTGGGATAAATCCAGTGGACGACACTCCCCGCGTAATTCCAGGCGCGCTCGCGTCGCGCGGTGTCGCTCACGACTTCACCGGTTCGCGACGAGACATACAGCTGCGTTCCCACGACGTCATTCAGCGCGACGCGATACAGCGGGCGATGCGGATCGTAGCCGTTGGGAACCGTCCACTGATCGTAGGTCTCGAGCGCCACGAGTTGCGGGCTGCCCTGACTCAGACCGCGACTGCGCGCGTGGTCTGCCGCAATGGCGAGTGCCAGCGCCTCCTCGTGCACGATCGCGGGGGACAGATCCGCGGCACGCACCGCAACCAGGGCGGTCGAGCCTTGCGGACTTTGCGAACCGTGCACGACGTAGACCGGCCCGTCCGGCCGGCTGAATAGCCGCACGCGCGTCGCGCTTTCGATGCCCGACGCCCTGACGGCGGCTTGCGGTCCATGGCGCAGCGTCCCGCCGGGCAGGACCGCCAGCCCAGCGTAGCGCTCCGGCTCACTGAGGCCGGGAAACGGCACGAAGTGCATCACGATGCCGGAACCGAACCACATCGCGAACAGGAGACAGAACGCGACGCCGAGCCAGCGGTGAACGAAGATCAGCGCGCCCATCGGCCGAGTGTAGAGAATGCGCTCAGAACTTCAACGCCGCCGACACTTCGTAGCTGCGCGGCATACCCAGCAGAATCTGATCGGGGTAGAAAGGATCACCCCATATGGCGTATTTCTCGTTCGTCAGATTGCGCACCCTGAAGCCGAGGCGCGTCCTGCGAAGCTCGACGCTCGCGTACGCGTCGGCGACGGTATAGGCGAGCATGCGCACCGTGTTGGCATCGGTGTTGAAGCGATCCCCCACGTAGCGAACAGACGCGCCGATTTCGACCGGCAGCGGCGTGCCGAATCGATACGACGCACCGGCGTTGCCGACGACTCGCGGCACGTTCGGTGGCGTGTTGCCCGAGAACGAACCACCGGCAAATTCGTAATCCACATACCGCGCCCGCGTGTACGCAACGTTGCCCCAGAGGCTCCACCGCGGAGTCGGTCGCAGACCGAAAGCCGCTTCGATACCGCGAGAGACCTGTCTGCCGGCGATGTTGAGCGCACGGCCGCCCTGCGCCGAATAGACGTTTTTGCGCTCGATATCGAAAAGCGCGACTGACCATTCGGCTTTGCGATCCCACAACAGGTGCCTCACGCCCGCTTCAACCGTGTACGAACGCGTGAGATCGAGCGGTTGCTGCGCACCGAGCAGGAAGAGGTTGCTCGCCGAGACGTCGGCGCCCGTTGCGTACTGACCGTAGACCACCAAACCGGGCACGGTTTCCCAGGTGAACCCAAGACGCCCCGTCGCCGGCTGCCATTTCTGCGTAAACGGAAATCCCGCGCGATCGGCCCCTGCCGCATTCGTGGACGTGCGGTCGAGATCGATTTCCTCGACGCGAAGACCGCCCACGAGCGACAGTGTCTGCGTGAGCTTCAACCGGTCTTCCGCTGCGAGCGCGACGTTGAGGATGCGAGCCGTCTGCTTCTGGAGCACGAGCGGTCCGTAGGTTCCGCGGGCCGGATCGACCCGCGTCACCGAGTCCGATGGAAAATTCGCTGCCCCCGGGCGGCCGAAGTCGACATGGCTGATCTCGAGCGCCACGACCGCGCGATTGTCCATGCCCGCGAGCTTCGCGTCCCACTGAAGCTCGGTCTTGTTGCCCACGAGACTTTGATCGTGCGCGACGTAGAAGCGCTCACGATCGACGAGGCCGGTCGCGCTGTTGTAGGCCGCGATCTCGTTGTTCTTCCACTCGCGCCTGGCCGTGTAGTAGTAAAGCTGATTCTTCAGCGTAAGCGCGCCGCCCAGGTTCCATTCGAATCCGCCGCGCACCCAGTACTCCTCGGCGAAGTTTACGTTGCCCAGCACGTTGTAATTCGTCGTCAGCGTGCGGTTGTCGATCGCGACCGGGCCCAGATCGGTGCCGTTGTAATTGGAAACATAAGTGCCCGAAACGATTCCGCGCGCGGCATTGCCGCCTGGAGCGGCCGCTGAAACCAGAGGCGTGCCCCAGTAGGCGCTCGCGCGGTCGCGTTTCGCTTCGAATGCGCCGAAAAGCTTGAACGCGCCCGACACCCGATAGTCGAGCTGGCTCGACAGGTGCCAGTTCTCGCCCGGCGTGTCGTCGATGAAGCCACCGCTCGACGAGCGATTGAGGTCGAAGCGGTAATCGAGGCCTTCGACCGACGTGCTCCCGCCCGAGCCGAGACCCGAGCGCCACGTATTGAACGAGCCGTAGGAGAGAAACGCTTCGTTTTCGATCGCGCCGCGATGCGGACGCCGTGTGACGAAGTTGATCGCGCCCCCCGCGGCGCCCTCGCCCGACATGAGCGATGCCGGACCTTTGAGGATCTCGATGCGCTCGAGATTGGCGGCATCCATCACCCGCGAAGTCATGTTCTGCGGACCGGTGCGGATGCCGTTGTACAGCGTGTTGATCTGGCTACTGCTGAAGCCCCGGAGCGAGAACGCCGACGGTTCCGCGGGGAAATCCCCTGCCGTGACGCCGACTGCGCCCTGCACAGCCTCGGACACCGTGCGAAAGCCGCGGGCGCGTATGGTTTCCTGATCGATGACTTCCACGGTCGCGGGAATGTCGCGAACACGCAAACCCAGGCGTGTGGCGCTTTCGGCGGGGGCGGTGGTATTGAGCGGCGTGTCGCGGCTGTCTCTGACCGTCACTGCGGGCAGTGTCGTCTGCGCCTGGCCCGACGGGACGAGAAGCTGCACGGCGGCCGTGATCAGAGCGCAGCCGAGGTGTCCTTTCAGAGTAATTGTGATGTGATCCCTCTTCGAGCCCGTCATCGACGTCACTGCCGGCGTCGGGCACCCCGGGCGAAAAGCGTCAGGACCACCCAACCAGCGGCCCTATCGCCCCTCACGTTGTGACGTCGTGACGTCGTGACTTCATCGCTTCATTACACCGATCACTCGGCCCGGATCCCCGCTTCCCGAATGACCTTGCCGAGCCGCGCCGCATCTTTACGAATGAGCGCTGCGAAAGCGTCGGGCGCGGTACCCGTCACTTCGAACCCGAGCGCGGACAGGCGCTCCCGGGTCGCCGGCAATTCTCCGATACGAACGACTTCGGCATTGACGCGCGCGACGATATCCGCAGGCGTGCCGGCAGGTGCGACGAATCCGGTCCACGAATCCCCTTCGTAGCCCGGGACGGTCTCGGCGATCGTGGGAATGTCCGGCGTGGCGGCCGTGCGTTTCAGACCCGTGGTCGCCAGTATGCGCAACCGTCCGCTCTTATGCTGCGGCAGCGCGGTCACCAGACCCGAGATCATCATCGGCACGTGGCCGGCGAGGACGTCGTTGAACGCAGGCGTAAGACCTTTGTAGGCGACGTGCATGATCTTGATGCCGGTCATCGAGGTCAGCAGTGCCATCGGGATGTGTTGAGCGCTGCCGACACCGCCCGAGGCATAGTTGATCTCGCCCGGCCGTGTTTTCGCCAGCGCGACCAGATCTTTCACCGAGCGCACCGGGAGTGAAGGATGCACGATCAGGCAATTGGTGATCGCCGCGGTGTAGGAGATCGGCACGAAATCGCGCTGCGCGTCGTAGGACAGCTTCTGATAAAGGCTCGAATTGATCGCGAGTGTCGCGATGTTGCCCATACCGATGGTGTAGCCATCCGCAGGTGCGCGCGCGATCGCTTCCATGCCGATGATGCCGTTGGCGCCCGCGCGATTGTCCACGAGCACCTGCTGCCCCCAGCTCTCGGTCATCTGCTGTGCGTAAATCCGCGCCAGGGTATCGACGGCACTGCCGGCGGTGAACGGCAGGATCAGCCGCACGGATTTCACGGGATATTTCTGTTGCGCGAGCGCCGGGGCCGCGATCAGCGCGCCCACCAGCAGTGCGGGTATGAGTCTCAAAACCATCGATCCTGCTCCTAGGCGCTTGTCGAACTTGCGATGCGACAAGCTCCTTATGAAAAACCGGACAGCCGGAATTGAACTGGAAAACATGCTTTCGAGGCTTTTTGAGTTCATATTTTGCGAAACTCCGTCAGGTTTTGCTTTCGCAGCCTGTCTAGACTGGTAAGTACCACAGGCTGCTGCAATGAGTTGTTCAAACCGAAGGATGGGCGGTCACGGGCTCGTCCCTCGGCGCGGGACAGCGTAGCGTGCGGCATCACTCAATGCCCAGGAGCTTCGCTGCCGTACCGCCGAGCATCGCGATCCGCTCTTCATCCGTGAAGCCCGGGGTATTCATGATGTGATCGACAGGATTCTGGTGCCACGGGATTGGATGGTCGGTGCCGACGACGAGCTGGCCCGTGCCGACTTCGGCCGCG
>JBKJKJ010000186.1:0-4776 GCA_046597455.1 Burkholderiales bacterium
CTCATCGGATTGAGCGATGCCGAGATCGATCGCCTCATCAGCGGCAAGGTGATCGCCGCGGCGGCGCCGACCGTGTCGCCGGATCGCGGCGCAAACCCCACATCCAGTTAGAGGAAACGACATGGCAGCAGCACATGGAATCGCCACCGACGCCGAGCTCGCGCGCGTGCGCTCGAAAATCGGCCAGAAGGTCACGATCAACGAGCCGCCGTACCTGACCGAGGTCACCCGGGACTCGGTGCGCCACTGGGCGCACGCCACGGGCGATCGCAATCCGTTGTTCCTCGACGAAGCGTATGCGCGTGCCTCGCGCTACGGCAGCATCATCGCCCCGCCGTGCCAGCTCTACGCATACAGCCGCATCTCGATCGGCTACCGCGGCGGTCTGCCGGGCGTGCACTCGTTCTTCGCAGGCTCGCACTGGCGCTGGCACGAGCCGATTCGCGTGGGCGAGCGCATCGATCCGGAAGTGACGCTCACGGGTCTCGCCGAGCTACCGAGCCGCTTCGCCGGGCGCATGTTCAAGCAGATCTCGCTCATCCGGTATCTCAACGGCGAAGGCCGCGAGCTCGCGCAGGCCGACTCGTGGGGAATGCGCGTCGAGCGCGTCGCCGCGAAAGACAAAGGCAAATACAAGAAGCTCGAGCTGGCCGAGCCGTATACGCCCGAGAGGCTCGAAGAGATTGCGAAGCTGTACGCGCAGGAGCAATGCCGCGGACGTGAAGCGCTTTACTTCGAAGACGTGAAGGTGGGCGATGCGGTTCCGTCGATCATCCGCGGACCTTATACGGCGACGACCGCCGTCGCTTTCGAGCAGGCGTGGGGCGGCCTTTACATCAAGGCGCACGGCTACTGGTTCGACTATCTCAGGCGCCACCCCGCGGCGGGAATTCCGAACACCTACAACATTCCGGAACCGCCTGAAGCGGTGCACTGGGATTCGGCGCTCGCGCGCGCGGTCGGCGTGCCGGAAGCGTACGACTACGGCCCCGAGCGCGTGGCGTGGATCGCGACGATGCTCACCGACTGGATCGGGGATGAAGGCTTTCTTTCCGAGCTCTACTGCGAAGTGCGCCGCTTCAACATGATCGGCGATCTCACCACCTGCCGCGGCAAGGTCGTGTCGAAGGAAGAGCGTGACGGCCGCTCCACCGTGAAGCTCGACATCGAAGCCGTCGACCAGCGCGGGGACTCGACCGCTACCGGCTGGGCGGTGGTGACGCTTCCGCGCCGCGGAACATAAGACGAATTCATGACCATGAGGCGCGCTATGGACCGGAACGGGCAAGCAACGCCGCGGAGGCGCAGGGGCGCCGCTGTCCTGTTGGCAGCTGTCGCGACACTCGGCAGCAGCGGCATGGCAAGCGGGCAGCAGTACCCGACGCGGCCGATCAGGCTGATCGTGCCTTTCGCGCCAGGCGGCGGAACCGACATCCTCGCGCGCGTGATCGGGCAGAATCTTTCGGAGAGCATGGGACAGCCGGTGGTAGTCGACAACCGCGCGGGTGCAGGCGGCAATATCGGCGCCGAGCTCACCGTAAAAGCCGCTCGCGACGGCTATACGATCATGATGGTTTCGGCGAGCTACTCGGTGAATGCGGCGATCTACAAGCTTAGCTTCGACCCCGTAAAAGATCTCTCGGCGGTCGCACAGGTCGCCTCGGTTCCTTTCGTGCTCGTGGCCCACCCGTCGGTCGCGGCGAACAACGTCAAAGAGCTGATCGCGCTCGCGCGCGCCAGACCGGGGCAGCTCAACTATGCCTCGTCGGGCAATGGCTCGGCGCCGCATCTCGCCGGTGCGCTCCTCACGCTGATGACGAACACGCAGATGGTGCATGTTCCCTACAAGGGCGGCTCCCCGGCGATCAACGACGTGATCGCCGGACAGGTGCAGTTGCTTTTCAGCACGGTGATACAGGCACTGCCGTTCATCAAGGCGGGGCGACTGAAGTCGATCGCGCTCGCGAGCATGAAGCGCGCGCCTTCGCTGCCGCAGGTCGCCACGATCGACGAGTCGGGCATCAGCGGCTTCGACGTGACGAACTGGTTCGGCATACTCGCGCCGGGCGGGACTCCGCAGCCGATCGTCGCCAAGCTCAATTCAGAAATCGTCAGACACGTGCAGAGCCCGGAGCTGATGCAGCGGCTTGCGGCCGAGGGCGCCGAACCGGTGTCCGGCAGCCCGGCGGACTTCGAGAAAGTGATCCGCGCCGACATCGCGAAATACACCCGGATCGTGAAAGACGCGAACATCACCGTGCAGTGATCGGGGCTGGGGATAGCGCACTTCGTCTGGCGCATTGTTTCGGGACCAGCGCCGAAATCTGGCTGAATGGGCGAAAGACATATGCAACCGGCCTGCGCCTTCGGCGGTCGACGCGGCGTAAGGGTGCGGCCGACGCTTTTCGAAGGGCTTGGCGGTCCCTGATTTCCTCAGGCGCTTTACAACGTCGACGTGCGCCACGGGATCGCCACGGCGACACCGGGGTCGCCTCGCGATGACCCCACCGGGGGGAGGGGGGCGCCAGGGCGACTCGGGGTGGCCTCGCGATGACGGCTCCGCGGCGGGCGTCCGCGGTGATGCGGCCGAAGGCAGGGCAAGATCGTGTCGACAGTCCGCAGGAGCTAACTGAACTCGCTGGTCTGTATGCGGGTTTCTTCGGTTATCGAATATCCAACGGCTCACGTCCTGAGCCACCCGTACGCGTACCATGATCTTCGAGGGAGACGTGAACGCCGCGCCAGGGTTCGCCGCCCAGGAGGGCTACCGGCTTCTCCATATGAAATGCACTGCCTATTTCGCTGCGATCCGGAATCGCCCAGACCGGCTGGCCATTCGAGATGAATGGATACGGCAGGCCATCAGCACGCCTTCGCGCGAGACACTGCAGTCGGACGGCCGCATTCGCCGGTGGACGTTCATAGCGGAGAAGGGGCGCTTCCTACGAGTTGTGTTGCTCTCCGATGGCGAGACCGTGCACTATGCTTTTTTCGACCGAGGCTTCAAGCCGTGAAGATCAAGTACTTCGCCGATACGGACACGCTGTACATCGAGTTCAAGCCGGCCGCTGTCGCCGAGACACGTGATCTGGACGAGAACACGGCGCTCGATGTGGATGCAGAGGGCAACATCTGCTCGATGACTATCGAGCACGCATCAGTCAGGGCGGGAGCGCCTGAAATCTCGTACGAGCGCGTGCCCGCGTAGTCGCGGGACCGGGCTTTAGCATCGCGCTCGATCAAGGCCTCATCGACCGGCACGGGGCGGGACGCGCCACTCGAGGAATGTCCCACGTCCGCCCGGGTGCGAAGCTGCGACTCGGGCACGGAAATGAGGGTGCGGGTGATGGTCGGCGCTGATACAGTAGGTCGCTCCGTTGGAGCGATCATGATTTACAAGGAAATCATCACCATCGAGGCAGGCAAACGAGGCGGAAAGCCCTGCATCCGCGGCATGCGCGTTACGGTCTATGACGTCCTCGAATACCTTGCGGCCGGAATGACCCGGGAAGAGATTCTGCGGGATTTTCCGTATCTCACGGGCGCGGATATCAAGGCGTGCCTGGAGTAAGCCGCCGATCGTGAGCGGCACCTGCTCGCCTCGCAAGGGTGAAGCTGCTTTTCGACGAAAACCTGGCTCCCCGACTGGCAGCCGCACTCGCAGACCTGTTTCCTGATTCGGCGCACGTGCATGCTGTAGGGCTGGCGCACGCCACGGACGAGCGGGTCTGGCTCTATGCCCGTGATCACGGTTTCACTATCGGCGGCAAAGATTCCGATTTTCACGAGCGAAGCCGCCGCGGACATGCACCGGCCCGGTCAACGGGGAGCCCTTGACTAAGCGGCGCCTGAAGACCGGCCGGTAAAAAAAGCTGTAACCGTATCCCGAAATCGGAGTCACAGCTCCCGGAGTGCTGCCGCTCCGGGCATCACGATCTCCGACTCCACAGGGAACCTCATGAGAACACTTTCCCGTCCCCTCGACACCGCGTCCGTCGGCGCCGAGCCGCTCGCTTGCGAACGCCGCGCGGGCTCGTCCAGCCCCGATGACGTAGATGCAATGAATCCGAAGCCGGCGCTGAAGAGCGATGCACCGGCGCTGGTCGGGAGTCTCGCTTTGCCGGTGTCGGCTCGCATCCGTGCGCGCATCCGCGCGGCGGGCCGGCGCTTTCACGCCAACGACAACATCGCGGAATTCATCGAGCCCGGCGAGCTTGACGCGCTGGCGCAGGAGGTCGAGGGCAGGATGAAAGGCGTGCTGGAAAGCCTGGTGATCGACACCGAAGCCGATCACAACACGCGCGAAACCGCGCGCCGTGTCGCGAAGATGTACGTGACCGAAGTGTTCCGCGGGCGTTACGTGGCTGCGCCCGCCGTCACCGAGTTTCCCAACGCCGAACGCCTGAACGAGCTGATGATCGTCGGCCCGATCACGGTGCGCAGCGCGTGCAGCCATCATTTCTGTCCCATCATGGGGCGCCTGTGGATCGGCGTGATGCCCAACGAGCACTCCAACCTCATCGGGCTGTCGAAGTATTCGCGCCTCGCCGAGTGGATCATGGGCCGGCCGCAGATCCAGGAAGAGGCGATCGCGCAGATGGCCGAGCTGCTGATGCGCAAGGTGCGGCCCGACGGGCTGGCGGTGGTGATGCAGGCCGATCACTTCTGCATGCACTGGCGCGGCGTCAAGGATGCGGGGACGCGCATGATCAACAGTGTGATGCGCGGCTCTTTTCTTCAGGATCCGGCGCTCCGCCGCGAGTTCCTGTCGCTCGT
>JBKJKJ010000227.1:0-7289 GCA_046597455.1 Burkholderiales bacterium
CTGAGTGCCCCCCAATGCCCAGTGGGGTCTTGGGTGGCGGAGAGATTAACCGCCAAGTGCTTGAATTCGTTGGTGGCGAGTCAGGGATTTGAACCCCGGACCAACGGATTATGATTCCGCTGCTCTAACCACTGAGCTAACTCGCCACGGGGAGCGGCGCAGTCTAATGACCGGGTCTGAACGTGTCAAGTAAACCACGCCAGGTGCCTGATTCGGTATTAGAAAAAACTTGCACCCGCCCCGGCCGCACCGGACACGCGGTTCGTGCAGTCGCTGGCGGGCGTGTTGGCGCGCGCGTACACTCACCCGGCATTCCCACTGTTTATACCTCATGCATTCCTTCGATGTCATCGTAGTTGGCGCCGGGATCGTCGGTGCCGGCTTCGCGCTCGGCCTCGAGCGCGCCGGCCTGAGCGTGGCGGTCGTCGAGCCGCAACCGCCGCAAACACCGCCCGGGCGTGCGCCGTGGGACAGCCGCATCTATACCATCAGTCCGGGGAATGCCGCCTGGCTCGGGGAACTCGGGGTGTGGCAGCGCATCCCCGCCGATCGGCTGACCCGCGTCGAGACCATGCGGATTTATGGCGACCGCGACTCGGGCCGTCTGGAATTCAGCGCTTATGAAGCCGGTCTGCGGGAGCTCGCGTGGACCGCCGAAAACCGCGAGCTTCAGCTGCATTCGTGGCGTGCGCTGGAAGAAACCGGCCACGTTACGCTGTTCTCGTCCGCGCGCTGCCACGATGTCGCCTGGGCGCAGGATCGCGCTCGGCTCGAACTCGATGACGGGACCGAGCTGGCGGGCAGGCTCGTAGTCGGCGCCGATGGGGCCGACTCGTGGGTCCGCGATCGAGCGGGAATCAGCCAGGCGGTCCATCACTACGGTCAGCTCGGGGTGGTGGCCAATTTCGAGACTGAGCAGCCTCACCGGGACACCGCGTTTCAGTGGTTCCGGGACGACGGTGTGCTCGCCTTGCTGCCGCTGCCCGGGAAACGGGTTTCGATGGTGTGGTCTGCCCCCGAAGGCAAAGCGCGGGCACTCCTGGCGTCGTCTTCCGAGGCGCTGTGTGAAGAAGTAGCGCGCGCCAGCGCCGGCGCTCTGGGAACATTGCGCATGATTACCCCTGCAGCCGGATTTCCCCTCAAGCGCCAGCGCATGGACCGCCTGATCGCGCCCCGGGTTGCGCTGATCGGCGACGCGGCGCATAACGTGCATCCGCTCGCGGGGCAGGGCGTGAATCTCGGTCTGCGTGATGCGCGGGAGCTGGCCGAGGTATTGAACACGCGCGGGGCGCAGTCCGACTGCGGCGACTCGGCGCTCCTTCGCCGATACGAACGCGCGCGCAAGGAGGACATACTCGCGCTCGAGCTCACCACCGATGGACTGCAGAAACTTTTCAGCACGCCTGCGGTCTGGATGGCGAGGCTCAGAAATCTCGGGCTCACGTTCGTCGATGCGCAGGCTGCGCTCAAGACCGCCCTCGTCCGCCACGCTGCCGCGTGACGGGCTCGACCTTTCAACAGATCCAAGGATGACGATGTTAAAGAGACTGGCCGTTTGTTCCTTCGTGCTCGCCGCCGCGGTCAGTGTGGCCGCCTACGCTGACGAAAACCTGGTGCGCCAGACGTTTCAGACGAAGTTTCCGAAGATGGCGCTCGAGAGCGTAACGCGCACGCCTTTCCCGAACCTCTACGAAGTCGTTCTCGACGGCCAGATTTTCTACACGGACGACAAGGGAAGCTACCTCTTCAGCGGGAACCTTCTGGACATCCGCGGGCAGCAGCCGCGCAACCTGACCCAGGAATCGAACAACAAAGTCGCGTCCGCGGTGCTGGCGAAATCGACCGACCTCGCCGTCAAGCGGGTCAAGGGTAGCGGTAAGCGCGTGGTCTATACGTTCGAAGACCCGAACTGCGGCTATTGCAAAGAGCTGCAGAAGGAGCTCGCTAAGATCAACGATGTCACGATCTACACGTTTCTGTGGCCGATCCTGTCGCAGGATTCGGTCGATAAATCGAAAGCGATCTGGTGTGCCAAGGACCGCGCCAAGGCCTGGGAAGATGCGATGCTCAAAGGCGTGACGCCGAGCGGCAAGCGCGATTGCGACACGACCGCTCTGGAGAAAAATGCACAGATCGCGCAGCGATTCGGATTGCGGGGAACGCCGGGTCTCTACCTCGCCAACGGTCAGCAGATCGGCGGCTTTGTCGCCGCAGACAAGCTCGAGGCCGCGCTCGCGGGGCGTTAGCCGTCGGTCAACAGCCGGCGCGGGCTGGCGTTCATGGAAGCATGACGCCGTGTGCCGCCCCGGAATTCGCCCCGGAACCGTATCGCGCCGGAGCGCGTGACGGGCGAAACCGGCTTGCAGTCGCCGTCGCGGTCTCGGCGCTCCTGCACCTCACCGTCGCTGCCAGCCTCACCGGTGGTGCTACACGCGCTTCGATCTCTTCCACTTCCACGGAGACACTGACAGCACGGTTGATGCACTTACCGGCGCCGCCAGTACCTGAGGCGATGCCGGTTCGCGACGAGCCCCCGACATCTTTCGAGTCTCTACGCGTGGCTACCCCGGCGCCGAAAACGGCCGTACCCGATGCGCGCCGCGCTGACCGCCGTAATGCCGAGAGCGGAGAGGTCGCCGAGATTCCCGACCCCACCTATTACCCGGCGAAACAGCTCGACGTTTATCCGGCGCTTTCGGCGCCGCTCGATTTATCTCGTGTGGCCAGCGCGGGTGCGGGCGGTGTGGCGGGCCGTGCACTGCTCCTCGTGCTGATCGACGCTGTCGGCACCGTGAACGACGTCAGCGTCGTGGAGGTCGAACCGGCGGGCTTTGCGGAGTATGCGCAGGACGAGGCGAAGCGCGCATTCCTGTCCGCGCACTTCACGCCTGCCTACCGGCACGGGCGCGCGGTCAGGAGCCGGGTGTTGATCGAGGTGACCTACGGCAGGCAGTGATGCGCCATGCGCGAGGGGCTGTAACGCCGCTTCAGTTGATCGAGCCCGCGCCCGGAACGGGATAACCGTTGGGCAGCATGACCCACATGCGCAATCGCTGCTTCATGCGTCCGGCTTCACGCGCCGCAGCTTCGCCGTCTCCCCAGAAAAAATCGGCACGCACAGCGCCGCGTATGGCGCTGCCGGTGTCCTGAGCCATCATCAGGCGATTGAGCGGCCGCGCACTGTTGGGATACGTCGTGGACAGGAAGACCGGAGCGCCGAGCGGCACGTAGCGTGGATCGACGGCGACGCTGCGCCGCGCAGTCAGCGGGACGCCAAGTGCACCGGGCGGGCCTGCCCCGTTCGCAGGCAGCTCCCGGAAGAACACGTATCGCGGATTGCTGTTCAACAGCGGAATCAACTGGTCGGGATGCTCGCGTGCCCATGCCTTGATGCCTTGCATCGAAGCCTGGTCGAGCGAAAGGTCGCCGCGATCCACCAGCACACGGCCGATCGAGCGATACGGGTGACCATTCTGGTCGGCATAACCGACGCGTATCGTCTCACCGCTTTCGAGCACGATGCGTCCCGACCCCTGGACCTGCAGGAAGAAGAGGTCGATCGCGTCGTCGACCCAGATGAGCTCCTTGCCTCGCAATACAGGCGACGCACCGTCGATTTGTGCGCGATCGTAATACGGAACCACGCGCCGGCCTTCGAGTCGTCCGCGCAAAGCGTTTTTGAGGTCCGGATAGGCTTCGCCCAGGTCGACGGCCAGCAGATCGTCCGGCACGCCATAGAGCGGATGGCGATACCGGCTCGTGGGCTTGCGGCTGCCCCGCAATGAGGGCTCGTAATAGCCGGTGATGAGCCCGTCTTCCGCGCCGTCGCCATTGGCCACCTGCCACGGTTTGAAATAGCGCTCGAAGAACTGGCGCGTCGCATCGGCACCCGGATTCGCGATGCGAGCGGCCGCGGCGCACACCTCCCGCCAGGCGTCGCGATTGCCGAGTGGCCCGCAGCTCGCCATGAAGGCCGGCCACGCTTCGCCCGCCGCGTCGTCGCGCCACCCGGGCACTTCGCTCCACGACGCGGGGCGCAAGCGCACGCCCGGCGCAGCCGGACCCGATGGTGCGGGAGCCGACGGTGCGCTCGCCGACGGCGTGGCGGGTGTGCGCTTCGGCGCAACACTGCCAACAGGGGGCGGCGCGGGTTTGGTGGCAGGCGCAGCGGGTGCGGGCACAACCGTCGCCGGCTTCGGAGCTTCAGCCGCCGGCGGTGTCGATGCGGGGGTTGCAGGTGTCGTTGCCCGCGGCGTCGTCGTGCACGAGCTCACGCCAAGAATCAGTATGAAAGCGGCGGCGCCGGAAAGTCGGGAATGGATTTTCGTTTCGCGTTCCTTCATGATGGCGCGAGTATACCGTCGGACTTTCCATGGACCTCCTGCTCCTGTTGCTCGAAGCCGGCTTCGCTTTGCTGCTTCTGATCGGAATCGTGTGGTGGACCTGGCCGCGCAAACGCGGGGACGACAGCGCGCGCTCACGTGATAAACAGTGAGCGGTTACAATGCGGCGTTCGATGGAGACCGCATGACTTTTCGCATTGCCCCGAGTATTTTGTCGGCCGATTTCGCGCGCCTGGGCGAGGAAGTCCAGGCGGTTGTGCGCGCAGGCGCCGACCTCGTGCATTTCGACGTGATGGACAATCACTACGTCCCGAATCTCACCGTGGGGCCGCTCGTGTGCGAAGCCATACGCCCGCACTGCACGGCTCCGATCGACGTGCATCTGATGGTGAAACCGGTCGACCGCATCATTCCCGATTTCGCCAAAGCCGGTGCAAGCATCATCTCGTTCCATCCCGAGGCGAGCGAGCACGTCGACAGAACGATAGGCCTCATTCACGACTCGGGGTGCAAGGCTGGGCTCGTTTTCAATCCCGCAACCCCGCTCGTCTGGCTCGATCACGTGATGAGCCGTATCGATCTCATCCTGATCATGTCGGTGAATCCGGGTTTCGGCGGGCAGAAGTTCATTCCCGGGTCGCTCGACAAAATCCGCGCAGTGCGCGAGCGCATCGCCCGCTCGGGGCGCGACATCTGGCTCGAAGTGGATGGCGGAATCAAACCCGAGAACATCGCGCAGGCCGCTGAGGCCGGCGCGGATACGTTCGTAGCGGGTTCGGCGATTTTCAGCACGGCCGATTACGCGGCGACGATCGCCGACATGCGTTCGAGGCTCTCACAGGTGAAGGCACCGGCATGACGAGCTTCCCCCTCGCGGTCAAGGCCGTGACTATAGACCTCGACGGCACGCTGCTCGACACGATTCCCGATCTGGCTGTGGCGGCGAACCGGATGCTCGCGGCGCTCGGACGCGAAGCGCTCGATGTGGAGCTGATACGGACTTTCGTCGGAAAAGGCATCGAGCGGCTCGTCGAGCGCACGCTGGCCGGTAGAATCGACGGCGTCGTCGATCCCGCGCTGATGACACGCGCAATGGCGATATTCGAGCCCTTGTATGTCGAAGTGAATGGGCGCCACACCACCATTTATCCGGGGGTGAAGGAAGGTCTCGATAAACTCCGAGCCGCCCGCTTTCCGCTGGCCTGCGTGACCAACAAATCGGCGCGTTACACGCTGCCCCTGCTCGAGCACGTCGGCCTCGCGGCCTACTTCGAGCATGTGGTGGCGGGCGATACGCTGGCGCGCAAGAAGCCCGACCCCGCTCCGCTGCTACACGCCTGTCAGGCGCTCGAGATCGCGCCGCGGCAGATGTTGATGATCGGCGACTCGCTCAACGACACGCAGGCGGCGCGGGCCGCCGGCTGTCCGGTTTTCTGTGTCACCTACGGCTACAACGAAGGCCATGATGTGCGCGATCTCGACAGCGATGCGCTCGTCGATTCCTTGCTCGAAGCGGCGGCATTGATCGAAAAAGCATGACCGAAACCGAATTCAAGCGCCTCGCCGACGCCGGCTTTACCCGGGTGCCTCTGGTGCTCGAGACTTTCGCGGATCTCGACACGCCGCTCTCGATTTATCTCAAGCTGGCCAACGAGGCGTATACCTATCTTCTCGAGTCGGTGGTCGGAGGCGAGCGATTCGGGCGCTATTCTTTCATCGGTCTGCAGGCGGCCAAGCGCCTCGAAGTCCGCGGTAACGAGTGTGCCGAGATCGAAGCGGGCCGCACCGTCAGCCGCACGACGGCCGAGGACCCGCTCGCGTTCGTGCAGGATTATCTCGACCGCTTTCGCACTGCAGAAGATCCGCGGCTCCCGCGCTTTTGCGGCGGGCTCGTCGGCTATTTCGGTTATGAGACGGTGCGCTACATCGAGAAGCGGCTTGCGGGCACCCAGAAGGCCGATCCGCTCGGCGTGCCCGACATCGTGCTCCTGGTGTCGGAGGAAATCGCAATCGTCGATAACCTGTCGGGCAAGCTTTCGCTGGTGGTGTACGCGAAACCCGGGGAACCGGACGCCTACGGGCGTGCCCGCGCGAGGCTCGCCGAGTTGCTCCGGAAGCTCCGCGCGCCGGTCGTGATCCCTCCGGACAACCACGGCCCGTCGACGCCGGCGGTGTCCGGCTTCGGCCAGGCCGCCTATCATGCTGCGGTCGAGAAGGCCAAGCGCTACATCTACGATGGCGACATCATGCAGGTCGTCCCATCGCAGCGAATGTCGAAGCCTTTCAGCGCGACGCCGCTTTCGCTCTACCGGGCCCTGCGCACGCTCAATCCGTCGCCGTACATGTTCTATTTCGACCTGGCCGATTTCCATATCGTCGGTGCGTCGCCCGAGATACTGGTGCGTCTCGAAGGCGAAAACGTCACGGTGCGTCCCATAGCCGGCACGCGCCGCCGGGGTGCGACGCCGGAGGAGGATGCGGCGCTCGCGGACGAGCTGCTCTCCGATGAAAAAGAGCGCGCGGAGCACATCATGCTCGTCGATCTGGGCCGCAATGATGCGGGCCGGGTGGCGCAGACCGGCACGGTACGGGTGACCGAGCGCATGGTGGTCGAGCGCTATTCTCATGTGATGCACATCGTGTCCAACGTCGAAGGCAAGTTGAAGCCGGGGTTCAAGGCGATCGACGTGCTGCGCGCGACGTTCCCCGCGGGCACGGTGTCCGGCGCGCCCAAGGTGCGCGCCATGGAAATCATCGACGAGCTCGAGCCGGTCAAGCGCGGCATTTACGCCGGCGCCGTCGGATACCTCGGTTTTCACGGCAACATGGACGTCGCGATCGCCTTACGCACGGCGGTCATCAAAGACGGGATGCTGCACGTGCAGGCGGGCGGCGGTGTGGTCGCCGATTCGGAGCCCGAGGCCGAATGGCAGGAGACCCAAAACA
>JBKJKJ010000491.1:0-6018 GCA_046597455.1 Burkholderiales bacterium
CTCGACGTGATGGACCGCAAGCTCCTCCAGGCGGTGATCGAGAAGTTCGACGGCGGTCCGGTGGGTGTGGACAACCTCGCCGCGGCTCTCAGCGAGGAACGCGACACGATCGAAGACGTGCTCGAGCCTTATCTCATCCAGCAGGGCTATCTGCAGCGCACCCCACGCGGGCGCATCGCGACGGCGGCCGCGTATCGGCATTTCGGACTCGCGCAGCCGAAGGGCAACACGACGCCCGAGCTTTGGGAGCATCCAGCTCAGTGAACCGCAGCTTCGGAACCGATGATGATCGTGTGGTGCGCGCCTGGCGTTGGCTGTCATCGGACATCGGTCCTCAGTGAAGTCCGGTTCAGCTCCAAATCTCGCAGTCGTCGCGTCTGAGGCCGAACCCTTTATCTGGCCGGTACGCGTTTATTACGAAGATACCGATGCCGGGGGCGTGGTTTATTACGCGAACTATCCTCAAGTTCGCCGAGCGCGCGCGTACCGAATGGCTGCGTGCCGCGGGTTTCGAGCAGACCGATCTGGCCGGGCAACACGGCGTCGTTTTCGTGGTGCGTGCCGTGAGCATCGATTACTTGAAGCCCGCACACTTCAACGACAGCTTGCGGGTGACCGTGGAACTCATTAAGGTGGGCGCCGGTCAGATTGACTTGGCCCAGCGTGTCATCCGCGGCGACGAAGTGCTCGCCACGGCCACCATCAAGATCGTATGCGTGGGGCTCACGGGCATGCGCCCCGTGCGGATACCGAAAACGCTCGCGACGAGAATAAGGACAGGAATTTGAATCCTACCGTTACACAAGATCTGTCGATCATCAGCCTGGTCGTCAACGCCAGCGTCTTCGTTCAGATCGTCATGGGCGCATTGCTGCTCGCTTCGCTGTTCTCCTGGTATTACATCTTTCTCAAGCGCTTCGGTCTGAGGCGCGCGGAAAAACAGTCCGACGACTTCGAAAAGCAGTTCTGGAGCGGCACCGAGCTCTCGGCGCTGTACCACCGCGCCAATGCCGCACGCAGCCCCGGCTCGCTTGAGCGCATTTTCGAGTCGGGTTTTCGCGAATTCACCAAGCTCACCAAGCAGCCGGGCATGGACGTCGCTGCAGTCATGGACGGCACGCGGCGCGCGATGCGCGCGACTTACCAGCGCGAGATGGATACTCTCGAATCCCATCTTTCGTTCCTCGCCTCGGTCGGTTCGGTGAGCCCGTATGTCGGCCTGCTCGGAACGGTATGGGGAATCATGAATGCGTTCCGCGGTCTTGCGAACGTGGCGCAGGCGACGCTCGGGCACGTCGCGCCTGGAATCGCCGAGGCGCTCATTGCGACGGCGATGGGCCTGCTCGCCGCAATACCGGCAGTGGTCGCATACAACCACTTCGCCGGCGACGTGAACCGGCTTGCCATCCGCTTCGATTCGTTCATGGAAGAGCTGTCGAACATCCTGCAAAGACAGATCCATTAATTTGCGATGCTCATAGAAAAACGCACCAAGCACCGGCTCATGAACCAGATCAACGTCGTGCCGTATATCGACGTGATGCTGGTGCTGCTGGTTATTTTCATGGTGACCGCGCCGCTCGTGAACCCGGGCCAGATCGAGCTGCCCACGGTCGGCAAGACCACGAGCCCGCCGGTGCAGCCGATGGAAGTCGCGGTGCACGCCGACGAGTCGCTGTGGCTGCGCGATCGCGCACGCGGCGGCTCGGAAACGCGCGTGACCCGCACCGAGCTCATCAAGGCGATCAAGGAAAAACAGTCGCGCAATGCCGACCAGGCGGTCGTCATCTCGGCCGACAAAGACGTCAAATACGAGAAGGTGCTCGACGTGATGGACATGCTGCAGACCAACCAGGTGAAGAAAGTCGGTCTGCTCGCCAAGCCCCGGACACCCTGACTGCGCCGTGACTTACGACGAAGACGTCAGCCCCCGCGAAAAGAAGATCGCGCGCGCGCTTGCCGGCGGGATGCACGTGCTGCTGCTGGTGCTGCTGATCTTCGGGGTCGCGTGGCAAAGGCGCTACTCGGAACCTGCCGCGGTCGTCGATCTGTGGAGCAGCATGGCCCCGCCGAAGCAGGAGAAGCCGGCGCCGGAACCCAGACTCGCACCGAGACCGAAGCCGGAGCCGAAGGTCGAGCCGAAGCCGGCGCCCCCGCCACCCAAGCCCGAGGTGAAGCCGATTCCGAAAGCCGACATCGCGCTCAAGGAGAAGCTCGAGAAAGAGCGCAAGCTCAAGGAACAGCAGGACATCGAGAAGAAAAAGCAGCACGAGATCGACAGGCGCAAGGAAGACGAGGCGAAAAAGCTCAAGGCCCAGCAACAGCAGCGCGAGCTCGAGTCGAAGAAGAAGGAAGAGGAAAAGCGCAAGCTCGAAAAAGAGCGCCTGGCACAGGAAGCCGAAGCGAAGAAGCTCGCGGCCGAGAAGCAGGCGCTGGCCGACAGGCTCGCCAGGGAAGCGGCGTCTGCGCAGTCGAGAATTTTCGATCAGTACATGGCGCAGATTGGCAACAAGATCAAACGCAACATCGTCGAGCCTCCGAACTTGCAGGGTAATCCGCAGGTCGAATACGAAGTAAGATTGTTGCCCGGCGGCGAGGTGATGGACGGCAGCGTGCGCTTGAGGCGCAGCAGCGGCAACCCCGCCTACGACCAGGCCGTCGAGCGCGCAATCCTGAAATCGTCGCCGCTGCCGCTGCCGCCCGACCCGTCCATGTTCAACATGTTTCGTGAACTCAATCTGAAAATCAGGCCGAAAGAATGATGACCTCCGCTTTTAACGCCGCCCCGATGCAGCGCCTGTTCGTCTATCTCCTGCTCGCGATCGCCACGCTGTGCCTCGCGCGACCGGCGCAATCCGCGCTGACGATAGAGATCGTGGGCAGCGGCAACAACCAGATACCCATCGCCATCGCCCCTTTCCGTTCCGAGAACGGTGGTGCGAATGCGCTGACGCCGGTGATCGGCGCCGACCTGGTGCGCAGCGGGATGTTCAAGAGCATCGATCCGGGCGGCATCGTTCCCATGCCCTCGGAGCCCGACCAGGTCAACTATCCGCAGTGGAAAACCCGGGGCGCCGAAGCGCTGGTGATCGGCGCAGTCACGCCGATGTCCGACGGGCGTTTCGAAGTGCGTTTTCGCCTGATGGATGTAGTCAAAGGCGCGCAGCTCGCAGGTTTCGTCTACACGGTCAGTGCGGCGCAGCTCAGGCTCACGGCACACAAGATCGCGGATGTGATTTACGAGAAGCTCACCGGCGATAAAGGGGTGTTCGCCACCCGCATTACGTACGTCGTGAAGCGTGGCACCCGCTATGAGCTCCAGGTTTCCGATGCCGACGGATTCGGTGCGCAGACCGTCCTCGCATCCAACGAGCCGATCATTTCGCCCTCCTGGTCGCCGGACGGCACGAGACTTGCGTACGTATCGTTCGAGCGGAAGAAGCCGGTGGTCTACGTGCAGTCACTCACTTCGGGCGGCAGGAACGCGGTGGCGAACTTCACCGGCAGCAATAGCGCGCCGGCGTGGTCTCCGGATGGCAGGAAGCTCGCGGTAACGCTGTCGAAGGACGGCGGTTCGCAGATATTCTCCATCAGCGCCGACGGTGGCGGGCAGGCATTACGCCTGAGCCACACCAACGGCATCGACACCGAACCGAACTGGTCACCCGATGGCCAGTCGATACTTTTTACCTCCGACCGCGGCGGCAGCCCACAGATCTACCGCATGTCGGCTTCCGGAGGACAGGCACAACGCGTGACTTTTGAAGGCAGCTACAACGTTTCACCGCGTCACAGCCCCGACGGCAAGAGCTTCACGTTCATTCAGCGCAGCAGCGGATCCCGCTTCAGCGTGGCGGTGCAGGATTTTGCGTCACGTCAGGTGCAGGTCCTGACCGACGGCGGCGTGGACGAATCGCCGAGTTTTGCGCCCAACGGGCGCATGATCCTCTACGCAAGTGAGACGAGGGGGCGTGGTATATTAGCCGCCGTCTCCAGTGACGGCCGCGTGAAACAGCGTTTCAGCGAGACGAGTGGCGATGTTCGCGAGCCCGCGTGGGGCCCACTCACCAACAGATAACCCAAGCTGGACAGAACAACAAATTATTGCGGCATGTTTCAGGGGGAACCTGAATAGGAGCTCGAAGATGAAAAAATGGATGACGGCGATTGCAATGGTGGGCCTGCTCGCAGGGTGCTCGTCCACACCGACCAAAGAGCAGGACGGTGCGAAGGTGGAAGACCGGCAGCCGAGTGTGGCCGCGACGACAATCTCGCCGGCCGCGCCGCCGCGAGACGCGTCGAGCGCACCATCACGCCCCGAGTCGATGAGCGGCGATCCGCTCAAGGACCCGTCGAACATCCTTTCGCGCCGCAGCGTATTCTTCGATTACGACAGCAACGCCATCAAGGACGAATTCAAGCCGCTGGTGACCGCGCACGCCGGTTACATTTCGAAGAATCGTCAGCAGAAGATGACGATACAGGGCAATACCGACGAGCGCGGCAGCCGGGAATACAATCTCGCGCTCGGACAACGCCGTGCCGATTCGGTGAAGCAGATGATGACGCTGCTCGGCGCACCGGCGGGGCAGATCGAGACGGTCAGCTTTGGCGAAGAGAAGCCGCGCGCCCAAGGCAGTAGCGAGCAGGCGTTCGCCGAGAACCGCCGCGCAGACATCGTCTATCAGGGCGAATGATCGTTCCTGCTGAGCACCGGCGAGCCCGCGGGGTGTACTGATGACATCGACCAGAATCGTTTCGCTATTGGCTGCCGCATGGATTACGGCGGCAGCCGTGCCTGCGCACGCGGGTCTCTTCGATGACGAAGTCGCCCGCAAGCAGGTCGCCGACCAGCAAAGACGTCTGGAGGCGCTGAACGTGCGCCACGACGATGTCTCGTCGCGCCTGGGCCGGCTGGAAGAAGCGGTCAAGGCGCAGGCTTCGAATCAGCCCGTCCTCGAGCTGTCGAACCAGATGCAGGTGATACGCGAGGAGCTGCGCAACATGCGCGGCCAGTTCGAAGTGCTTTCGAACAACATCGAAGCCAACGCGAAGCGTCAGCGCGACATGTACGTCGATCTGGACACGCGCCTACGCCGGTTCGAGCAGAATGCGCCGGCCGCGTCCGCACCGGCGAGCGCAGCGGGCGCTTCCGCTGCGGCATCGTCCACTTCCCCTGCTGCGTCAGGTCCCGCAACCGCGGTGTCCGGCGCGGCCGCCGCCGACGAGGCGCGGGTATACGAGGCGGCCCAGCAGCAACGCCGTGTCGGCAACTACCAGGGCGCCATCGTCGCTTTTCAGAATTTCGTGCTGCAGTTCGCGCGCAGTCCTCTCGCGCATCGGGCGCAGTACTGGATCGGCGACTCTTACTACAACCTGCGCGACTTCAAGAACGCGATCGCCAACCAGCAGAAGCTGGTCTCCACGTATCCGGAGAGCGCCTCGGTTCCCGATGCGCTGCTGAATATCGCGAGCTCGTATATCGAGCTGGGTGACACGGCGTCCGCCAAGAAGACGATGGACAATCTGGTCTCCCGCTATCCCTCTAGTGAAGCCGCCGAGAAAGCCAAGCGCAGGCTTGCGTCGTTGCGATAAAGACCACCGCCGCTCCTGCGGCACAAACCGCCTGCGTCCGCGACAGGTCCCGTTTCGAACGATTCAGGCTTCTCCCTTTTTTCCCTTATGACCTTGATGGATCAGGCCGCCCCCCATCAGGACACGCCATCGCAAATCGATAGCGCACTGCGTGAGGCCACGCTGCGCGTCACCGAAGTCTTCCACTCGCTGCAGGGCGAAACGAGCCGCGTGGGATTGCCGACGGTTTTCGTCCGCCTGACCGGCTGCCCGCTGCGCTGCGGATACTGCGATACGGCTTACGCTTTCCACGGCGGCACGACCCTTACGCTTGAACACCTGCTCACCGAGGTTGCGCGTTACCGCACGCGTTACGTCACGGTCACCGGCGGCGAGCCTCTCGCACAGAAGAACTGCATTCCTTTACTGAGCACTCTGGCGGAT
>JBKJKJ010000014.1:0-4569 GCA_046597455.1 Burkholderiales bacterium
GTACCAGTCAGCGTCATTCTGGCGAAGGCCAGAATCGATTTCGATCAGAAACGTGGACCATGGATGCCGGCGTACGCCAGCATGACGATGAGGTTGATCAGAGCGTCCTTAGGCGTATCAGCCCCGGGTACTGTCGATTTCATGACTCCTCGTTCACGAGCAAGCGCATCGTCACGCGAACGGCAGCTCAACCTCTGAGCAACCAGTCATGTGGTGATCCGTCATTGATTCAGATGCCTGGGCTGTGGCACCCTGTCGGTGCAGATCACTCAAAAACTGGAGTAATCGATGTCGTCGACCGTTGAAGTGCTGGAGGCCGAAGCCTTGCAGTTGCCGGCTGCCGAGCGGGCGCGGCTGATCGAGCGGCTTATCACCAGTTTTGATACCGATCCGATGGTCGAGGAAGCTTGGGCGGCGGAAGTGGAGCGGCGTCACGCACAGGTCGAGAACGGCACGGCGTCCTTGCTGCCCGGTCCTGAGACGTTGGCCGATTTGAAAGCCGAGTTTCGTTGAAGATCAAGCTCGAGCGAGGCACCGCGCACCTTGCTTTTCTGGAATCGCCCTACGGCGCGACCGCATTCCCGGTACCGGCACCCTGGGGTAAGACGCTCACCCCGTTCGCATCGACTTCGTACGTGAAGACCTTGAACTCCGCCAGCCGGCTCGCGCCGAAGGACGTCGAGATCGCGACGTCGGTCGCGTCGCGCCCGCGGCCGATCAGGATGCGTCCGATGCGCGGCTTGTTGTTGCGCGCGTCGAACGTGTGCCACTTCCCGCCGAGGTAGACCTCGAACCAGGCGCTGAAGTCCATCGGATCGACGACCGGCACGCCAATGTCGCCGAGATAACCCGTGCAGTAACGCGCCGGGATATTCATGCAGCGGCAGAAAGCGATCGCCAGGTGGGCATAGTCGCGGCACACGCCGTTGCGCTCCATGTAGCTTTGCCACGCCGACTTGTCTGATCGCGCATGGTGATAGCCGAATTTGATCCAGTCGTTCACGTAATCGCAGATCGCCTGAACCCGCGGCCACCCGGGGGGCGTGTTCGCAAACTGCGCCCACGCCGCGTCACCCAGCCGATCGGTCTCGCAGTAACGGCTGCCGAGCAGATAGACCAGCGTGTCCTGGGGCAACTCGCTGATCGCGTGCTGTCTGGCGTCCGGCGTGATGACGTCCGGCAGGCCCGAGTCCGCAATAACGAAGTCGGTGCGTATCGTCGTGAGTCCCTGCGGCACGGTCGTACGCGTGCAGACGTTGCCGAAGCCGTCGAGGTAATCTTCCTGCACCACTTCGCGATCGAATTCGATCCTGTGCGGCGTCAGCAGATCGGGGATGCGCGACGGATGTACGCTCAGGACCAGCAGCATCGGCGTGGGCTTCTCGCAGTCGAACGTGATCTCGTATCCCGCTTTGATATTCATCGTGTCAGCTCCGGCACGACGCCCGCCCGCAGCGTTTCGGCCTGTGTTGTTTCGCAAATAATCTGCACCTCGACTTTCAGGCTCAGGCTGGCAGACGGGAATCCGGTCCACGTCCCCCATATCGGCACGGCCTGTATGGGGTCGCGTGCCACGGCAACGCGGATCAGGTCACGGTTCCCGACGATGCCGTTGGTCGGATCGAACTCCATCCAGCCCGCGCCCGGTATGTAGATCTGTACCCAGGCGTGCGTCGACCCGCCGCCGGTGTAATGCTCCCCGCCGCGAAGCGGCAGATGGAGATAACCCGAAACGAAGCGCGCGGCGAGGCCCAGCGAGCGCACCGCTTCCATCATAAGCAAAGCAAAGTCCCGGCAGCTGCCGCTGCGCATTTCAAGCGTGGTCAGCGGACTCTGGATGCCCATCTCGGCGCGGCTCACGTAGGTGAAATTCTCGCGGATCGAGTGAGTGATCGCGGCAAGCAGATCGTACGTCGCGACCGGCCCCGTCTCGGGCACGAACTGCCGCGCCCACCGGTAGAGCTCGAAATCGCGGTCGGGGTATTGCCGCTCGACCGAACGCAGCAAGTCGGGCATCTCCTCCGCGTCGTACGAAAAAGGGTAGGTTTGCGCGTGCTCGGCGATCGGGAAATCCACGGACGAGCTCGTCGAGTGGTCGAGCCGGATGTTGCTCTCGAACCTGAGCTCTTTCGCGCGGCGCGAGAATTCGACGACCGTGACGCAGTTGCCGAAGACATCGTGTACCCAGCGCACGCTCGAAGGCGTCGGCGTGACGTCGAGCTTCGCATCGAGCAGACGCTGGTCCCAGCTGTCGCGCGGCCGGAACATCAGGCGGTGCTCTCCGAGCGAGACCTGTTGCCGGTAGCGATAGGTGGTGATGTGACGGACGTTGAGTATGGGCATCAGTGATACACCTTGCGTTCAGAGCAGCCGGAGCCGGGCAGGCCAGCGGTCTACGCAGCGGCTGCGCGTCGGAGCCCTATCAGATGCCATAGCGGTCATACACCAGGTTGCTGATCAAAAGTCCGACCGCCGCACTGACGCACGCGATGAGCAGCGCCAGTGCATTGAAGTCGCTGCCCTCGATTGAATGGGGGGCAACCAGGGGCACCACCACACTGCCGCCGAAATAGGCGCTCAGGGCGCCAATCACGAGCGCAGTCAGCAGGCCGCGCGACTGATTGATATTCATAGCCGAGAAAGCGATCCACGCGATAGCGGTGCCTGCCACGAGCCACAGGACGGCGTTCATTCGGCGTCCTGGGAGACAGTGGCGTCAGAGCGCGCGTGCGATCCGCGGCCTTTGCGCGTGGAAGGAATCATCCTCACGTCGTCATTGATACATCCGCAATGCGGTGATGAGTGTCACCAGCAGCGATGCCGACCACAGCACCGTCTCCTTCATTTCAGGCGCGCCTGCGGAGCCTTTGGCTGCTCTCAGTCCGCTCCACACCACGATACCAAAAACCAGCGCGCCCAGGACGAGCTTGATACCGTACTGCAGCGATCCCCACGCGCGCGGTGTGGCCGCCAGGGCGCTGGTAGTGGTGAAGAACTCGAACGCTGCGGCGCCCAATACCACGCACGACGCGGCCAGCGCAAAGCCAGCCCACTCATCGATACGCGTATTCGAGAGCGCGCGCCTCCACTGCGGCACGGGATTCATTGTTTCGGTGTCTCTGCCATAGGTCGTGCCCCGGAAAAGAAGCGGATGGAGACGCAGGATGCTGCAGGCGCACATTCGCTCAGCGTACCAGACATCGGCTCGCCGATCCGCGAAAAGAAGGGTGCCTGTGTTGGCGCAGGCTCGAGGCGGGCGCCGGGGCGCTGAAAGCCAGGCCGGAAGCGGGGGTATACCAAAAACTCGATATCACTATACGCTCTTATGGGTCCGGTATTTCGGTGTTTCGCCCTATGAGCTTGTCGGACTTGCGATGCGACAGGCTCCTTATGCAAGACCGACCGGCCGAATTGAAGTCGAAAACATGTTTTTGAGGCTTTTTGAAATGATATTTTTTTGGACACCCGGCCGGTTTTGCTTTTAGCAGCCGGTCTCGACTGGTAAGTCCGGCAGGCTGTAGCGAGACGGCTGGCCTCCCAAACGGTGCCCAAACACAGGCCGGAGTAGCGCGAACCCGGTGTTAACGATCGGCCGGCTGCGCCCGGCGCATTTATTAGGCTGGAGCTCCGCACATGACCCCTAACCGTGTTACGTTGCACAGGTTACACAAGCCATCTTCCTTGCAGCAGGCGCACGACGAGCGGTCATGAAGGCTCGAGCCGAATTCACATGATTCGAAGGATCGTCGATCGATGAACTCATCCAGCGCCAGCATCATGATCCCGATCCAGCAGTTCGAAGATGAGCTTCGGCGAGTTGCGCGTCTCGTCCCGAAATCGACGCTCGAGAATCCTTTGGGTGCGATCGTCGACAAGATCGTGCAAAACCCCGCATACAACGAATCGCGTCTGCTCACACGCCTGCTGACCGCGCTCACCTACCAGCGGGGTGAGTTTCGCCTCGCCGAAGCGGCCGTTTTCGATACGAAAACGCTCGCGTTGATCGTCAGCCTTCTCGATACTCGTAGCGCCGGCAGCGTGACCGACTCGCAATGCCGTCTCGCCGTCGAAACAGCCGACGCCGCGCAGTTGAGCGTAGGCGGATAAGCACACCGCACGTCGCAGTTGCGCAGAATGGTCGCGGTTCGCGCGCATGCGCAATGCGGTGGTGCGTTGATGACTTCCCAGCCGCTCTTCATCATAAAATCATCCTATCTCCCAGCGTGCCGTGGGCCCGTAAACTGGCGGCCTCACCGTCGCACTTCACTCCAGTCCCCAGACCACGCAGCTCATGGAACGCAAAGTCAACGTTCGCCGTATCACCGGCAAGCAGCTCATCGGCACCGCGCGCCATCACGCGGTCGTCACCGATCGCCCGGCTGAAGATGGCGGCACCGACATCGGATGCACTTCCGGCGAGCTGCTCCTGCTCGCAATCGGCTCGTGCACCATGGGCGCACTGCGCAGGTATTTCGAGTCGCGCGGCGAGCCCAGCGAGCGGTTGAGCGCCGACGTATTCTTCGAGCCGCAAGAGGCGCAACGAGATCGCATCGTGATCGCAGTGCACGT
>JBKJKJ010000023.1:0-6834 GCA_046597455.1 Burkholderiales bacterium
GGGCCTGCGTTCGGGCCGATGGCCGACAGCGGCAACCGAATCATCGTTCCCTATCTGCGTGCAGCCGGCGTGCGCGGTCTGGACGCGCTGATCGTCAGCCACGACGACAGCGATCACACCGGCGGCGCCTTGTCGGTGCTTCAGGCGCTGCCGGTCGCGTGGCTCGCAAGCTCGCTCTCGGACATGGATCCGCTGCCGCTCGTCGCGGATCGGGCGTCGCGCTGTTATGCCGGACAGCAGTGGGCGTGGGACGACGTGCGCTTCGAGATGCTGCATCCGTCCCGGGACAGCTATGACGCTCGCCTCAGGAACAACGACCGCGGCTGTGTGCTCAAGGTGAGCGCCCAGGGTGGCAGCGTGCTCATACCCGCCGACATCGAGCGGCGCAGCGAAGAGCTGCTGCTCGCCACCGGCGAGGCACTGTCAGCGGACGTCGTGGTCGCCGGACACCACGGCAGCAAGACCTCATCCACGCCCGCTTTCGTGGCTGCGGTTCGGCCGCAAGCGGTCGTTTTTGCGGTCGGTTACCGCAACCGTTTCGGCCATCCTCACCCCGACGTCGTCGAGCGCTACCGGGAGCGGGGAAGCCTGCTGTATCGTACCGATACGGACGGGGCGGTCATCATCACCATTGCGTCCGAAGGCGGAATCCGCATCGAGCGCTATCGCGAGCGGTACCGCCGTTACTGGCTCGATGCGCCGGGACGGGAGACACGCCTGCTCGAAGCGCACCTCGATGGTGCGGTGCCCTGAAGGCTTGCAGTACATGTCACGGACGGATTACCCGGCGAATTTCAAGACGGTTCCGCCTTGCATCAGAACAGCGCCTGCAATACAGACGTCGGCGCTTTAGTTATACCCAATGCCACTAGCGGGGACTGCGCCTCGTCCTGTATGTTCCGGGTCGGTTTATCGACGTCACAGAGCCATGGTCACCCGATCTCACCTGCAAATCGTCCCGACAGAAACGTCCGCCGCCGGCGCCTGGCGCGCGCAACTGCTGGCTGCCGCCGGCCCGCAGAACGGTCTGATCGAGCGCGCGCTGGATTTCATCCAGCCGCTCTATGAGGATCGCGAGCTTTCTACGGGACAGCCGCTGCTGGGCCACGTGCTCGACGTCGCGCAGACGCTGTGCGAGCTCAAGCTCGATGCCGACACCCTGGCTGCGGCGCTGCTCTATCCGGCCTATGAGCGCTCGCCCGAGCTCGCAGGGACGATCCGCGAAAAGTTCGGCGTTGCGATTGCCGAGCTCGCCGAGGGCGTCGGGCGGATGGCGCAACTGGGCGCGTTGTCGAGCCGCGGCCACTCGGAGGGCAAGGCGCAGCAGGCGGCGCAGCTCGAGTCGCTGCGCAAAATGCTCCTCGCGATGGTGCAGGATGTACGCGTGGTACTCATCAAGCTGGCCGACCATCTGCAGGCGCTGCGCTTCGTCGTGCGCAGCGACGATAGCGCTGCGAAGCGTGCGGCTGCAGAGATCACGCGCGACATTTTCGCGCCGCTCGCGAACCGCCTGGGCGTGTGGCACGTGAAGTGGGAGCTCGAGGACCTCACTTTTCGGATCCTCGAGCCTGCGACCTACAAGGAGATCGCGCAGCTGCTCGACGGGAAGCGCCTGGATCGCGAGCGTTATATCGAAGAGGTCATCGCCGGTCTCAAAGGCGAGCTGGCGCGTGCAGGTATTGCTGCCGATGTGAGCGGCCGTCCCAAGCACATATTCAGCATACACAAGAAAATGCACCGCAAAGGCGTCGGATTCGAAGCCTTGTATGACGTGCGCGCGGTGCGGGTACTCGTCGATGACGTCAAGGCGTGCTATGCGGCGCTCGGGCTCGTCCACCAGCTGTGGTCGCCGATACCGAAGGAGTTCGACGATTACATCGCGAAACCGAAAGCGAACGATTACCGCTCGCTGCATACGGCCGTAATCGGGCCGGAAGGAAAAGCCGTGGAAGTGCAGATCCGCACTCACGAGATGCACCAGCACTCCGAGCTCGGCATCGCTGCGCACTGGCGTTACAAGGAGGACGGGC
Organism: Burkholderiales bacterium; assembly: GCA_046597455.1. GTDB lineage: Bacteria > Pseudomonadota > Gammaproteobacteria > Burkholderiales > SG8-41 > JAQGMV01. The sequence continues at coordinate 2,031 of JBKJKJ010000023.1, forward strand.
GTCACGACCGCGGATACGACGAAAAAATCGCGTGGTTGCGCCAGATCCTCGAATGGAAAGACGAAGTGACCGAAGGCGGCGACGCGGGCGAGCTCGCAGAACAGTTCAGGACCGAGCTTTTCGCCGATACCGTGTATGTGCTCACGCCGCAGGGCCGGGTCATCGACCTGCCCACCGGCTCGACACCGATCGACTTCGCGTATCACGTGCACACCGAGCTCGGTCACCGCTGCCGCGGAGCGAAAGTGGACGGCGCGATCGTCCCGCTGAGCACGCCGCTGCAAAACGGACAGCAGGTCGAGATTCTCGCTGCGAAACAGGGCGGGCCGAGCCGCGACTGGCTCAACTCCGCACTCGGTTTTCTGAAGAGCCAGGGCGCGCGCACCAAAGTGCGGCAGTGGTTCAACAAGCAGAACTTCGATGCCGACGTCGCGCACGGGCGCGCCCTGCTCGACAAGGAGCTGCAGCGCCATGGCGCGACCGCGCTCAATCTCGACAAGCTCGCGGCAGACATGGGTTTTGCGAGGCTGCCCGATCTTTTAGTAGAGCTCGCGCGCGGCGACATCGGCCCGAAACAATTGCAGGAGGCACTCAAGCCGCCAGCGGAGCCGATGCCGGAGGATATCGCGCCACCGGCGGCGCGAAAATCGCGCGCTGGCAAAGGCGGCGTTCTGATCGTCGGGGTGGACAAGCTGCTCACCCTGACAGCGAAATGCTGCAAGCCCGCGCCGCCCGACGCAATCGTCGGCTTCGTGACACGCGGGCGCGGGGTCAGCGTGCACCGTGCCGACTGCTCGAACGTCAAGCGGCTCGATGCCGAGCGCTGCGTTACAGCGGAGTGGGGGGAAGCGTCCGGGGCGACGTTCCCGGTGGACGTTATCGTGGAAGCGCTTGACCGCACCGGTTTACTGCGCGACATCTCGGACGAGCTCACCCGCGAGCGTATCAACGTCACCGCGACTGCGACGCAAACCACGGCCCACGTCGCACGCATGCGCTTCACGCTCGAAGTCGAAAACCTCGCTCAGCTCAAGCGCGTGCTGGCATTGGTGCGCGATGTCAAAGGTGTGATGGGCGCTGCGCGCCGATGATCTGCTGCGGCTGAAAGTTGGGGCCGTTTCGTTTCGATCTCACCGGCTCACTGACTGAATGTGAATGTCGTTGCGAGAAGCGATCCCTCAGCGCGCGCACCTGAATCCGATATTGTGATGGCCCGCTGACGGATTGCGCGAGAGGTTGCGCCCGCGCTGTGTGGTGGTGATTTCGCTGGCGGGAGAATCGTGACCGCCGCCGCGGGTGCCGCGAACCGGACCAGGTTGCGCATTTTCGCGACCGTCGTCCGCGCGGTAAGGGTATGGCCGATAAGCGCTCGACACCCATTCCCACGCATTGCCGGCCATGTCGCGAACGCCGTACGGACTTGCGCCGGCGGGAAAAGCCGTGACGGGCGTCGTTTCGTTGAAGCCCGCTTCGTAGCGCGCGCGGCGTTTGTCCGGAAGCTCGTTGCCCCAGGGGTAGCGGCGGGCATCGGTTCCGCGAGCCGCCTTCTCCCATTCGGTTTCGGTCGGCAGGCGCTTGCCGCGCCATGCGCAATAGGCCGCGGCGCCGCCCCAGGGCGCTTCCACTGCAGGGTGTTCTTCGTACCCCGGGTCCGCGACCCAGCGCCCGTTGCGCTGATGCACGCGCGCATCGGGATCATCAAAGTCGTACAGGCGCGGTCCGCTCCCGGGCACAGCCGACACTGCATTGAGGAATTCAGCAAAGTTCGCATTGGTGACGGGGAACCGGTCGACGGCAAACGCGGCCACGTTCACCGGGTGTGCAGGCTTTTCGTCGTCCGGCCCTTCATTACTGCCCATGGTGAATGGACCCGCGGGGATGCCGACCATCTCGCTCAGGCTTGACTGCGCCCACGCCGGCGACCCTGCCAGTACGCCACCCGAGAATGCGAGCACGAGTATCGTGGTGAGCATGTTGTTCATCCTTCGACTTTGCTATCGCGACGCTGACGAGCGGGATTGCCGCTGTCCTCCCGGGACGCATCGCACCGTTGGCGCTGCCTTCTCACTTCATCGGCACTCAGGACCTTCGTCATTTTGTCACCTTGGACAGGCCTCATCTCAGTAAGTCATGCACGCCGAATTCAGGATGCCGGTCGCGAGCGAAACCGCACCGAGAAACACGCCGGGTCCGGTTTTGCCGGCCGGGATGTCGCTTGCGATGCCGGGCATGACACGCGTGACGACGAAATAGACCAGGAGCTGAACGACGAGCGCGATGAGCCCCCATAGCGCCATGTCCGCGAGGTTGGCGCTTTGGGCGACGGAGTGGGCGAGGGGGATCACGAAACCGAGCATCGCGCCCGAAAGGCTCAGGGCTGCGGCCAGGTTGCCCTGGCGTATGAGCGCCAGCTCGCGGTAAGGCGTGATCCTGACGTAAATCGCGATGAACATCGCCAGCATGGCGAGTGTCGAGACGAAGTACAGGATGAATGCGGGAAAACCGCGGATCGAGCTGCTGAGGATGTCCATGGATGCGCTTTCAGTCGAAGTAATGAGGCACGAACCGGCTCGTGTTGCGTGTCACCGGCGTATTGTCTTCGCGTATGCCCATGCCCACAGGGCGGTCGCCGACGATCCAGCTGCCGATCACCGGGTAGTTGCCATCGAATTCGGGTAGCGGTGCGTAGGCCTGGAAAACGTACCCTTCGGCGCCATAGGTGCCGGGTTGCGAATAGACGCCGCGCGGGCCGTGAATCTCCACATTGGCGCCTTCGCGCGAGTAAAGCGGTTTACGCACGTAGCTTGCGCCAAGCGCATCCGGTTCGAAGTAGGCCGGCAGCAGATTCGGATGATCGGGATAAAGCTCCCATAGCACCGCGAGGATGGCTTTACAGCTCAAAAGCACTTTCCACGCAGGTTCGACGACAGTGAGCCTGGCGCGGGGCACGTGCGGGCCGAAATCGTCGCGCATCATCCATTCCCACGGATACAGCTTGAAAAGGGCGCGTATGGGATGGTCTTCGACGTCGAGAAAGCCCGGGTCCGCATCCGACCACCCTATCGCGTCGATGTCTATGTGGCGCGCATCGATGCCGGCCTGCAATGCGGTGTCGCGCAGATACTCCAGATTGCCTCTATCCTCCTCGCTGTCCCTGACGCATGTGAAATAGATGACAGGGGGTATGCCGGGCAGGGCGGCGCGAATCGCCTGCCAGCGCGCGATCAGGCTTTCATGAATCGAATTGAACTGGTCCATGTCCGGCCGCACGGCTTGCAGCCAGTCCCACTGCGCGACTGCAGCCTCGATCAGCGACGTCGGCGTGTCGGCGTTGTATTCAAGGAGCTTCGGCGCGCTGTTGCCGTCGAAGCGCAAGTCCATCCGCCCGTACAGGCTGGGCATTTGCGCGCGCCAGGATGCCGTAACGTGTGCGGCGAGCCAATCCGGCAGGGCAAACCGCTCGAATGTCTGTAGCTGGACGAGTGACTCGACCGCAGCGAGACTCATCGCGTGGAGCTCGGCGGTGGCGGCTTCCAGCACGTCGATCTCGTCGGCGGAAAAGCGGTAGCATGCCGACTCGTCCCAGTAGCTGCCATCGAGACTGTGGAAATGGAAACCGACGGACTCCAGTTTGGCCTGCCATCCGGCACGCGGGGTAATGCGCATGCGCTCCATCAGCCGCCCGAGCCGTGGGACGACGCGGAAGAGCCGAAGCCTCCCCGAGACACGCTCCCGCCTCGGGGCGGGGCAGTGGCTGTGCTGGCGACCGCATTCGTTCCTGGACGGGGTCCGAGGCTGCTTCCGGCGCCGCCCCGACCGCCCATTCCGGACATGAGACCGTAGAGCATCGGCCCGTAAAACATGCCGGCATGCGGTCCGGAAGTCACGCCTTCGCACTTTTTGTCGTCGTCGCCCCAGTCGCGCTGACAATCTGCGCGGGAGCGGTACACGTCGCGGGTTGCTGCTTCCTCCTCGCGGCCGCCGCACCCATGCAGCGCGGCCGTGCTGATAAGGACCAGGGTGAGCGTAGCGCTGCATCGTCTGCGCCTCATGACAACGCCTTTCTGTGGTTTATCCGGATCATCATAGCGTAACGGCATCATGGGCTTCCCGGTCCCGCGGAAAGAGCGTGCCTGGGGAGTCGCGAATGTCATCGCGCAACCGGTGTCGGGTTTGAACGCGCACGCCGGTTCCGCTAGAATACGACTCCTTTAGGCGCGTAGCTCAGCTGGTTAGAGCACCACCTTGACATGGTGGGGGTCGTTGGTTCGAGTCCAATCGCGCCTACCAACATTGGAACGAAGCGGTTACATCAGGACGGTACTGTGGCGGTAATGATGAGCCGAACGACGACTACCCGGGTTTCGCCTGCGTAGCCGCGCTTGATTCGTTCCGGAAAAAGTGCGGCGAACCCGCATTTTTTTTTTGTAGGTAGCAGTCACGGCGCCGCAGGAGCGGAGTAGGTAGGAAATAGCGCCAAAGGCGCAGTGACGTGAGTCACGGCGCCGCAGGAGCGGAGTAGACCTTCATGCTGAACGTCAAACTGCCGGACGGCTCCGTCCGCACATACGATCAACCGGTGACGGTTGCGGAAATCGCTGCGTCGATCGGCCCCGGGCTCGCCAAAGCGGCGCTGGCCGGCCGCGTCGACGGCACCCTCGTCGACACCGGCCATCGAGTGGAGTCCGACGCCGCGGTGTCGATCGTCACCGACAAGGACCCCGAAGGCGTCGAAGTCATCCGGCACTCGAGCGCGCACCTGCTTGCACACGCCGTGAAAGAGCTTTTCCCCGACGCGCAGGTC
>JBKJKJ010000066.1:0-2792 GCA_046597455.1 Burkholderiales bacterium
TCGGCCGCCATCGCGGTGCCGGCCTCGGCAACGGCAACGACGAGCGTGAGCAGACATTGAACCAGTTGCTCGTCGAGATGGACGGTTTCGAAGCGAATTCGGGCGTCATCATCATTGCAGCGACCAACCGTCCGGACGTGCTCGATCCGGCGCTGCTGCGTCCCGGCCGATTCGACCGCCAGGTGGTCGTGCCGCTGCCGGATATCCGTGGCCGCGAGCAGATCCTGCAGGTGCACATGCGTAAAGTCCCGGTCGGACCCGACGTGCGGCCGGATATTCTCGCGCGCGGCACGCCCGGCTTCTCGGGCGCCGACCTCGCGAATCTCGTCAACGAAGCTGCGCTGTTCGCTGCTCGCGGCAACAAGCGTCTCGTGGACATGGATGATTTCGAGCGTGCCAAGGACAAGATCATCATGGGTGCGGAGCGCCGCTCCATCGTGATGCCCGAGCACGAGCGCAAGAACACGGCATACCACGAGTCCGGTCACGCGGTGGTTGCGCGGCTGATGCCGCGGACGGATCCGGTGCATAAGGTCACGATCATTCCTCGCGGGCGTGCGCTCGGCGTCACGATGCAGCTACCGGCGGAAGATCGCTACAGCATGGATCGCGAACAGATTCTGCAGAACATTTCGGTGCTTTTCGGCGGCCGTATCGCCGAAGAGATCTTCATGAGCCAGATGACGACGGGCGCTTCGAACGACTTCGAGCGTGCGACCGAGATGGCGCGCAATATGGTGATGCGCTGGGGAATGAGCGAGTCCCTCGGGCCCATGGTATACGGCGAGAACGAAGGCGAAGTGTTCCTCGGCCGTTCGGTCACGACGCACAAGAACGTGTCCGAGTCGACGCTGCAGCAGGTCGACGCCGAGATCCGGCGACTCATCGATCAGCAATACGGGATCGCGCGCAAGCTCATCGAGGGCAACCGCGAGAAGGTCGAAGCGATGGCGAAAGCGCTGCTGGAGTGGGAAACCATCGACGCGGAGCAGATCAACGACATCATGGAAGGTCGTCCGCCACGGCCGCCCAAGCCCACGCAGCCGCCGGCACAGCAGCCGCCGCGCGACAGCACGCCGACACCCACCCCCACTGCGACGCCGGCCCGGGAAGCATAATTCGGGTCGCGTGACGGCGTGAGATAGGCGTCAGCGCGAGAGATAAGGGGTAAGGTCGAAGGCCTTACCCCTTTTCGTTTTCATCCCCAGGGTATTCCGGATGGACGCCCTTCACGCATCATCGCACTCGCGCTTCACATGCACACGCCCCATTCCCCGCGACTCGACCCTCAGGCATTTTTGCAATGCGGCGCCTACCGCCTGCCTCTTGACCGACCTCTCCTCATGGGTGTGGTCAACGTCACACCCGATTCCTTCTCCGATGGAGGGCGTTATGCGTCGCGTGAGGCCGCGGTCGAGCACGCTCGTGCCCTGATAGCCGAAGGTGCGGATATCGTCGATGTCGGTGGCGAGTCCGCGCGTCCCGGTGCCGCAGTCGTTACGCTGGATGACGAACGCCGGCGTGTGCTTCCCGTGCTCGAAGCACTGGCCGGCTGCGGTGTACCGATCTCGGTTGACACCCGCAAACCCGAGCTCATGCGCGAGGCGATCGCTGCCGGGGCCAGCTTAGTCAACGATATCAGCGCGGGGGAAACGCCCGGGGCTTTCGAAGCGCTTGCGGACAGCCTTGCGGCGATCTGTCTCATGCATAAGCAGGGCGAGCCGCAGACCATGCAGCAGCGCCCCCGCTACGACAACGTCGTGACTGAAGTGCGCGATTATCTCGCCGGGCGCATTCAGGCCGCTGTGGCCGCGGGAATCCCTCGCGAGCGCATCGTGATCGACCCCGGTTTCGGTTTCGGCAAGACTTTCGACCACAATCTTGCTCTGCTGGGCGAGCTGCGATCGTTCACCGGATTCGGGGTTCCCGTGCTGGCGGGCCTCTCGCGCAAGGCGATGCTCGGAAAAATCACCGGCCGCGAAGCACACGAGCGCGTCCACGCGAGCGTCGCCGCCGCCTTGTTTGCAGCCGAGGCAGGCGCCCGGATACTGCGCGTGCACGATGTCACGGCGACGCGCGATGCGCTCGCCGTCTGGTGGACCCTCAGCGGTAGAATGCCGGTCTCTTGAAAGCGATCACGGCAGGTGGACAGGCGATGAAACGTAAATACTTCGGCACGGACGGTGTGCGCGGAACGGTCGGCGTGGCGCCGATTACACCGGAATTCATGATGAAGCTGGGCTACGCGGCAGGCAAAGTGCTGGCCGGGCGCCACGCTTCGCCCGAGCACCCCACCGTCCTCATCGGCAAGGACACCCGCATTTCGGGCTACATGCTCGAGTCGGCGCTTCAGGCCGGATTGTCAGCGGCCGGGGTGGATGTCGTTCTCGTGGGTCCGATGCCGACGCCGGCGGTCGCCTATCTCACGCGCGCCCTGCGCCTTTCTGCGGGCATCGTCATCAGCGCCTCGCACAACCCCTATCAGGACAACGGCATCAAGTTTTTCTCGAGCGATGGCGCCAAGCTGCCGGATGAGACCGAAACCGAAATCGAGCGTGCGCTCGACGAGCCGCTGGTGTGTGCGGACTCGGCGAACCTGGGCAAAGCCCGCCGCATGGAAGATGCCGCGGGCCGCTACATCGAATTCTGCAAGAGCACGTTTCCGAGCCGCCTCGACCTCAAGGGCATGCGCATCGTCGTCGACAGCGCTCATGGTGCGGCGTATCAGATCGCGCCTTGCGTATTTCACGAGCTCGGGGCCGAGGTCATTTCGATCGGCGCGAGTCCGGACG
>JBKJKJ010000199.1:0-10226 GCA_046597455.1 Burkholderiales bacterium
GGATGGCCACGAGAGGACGCCCGCGGCGCTGGCTGCGCGGAGTGCTACGATGCCGGACTGGACACCTTCATTTTCTGATAACGGACATCATGCGTATCGAAGTCATCTGCACCGGAGACGAGGTCCTCACCGGCAAAATCGTCAACACCAATTTCAGCTACATCACCCAGAAGCTCGAGGATTTCGGGCTTTCGGTAAGCTGGGAAACCACGGTCGGCGACGATCGCGAGAGTCTGCTGCTCGCGTTTCAGCTCGCCGGACAGCGTGCCGACGCGGTCATCGTCAACGGCGGCCTGGGACCGACAGTCGACGATCTGTCACAGGAAATCGCAGCGAAAGCGGCAGGCGTCGAGCTCGTCCTGAGTAACGAGTGGCTCGGCCGCATGGAAGCATTCTTCGCGCGGCGCAGCCGGGTGATGCCGCCGAACAACGTGAAGCAGGCGATGCTTCCGGCCGGCGCCGAGGTGCTCGACAACCCGGTAGGCACCGCCTGCGGTTTCGCAGTCGACATCGGAAAGGCGCGGTTCTTTTTCACCCCCGGCGTTCCGCGGGAGCTCCGGCGCATGCTCGAAGAGCAGATCATGCCCAGGCTACTCGCCAAGAGCGGTCTGCAGACCGCGATCTACCTGAAGCGATTCCACTCGTACGGCATCGGCGAGTCACACGCCGACACGCTGCTCGCCGGGGTGGAAGAGCTCGCATCCGACGGCAGCGTAAAGCTCGGCTTTCGCGCGCATTACCCTCAGCTCGAGACCAAGCTCACGGTGCGTGGCAGCGACATGACCGAGATCCACAGAAAGCTCGCGCCGGTCGAGCAGGAGGTGCGAAAGCGCTTCGGCAACTTCATCCTGGCCGAAGACGATCGCACGCTCGAAGGTGTCGTCCTTGCCGAGCTGGAAAAGCATCATTCGACCCTGAGCGTGGTCGAGAACTTCACGAGCGGGCAAATCGCCGCGCGCGTGGCGCACCTGCCCGGCGCCGAGAACGTATTCAGGCGCGGCGTCGTGGCGCGCGACATCCTGGAAGTGTGCGACGCGGTGGCGCTGAGCCGAGCGGCGGCGATCGACGGGATCACGCCCGAGCTCGCGCAGGCCGTGGCCCGCGCCGCGCAGCGTCACACCGGGGCGACCCACGCGCTGGCCGTCATGATTGACATCGACGAAGGTGCGGACCGACTCGAGTTTGCCGGGACCGTGCATCTGGCCATTGCAACCGAAGACGACGTCGCGACGCGGCGCAGCCGCATCGTCGGCGGGCGTGAGTGGGTACGGCTCGGCGCAGTCGAAATGGGGCTCGACTGCCTGCGCCGCTATCTGCAAGGCCTGCCGGTCTACGAGCGCATCGACTTCGAGAAAGTCGAATAGGAAGCCTGGACAGACGCGACGACGCGGCACCGCAGGCAACGCGTCGCCGTGCTGTAGAAAACTCGAGCGTGTCTGCCGCGGCGCAGTGCACCACGGCAGACAGCGGACGTCAGCTCGCGCCCACCCCGGTCTTGCCGCTCTGCTTCGCCGGGCGCACCGGTTCATACACGGTGCGCTTGGTGTCGCTCGCGGTGCTCTGGGCTGGCTGGTCCCGCGCTGCTTCGCTGTGGCCGGAGGCGAGCGTGCTCACCTCACCGGACAGCTCTCCGCCTTCCTCGATGCGGATCTTCCCATAGCGAATCTGGCCCGAGACGCGCCCGCTCGCATAGATGACGAGCTGCTTGCGCACCGTCAGCGTCCCTTCGAACTGACCCCAGATCTCGGCCACGTCCATCGTCGCCGTGCCGGTGAATACACCGTGCTCTGCGATCTGCACGACGCGGCTGTCCATCGACGCCTCCACGCGGCCTTCGACGACGAGCGTGTCGCAGTCGGTGATCTCGACGCCTTTCAACTTGATGTCGGGTCCGACGATCAGTCTGCTGCCGGCCGGCGCATCGGCCGCAACCGGCGCTTTGGCGGCCTCCGGAACGGGCCCTTTGGCCGACTCCGGAAAAGCGCGATTGAATGACGCCTCGGACTGGACGGCACCCTGCAGGCGCCCCGGCGTGCCGCGCAGATCGGGTGTGACGTCGACCTGGCGTGTGTCACCGGGCGCGCCCGGTTCCTTCTTACCGAACAATGCATCTTTGTTGAACAATATTCTTCTCCTTGGTTTTCTGCTGACGTCCTCGGGATGAGTTTACGCCGTCGACCGTGTGCGTCTGGAGACACCACGATGATGGCCAATGCGCACGGCAGCGACAGTATGACTCCGTGTTGCGCCATTGGTGCATTGGTTTTTCGATTTTATGCAAAGCGAAATGTGCATGTCCCCACTGCGGCGGGTCGCAACGTCCGTGCCCGTTCAAGCCGTGCGCTCGACGCGTTGCGCGAAACGAAGATCGCGTCCACAACGCACGTCACCGACGCGCACGCGCGGCGGACCTGCTATCCTGACACGCGGCAGGCAGCATACTCGTTCAACTTTCGCATTCGACCAAAAACACATGAAACCGGCGCGCGAGTCGGGTGAGGGCATGTCGGCGCCAATAAGCAAAATCGGCAACCTCTGGCAGGACGTCCCCGCAGGCGCGGCATCCGAACAGTTCGTCGAATTGCTATCCCACGCCGGGCTCAGAATCGAAAGAATCGTCTCCTGCGGACAGGCAAGCCCTCCGGATTTCTGGTACGACCAGCCGCAGGGCGAGTGGCTCGTGGTGCTGGCGGGCGAGGCCAAGCTTGCGTTCGAAGGCGAATCGGAGCCGCACTTCCTTCTGCGTGGGGACTTCGTCGACATCCCGGCGCATCGCCGGCATCGCGTCGAATGGACGCATCCCGACGTGCCGACGATCTGGCTGGCGGTGCATTACCCGTCGGCGCTCACCGAGGACTGAGTGTTGCAATCGAAAAAGTGCATGCGCCTGAGCGGGCTCACGTTTGCGTTCGTCACCGGGATGGCCACACCGCTGGCGGTCACGGCTGCCGCGGATGCGCGCAGCTTCAGAGCTGAGGCCATGTTCAGGCTCGACAATCCGTGTCCGCGCACCGGACAAATCCAGGGCGCGTGCACGGGCTACGTAATCGACCGCATCATCCCGCCAATCTGCGGCGGTGCGGAAGACCCGTCCAACATGCAGTGGCAGACGATCGCCGAGGCGAAGGAGAAAGCACGCTGGGAGCGCATCGGCTGCCGCGCCGGCCGCAAACTCGTCCTGCCTCAAACTTCGACGGTGATTACCGAAGCCTTTCCGCTCCAGGAAGTCGAAACGCGCACGGAAGTGCAGCCGCTGCCGCTTCAGTAGACTGGGACGCATGATGCAACACGGTCGCGCTGGCGAGGCAACGGCGTGCTCAGGGGGCACGCGTGGCTCAGGCGTCCAGGGCGCGGCGTTCCACGAGGCAATCGCTGCCGCCCATCTCGAAATCCCGACAGATCGTCGGCCTGTGCTCGTAGATCCCGCAAAGCATCGTGCCCCGATCGAGCGCGGCGCACCAGCCGTCGGCCAGCCTCGCCATGACGTGCCCGCCCCACGCGTCAACCTCGATGAACTCGGACGGCACGTCATCCTCGCCCATCAACATGACTTCGAGCCGGCAACAGCACGCCCTGCACGACGCGCACGTCACGGCGGGTTCGACGCGAGGCACGGTGAGGTCGGGGTCTGTGTCCACGGTTCACATATACACCAAAAGCAGGCGTCATGAACCGAAGCGTGAGCACGCTGTGCCATACTCGGCAGACCGCTGCAATAAACGACCGGAGGATGCGTTGCAGGAAGAACAGAAACGAGTTCCGGCTTTATACGTCAGTGTCGGACGCACGCTTACCCACTACGAACTCGACGTCGATGCCGCATCGCTCGTGCAGCGTTCGGCACTCGAGCTGCCTCTGAACGTGCAGTATGTCTGGCCGCATCCGGCCGGCGAATTTCTGTACGCCGCGTGCAGCAACGGCGCGCCGGATGTCAGTGGCGACTCGCACTGCGTCGTCGCACTCCGCATCGACTCCGCGGGTATTCCGAAGCTTCACGGCGCCCCTGTCGCACTGCCGTCGCGGCCCATACACATCACGGCCGACATTCCGGGCAGACATGTGCTCATCGCCTGCAACCATCCGAGCAGCCTCACCGTACACCGCATCAAGGCGGATGGCGCCATCGGCGCGCAGGTCAGCCAGGCGGTTCCGCCCGATACCGGGATCTATGCCCACCAGGTCAGGGTCGCCGCGTCGAACAACACCGTGATCGTCGTTGCGCGAGGCAACGATGCGAAAGCAACGCGACCGGAGGATCCGGGGGCGCTGAAAGTGTTCGGGTACGCCGATGGGAAACTGACTGCACGCGAGACGGTCGCGCCGAACGGCGGCTACGGCTTCGGCCCGCGCCATCTCGATCTGCATCCTGCACAACCGTGGGTCTACGTCTCGCTCGAGCGCCAGAATACGCTGCAGATGTACCGGTTCGACGGCGACACGCTGGAGCCCGCGCCGGCTTACGTCAAAGACACGCTCGCCGACACGCCGAACCAGAAGCGCCGCCAGCGTTGCGGCACGATCCACGTACACCCGAACGGCCGCTGCGTGTATGTCGCGAATCGCGCCAGCGGAACCGCCGAGGTCTCCGGCAAGCCGGTCTTCATCGGTGGCGAAAACAACATTGCCGTCTACGCGATCGACCCGGACAGCGGCGAGCCGAGAGCCATTCAGCACGCAGACACGCACGGCATCGTGCCTCGCACGTTCGCGCTGGACAGTACAGGACGCATCCTGGTGGCGGCGAATTCAATTTCGATTCTGGCTCAAGAGGGCGCAGGCGTGCGGACCGTGTCACCCAACCTTGCCGTATTCAGAGTCGGCGATGACGGAAAGCTCGATTACGTGCGCCAGTACGATATCGACGTGGGATCGGAAACGATGTTCTGGATGGGCATCGTTTCCCGCGGCTGAAGCGCGTGACGGGCCCCACACGATCGGCTTGATCTAGCAGCCTGCCGGACTTACCAGTCGGGACAGGCTGCTAAAGCAAAACCGGACGGATTTCCGTGAAGTATGATTTGAAAAAGCCTCAAAAGCATGTTTTCGACTTCAATTCGGCTGTCCGGTTTTGCATAAGGAGCTTGTCGCATCGCAAGTCCGACAACCTCCTAGGAAAGGCTTTACGCCAGACGCATCCGCCCCGCCAGTCGGGCCGTCGTTACTTCCAGTCCTTCAGCCATGGGCCGGCTTTCCACAAACGCATCGCGCGCATCGCGCCTCCCTTCGTACCGCCGTTCAGACGATCTTCGCCCCCGCTTCAGCGAGCAGCTCTTTGAGGATGGACCGGTGACAGTAATGCTCGTTTTCGCAGTAGCAGCCTACCGAGAAATTCGTCTGCGCCGACAGGGCGGCGAGCATGCGGATCAGATGCTGGGCTGCCGGCTTGCCCATCTCCGCACGATACCGTTTGTCGTAATCGGCCCAGCGCTTGAGCGTGAAAGCCTCGTGCAGCGCGAAAGATACGAGCGGCGCGCTCGGGGCAAGCTCGGGCAGCCAGACGTCGAAGAAATCGAGCTTGGCATGATCCTCCTTGCGAACGGCTCGCGGCGGCCGCCGCACGGTGCCCAGACGAAGGCCTTCGTCGGCGTGCCGCGGACTGCCGAGACGGACCACACGAATGCCCATCGCCCGAGCAGCGTCCCGCGGTTACTTTTTCCCGCCGACGACCAGAAGCAGCAGGCCACCGCCGATAGCGGCGATGCTCAGCCACATGGGAATGTTCACCGTCTCTTTCTCCTTCACCGACAGCTCGAGCGGTCCGATCTTCGCCGTCGTGGTGTCTTTCGTATAGCTGAACTGCTGGTACGCAAGGCCTAATGCACCGGCAATGATCAGAACGATCGCGGCAATTTTCGCAGAACCCATGGAATCCTCCTTGTTGTTACTCGTCGGGTGTTTTATTCAGGCGCGCAAATCGGAATGCGCCTGCCGGGCAGAAGATACACCATGCGCGCCCGGTCGGGTCCAGGCAGTTCTCAACCCTTCTTGTCCGGGCGAAAGCCGGTTTCAGGTTTGAGCCCTTCGCACTGCTGGCGCTCGCTCACCCGGCCGTTCTCCAGGTAATCGCCTTCGGCCGCACGCTTGCCCGCCGCGTCCCACTGCGGCAGCCAGTCGCCGGCGGGCGCGCCGAACCACGGCGACTGCGGCCGCAGCTTGGGCAGGTCGAGCTCTTCCCACAGGGCTTTCGCGCGCTCCATATACTCCCGTTTCGGCAACGCCAGCGGCGGCAGCACCTCTTTCATCGTCGCATCCATGAGCAGCGTCGAGTCTTCGTGTTCGGCTTCGTGCTCCCGCTCGGGACCATGGCCGGGGCTGCGATGGCGCAGCACCTGCATGTCGTCCGTCGGGTTCATACGGAAAGCCATCGCCCAGAACAGCGAATCGGAATTGTCCGGGTCGATATCCTCGTCCACGGCAATGCAGATTTTCCCGCAGTCGGCCTTGAAGGAGGTGGCGCCGTAGAGCGCGCGCCACACCTCGGTGCGCGGCGTGTCTTTCGCCACCGTGATGATGGTGATGCGGCGCAAAGCCGTCATGCGCTCGTGCAGCGTCACGCGCCTGACGCCTTTGATGCCGAGCGTGCGGTTCAGGTGCGCGAGAAACATCGGCTCGTAGGCGACGCGCTTGATCGCGCTTGATTCGCTCGGCGTCACCTGGCTCAGGTAGGACGTGACGACCGCGTCCTTGCGATGCGTGATCGCGGTGACGCGCATCGGCATGTTGAATTCCTCGAGCGCGACGTGTCCGTGCGATTCGCCGAATGGACCCTCAGGCTCGAGCAGCGACGTGTCGATCAGGCCTTCGATCACGATTTCCGCTTCGGCAGGCACGAGAAGATCGACGGTTTTCGCGCGCACCACCTGGATCGGCTCGCCGGCGAGTCCGCCTGCGACGCCGATTTCGTCGAGATCGAGCGGCAGCTTCTGCGGGGCGACGAAGGCGACATACGGCGGCGCCCCCACCACGATGGCGCACGGCATGTAGCGCTCGCCGCGCTGCTGGTGTTTCAGATAATGGCGGTAGCCGCCGGCGCCTCCGACCCGCGTCGCCATACGCACGACGAGGCGGTCGGGCGCCTTGAGACCCGCGCGATACGTACCGTGATTGTGGACGCCGGTTTCCGGATCCTTGGTGATGACATTCGTCGCGGTGAGCGTGGGGGCGCTGTCGAATCCCGGCGTCGACACCGGAATCGGCAGGGCATCGAGTCCGTTGCCCTCGCCCTTCAGGTCTTCCCCCGTGATGACGACTTCCTGGCACGCGGCTTCCGACACGATGCGAGGTCCAACTGGATTAGCGAGCGCGCGCTCCCAGCGCGGCTGCACTTCTTCGGGCGACGCTTCCATACCGAGGCAGTAGATGCGCCGATTGCCGGCCAGCGCGCCGACCACGACCGGGAACTTGTAGCGGCGGCCTTTCGCGTCGACGACGTTGGTGAACATGAACGCCTTGCGCTCGTGCTCCTCGATGCCGCCCACATACTGCCAGCGCACGAGCGGATGAAGCTCGGAGTCCTTGTCGACCGCCCGGTCTATCGTGAGCAGCAGACCTTCCTTGCGCAGCGTGTCGAGGTGCTGGTGCAGGTCCGCGTAGTTGCGTTTTCCTTTGCGTTTTCCAGCATCCGGCTTCGTGTCGTCGCGCTTCATTGTTCATCTCCGGCCACGGTGGCACCCGGCCCATGCTGTGATGCGTCGTTCATTCGTCGTCCATTCCTCATCATTCGAGCGGCACATTCCACGCGTCATACCCGTAAAGCCACGAGGTGTCCTGCTCGCCGCCCTGCATCCAGGTATTCGCGCTCGAAATCGCCTGTATACGCGAGGTGCGCGGCTTGCGGTGATTTTCGTAGCGCTTGAGCGCGCTTTCGACGTCCCCGCCTTCCACCGCTTCCAGGCAGCGCGCGAGAACCGCCGCATCCTCGATCGACGTCGCCGCGCCCTGCGCCATGTACGGCGTCATGGGATGGCACGCGTCTCCGAGCAGCACGACCCGCCCTTTGCTCCAGGTGGGCAGCGGCTCGCGCTCGAGGATTGCCCACTTGTGGCAATCGGGACACGCTTCGAGGACTGCACGCACATCCGGGTGAAAGCCCTCATACGCCTTGCGCAGTTCTTTCACGTCACCTTTGGCCGACCACGACTCGGGAGTCATCCACTCGGCCGGCTCCGCAACGCTGGTGACGAAATAGATCTCGCTACGGTCGGCCTTGATGTAGTAGATGACGATGTGGCGATCCTCGCCCCACCATTTGGTGCGCGAAGACCCGATGTCCCTGCCGTTCATCAGCGACGCGGGAAACACGGCGCGATACGCGACGCGCCCCCGGTGAATCGGGGACTCGGGACCGACGATGATATTGCGCACGGTCGAATGCACGCCGTCGGCGCCGATCACGAGGTCCGCGGTCTCCCTCGTGCCGTCCGCGAAACTCAGCGTCACACGCTTGCCGGCCTCCTCGAGCGCCGTCAGTTTCTTGTCGAGATGGATCATCTCCGACGGCACCACGGACGCAAGCGCATCGTGCAGGTCCGCACGATGCATGCACAGATACGGCGCGCCGAACAGACTTTCAGGCATCGGCAGCTCGATCGTCATTTCGCCGGTGACGCCGTTGCGGTTCAGATGCGAATAAGGCGCGAACGCGATACTGCGCAACCGGTCTTCGACGCCTATGCCCCGCAGCACTTTCATCGAGTTGGGCATCATCTGGATGCCCGCGCCGATACGCGCGAAGCGGCTCGCCTGCTCGTAGACCCTGATGTTGTTGAAACCGGAGCGGCGCAACGTGCCCGCTACCGCAAGCCCGCCCATACCGGCGCCGACAATCGCTATCGAAAGATTCTTCTCTGCTGCCACTGATATCCTCTCATCTGAAACCCCGACTCATCACGGCATCACTGCATCACCGCATCACCGCATCACTTCATCACTACATCACTTCATCACTTCATCACTTCGTCACTTCGTCACCGCGTCGTGTTGCAGCCCTCAGTGCGTGACCCGCCTCATTGACGACCGGCGTCCACCGGGCACTCTGTTTCTGGGGAAACGTGCAGTCTTTTCGGGACCCGAATCGGTGACCGGCTCCGCACCCGCTTTGCGCAGGAAATCCTGGAACCCGGCTTCGGCCATCACTTTGAGTGTGGCCTGGTGAAACTGATCGATCGATCGCTTTCGGTGTTTTTCGGTATAGGCGCGGTCGTCACGATCGCGTTGAAGGCATACACCGCCATCTCCCGCATCCGGCTTCGATCACTATCGGAATGTCATTCGCAATACTCAGACGCTTTTCGGCACGATACGCGAGCATGCGTAGGCGGCTTTCAACGGTTTTTATTGTAAACGGCGTAACAGCGCAGTCATCACGCGCCGCGCCAGATCGTAGAGTATAGACGTGCGTGTCGCAACCGCCGGCCCGCTCGTAGCCGCGATCAACGAGGAAAGTCAGCGCGCGACGCGATCGGCGCTGCGCCGGCGTCGGGGAACACCGGCGCGACGCTCTTCGCCGTAACCGCTGCGATTCGCGTCATCGACGCAGGCATCGCGCGTCGCGAATGCGCCGCTCGAGTAGGCCTGGACCGCGCCGAATAGATCGAGCCTCGCCCATCGCCACAGGTCCGCGGCATCCTGATAGAAAAACCAGCGTTCCGTCTCACACGCAATTTGGCCCACGTGACGCTCCAATATCCGGTTGCGTGGTCGTTTGACAGCAACGCGCGTACCAAAACTCACCTCACGAGCTGGATTTCAAGGGCTAATGCCCGGTTTTGATTGAAAAATCGCCGTTGTTAGCGCATCTGCAGGGACGCTGTCCGGGGACACGGGCGCCCAAAAAGCGATAGCATTTTGCTTCGAAGTGACTCTTTTTTGTCATTCTTACCGCTACCTCTCGTGCGAGCCCCGGGGCGGCGGCGAAGGAAAATCCTGCTCGCGAAAAGGATTACGCGCGCGAGTTAAGCCTTCACAGCATTTGGCATGAGTCGTGCGTTGGGCACAGCCGTGAACAAAAAATAAGGGAGGGCGAACATGGGCGCGTGGGAGTTCTACCGAATTTCCGGAGGCGGCGAAGAGGGCGCGCCTTTTCACTGGACATGGCTGTGCAGGAAAGCCGATGGCAGCGTGTTCTCGACGCCCGACACGTTCAGATTCCTACTCGACTGCGTCGCGCACGCCCGATTGCACGGCTATCCCGGCGGGCCCTTGCTCACGCGGCGAGATCCCGCCCA
>JBKJKJ010000292.1:0-4649 GCA_046597455.1 Burkholderiales bacterium
TTCTGCTCGCCCTCGCTCTGCCCGTTCGTGCCGTTGCCCCCGGCGAACTGCTCGAGCCGGACCAGGCTTTCCGCTTTCAGGCGAGGACGCTCGGACCCGACGCGTTCGAAGTGCAGTACCAGGTCGCGCCCGGCTATTACCTTTACCGCGACAAGATCAGCTTCGCGGTCCAGCCCGCCGCGGTCGAGCTCGGGGCGCCCGAGCTTCCGCCCGGCAAGCTGAAGAAGGACGAATTCTTCGGAGAAGTGCAGACCTATCGCGGCGAAGTGCGCATACGCGTGCCGGTGCGCAATGCCGGGGGCGCGAGTGCCGCAACGCTGGTGGCGACTTCGCAGGGATGCGCGGATTCAGGGGTGTGTTACGTGCCCCACGAGCAGAAAGCCCGGCTCACCCTGGCAGCGGGGTCTGGCGTCGACGGGCCTTTGGGTGGGACCGCATCCGGCCCGTCCCCAGCGGCGGGCGCTTTCCCGCCCGGTCTTTTCGAGGCGGCGAGCGCCGGTGGGGACGACAGTCTGGTCGCGAAGCTTTTCCATGGGGAGCTCGCGGTGTTGATCGCAAGCTTCTTCGGTTTCGGCTTGCTGCTCGCTTTCACCCCATGCGTGCTGCCCATGATCCCGATCCTCTCCGGCATCATCGCCGGCCGGGGTACGCAGGTCACGCGCCTCCACGGATTCATGCTTGCGCTCGCCTATGTCCTCGGCATGGCGATCACCTATGCCATCGCGGGCGTGCTGGCCGGCCTTTCCGGCGCGATGCTCTCGGCCGCGCTCCAGAATGCCTGGGTCCTCGGAACGTTCGCGGCCGTTTTCGTGGTGCTCGCCGGCAGCATGTTCGGTTTCTACGAATTTCAACTGCCTTCGGCGCTGCAGTCCCGGATCGCCGGTGCGACCAACCGCATGCCCGGGGGCCATTTCGCAAGCGTTTTCGTGATGGGTGCCTTGTCGGCGCTGATCGTGGGGCCTTGCGTCGCAGCGCCGCTCGCCGGCGCGCTGCTGTATATCAGCCAGAGCCGGGATGTCGTTCTCGGCGGCTCCGCGCTTTTTGCCATGGCGCTGGGGATGGGCGTGCCGCTGCTCATCGTGGGCGCTTCGGCCGGCGCATTGCTGCCGAAGGCCGGTCCGTGGATGGAGTCGATCAAACGTTTCTTCGGCGTCCTGTTGCTCGCGGTTGCGATTTACATCGTGTCGCCGCTCATCCCGACCCCGGTCCTGATGGGTGCATGGGCGCTGTTGCTGGCGATCAGCGGCATCTATATGCGCGCCATCGATCCGCTGCCGCCTGCCGCGCGGCCTTTCGATCGCTTCACGAAGGGCGTGGGGGTGCTTGCTCTCGTGGCGGGAATCGCCTTTCTCGTGGGCGCGCTTTCGGGGAGCCGCGATGTCCTGCAGCCGCTTTCGGGTCTGCGCAGTGGTGCGATCTCGCCGGCCAACCCGGCGATCGCGTTCACGCGGGTGATTTCGCCCGCGGAGCTCGATCGCGCGCTAGCGGCTGCGGCGGGTACCCCGGTCATGCTCGACTTCTATGCGGACTGGTGCGTGTCGTGCAAGGAGATGGAGCGCTACACCTTTGCCGATGCGCGCGTGCAGCAGCGGCTCTCGGGCGTCCTCAAGCTTCAGGCTGACGTCACGGCGAACGCCCCCGAACAGCAGGCGCTGCTTCAACGCTTCAGGCTGTTCGGCCCGCCCGGCATCATCTTTTTCGACCGTGACGGGCGCGAAATGCCGGCGGCCCGGGTCATCGGGTTCCAGCCCGCCGAGCAATTTGCCGCGGTGCTCGACCGGGTATTGCAGCGTTGACCCGGGCGCGGGAGTGGATGCTGATCGCGCTCGTCGCGGCGGCCGCTGCGGGCGCGGGGTATGGTTACAACGCGTGGCGCACCAGTCCCGATCCGAGCGCCGCGGCGTCAGAAGACGGTCGGGCGGCGCTCATGGCGGCACGGCTTCCCGATCTCGACAGCCGGCCTCAATCGATCGCGCAGTGGCACGGTAAAGTGGTGGTGGTGAATTTCTGGGCGACCTGGTGTGCGCCGTGTCGGGAAGAAATCCCGCTGTTCGTGAAACTGCAGAATCAGTACGGGAATCAGGGACTGCAGTTCGTCGGGATCGCGATCGACCGGCCGGATCAGGTCCGCCCTTACGCGAAGGAGCTGGGGATGAACTTTCCCATACTGATCGGGGATTCGGCCGCGATCGAGCTTTCGCGCAAGCTCGGCAATCGGGCAGGGGCGCTGCCGTTTACTGTGATTATCGGCAGGGATGGCAAAATCATCGCCACAGAGGTCGGTGCGGCCAAGGAAGCGCACATCGAGCCTCTGCTCAAATCCCTCCTTTGATGATAAAAGGCGTTTACCCCGCGTAACTTCGTTGAATTCATACCCTCGACGGAGCGCGCTAGATCGTTGCCGCCGTGCGCAGGTGCCGGGGAGCAAGGTGCCTTTCAGGGTCTAGGGCCCCGGTGTTCGGCGCGCACCAAAGCGCAGCCGCCTCTGCCTCGCAGTGCGAGGCCAACATTCACGAATTGCGGCAAATCTCTGGACAACTTCCGCCTATTTGCGGCAAACTTCGCGGCGCTGCGCAGGCCTCGCGTCACTTTGCCGGGGCTAATTGTCTAGAGGACCGATGGCGAACACTATCCTGGTCGTGAACGGCCCGAACCTGAATCTGCTGGGAAGCCGGGAGCCCGAGCGTTACGGCAATGTCACGCTTGCGGCGATCGAACAGTCGCTCACTGATCAGGCGCGGCAAGCCGGCGCGAGCCTGCAGGCGTATCAGAGCAATTCGGAATCCGATCTCATCGAGCGCATCCAGCGAGCGGGTTCGGACGGTGTCGATTTCATCCTCATCAATCCCGCCGCGTATACGCATACCAGCGTGGCGATCCGGGATGCGCTTGGCGCCGTCAGGATCCCCTTCATCGAGATCCATCTATCGAACATCTATTCAAGGGAGGCGTTCCGCAAGCGGTCATATTTCAGCGACCTTGCGGTGGGCGTCGTGAGCGGCCTGGGCGCCAAAGGCTACGCGCTGGCGCTGGCTTACGCATTGGAATATTCGGGCAAGGACTGAAGCGATGGATTTACGCAAGCTCAAGACATTGATCGATCTCGTGCAGCAGTCGGGTATCGCCGAGCTCGAAATCACCGAAGGCGAAGAGAAGGTGCGGATCAGCCGTGGCGTGCCGGGCGGCATGACGCAGGGTGGGCCCCCGCCGGGCACGGTCTACATGACCGCGCCGATGATGCAGCCGGCCCCCGATACGCCGCCGGCGGTGCCTGCAGAGCCCGCCGCTGCAACGGAACCGGTGGGGCACACCGTGAAGTCTCCGATGGTGGGCACTTTCTATCGTCAGTCGGCCCCGGGGGCGAAGCCTTTCGTCGAGGTCGGCCAGGCCGTGAAGACGGGTGAGACCGTGTGCATCATCGAAGCGATGAAACTCCTGAACGAAATCGAAGCCGACTGCGACGGCGTCATCAAGGAAGTCCTTGTCGAGAACGGGCAGCCGGTCGAGTATGGCCAGCCGCTGTTTGTTCTCGCCTGACGGCGTATGAGAGGAACGAGGGAGCGGGAGCGGGGACTAGCGCCCTCACCTGTTGCCGTGTCTCCTCTCTCCTTTCTTCTCTCACGATAGTCCATGTTTGAAAAAATCCTCATTGCCAACCGGGGCGAGATAGCGCTGCGCATTCAGCGCGCCTGCCGCGAGATGGGCATCAAGACCGTGGTCGTCCATTCGGAAGCCGACGCCGAAGCGAAATACGTCAAGCTCGCCGATGAATCGGTTTGCATCGGGCCGCCGCCCTCGAGCGCGAGCTACCTGAACATTCCCGCCATCATCAGTGCGGCGGAAGTGACCGATGCCGAAGCCATCCATCCGGGGTATGGTTTTCTCGCGGAGAACGCCGACTTCGCTGAGCGCGTCGAGCAGAGCGGGTTCGTTTTCATCGGTCCGCGCGCCGAGACCATCCGTCTCATGGGCGACAAGGTCAGCGCCAAGAATGCGATGAAAAAAGCGGGCGTGCCCGTGGTTCCGGGTATCGACAGCACGCTTCCCGACGATCCGAAGGAAATCATCAGGATCGCGCGCGAGATCAGCTATCCGGTGATCGTGAAAGCCGCAGGCGGCGGGGGCGGGCGCGGAATGCGGGTCGTCCATACCGAAGCGGCGCTCCTGAACGCGGTGCACACGACGCGGGCGGAAGCCGGTGCCGCATTCGGCAATCCTGCGGTCTACCTCGAAAAGTACCTCGAGAAACCTCGCCACGTCGAAATTCAGGTGCTCGCGGACAAACACCGCAATGCGATCTATCTCGGCGACCGCGACTGCTCGATGCAGCGCCGGCATCAGAAGGTGATCGAGGAAGCCCCGGCACCGCATATCAATCCGCGCGCGCGTTTGCGGATCGGCGAGCGCTGTGCCGAGGCGTGCCGCAAGATCGGCTACGAGGGCGCAGGCACTTTCGAGTTTCTGTACGAGAACGGGGAGTTCTATTTCATCGAGATGAACACCCGCGTTCAGGTGGAGCACCCGGTCACCGAAATGATCACCGGGATCGACATCGTTCAGCTCCAGATCAGGATCGCGTGCGGCGAGCGGCTTCCCGTCAAGCAGCGTGACGTGCGTCTCGAAGGGCACGCCATCGAGTGCCGCATCAA
>JBKJKJ010000472.1:0-15311 GCA_046597455.1 Burkholderiales bacterium
CCTCGTCGCTTCGTACCGCGCGCAGGCCGGAGTGTTCGCGACATGACCGAACACCCGGCGTCCGCCGTTGCGCGTAGCGGGGGGGCCTTGCTCGAGCTGCGGGACGTGGGCAAGCGCTTCGGCGGGCTCACGGCGCTGGCGGACGTATCGCTGCAGGTCCGGCGCGGTGAAATCTTCGGCCTCATCGGGCCGAACGGCGCCGGCAAGACCACGCTCTTCAACGTGGTGACCGGCGTATATGCGCCGGACTCGGGCTCGATCCGGTTCGATGGCGCCATCGTGAGCGGCATGAAACCGCACGCGATCGCGTTCAGCGGCATCGCGCGTACGTTTCAGAACATACGGCTTTTCGCGAACATGACCGCGCTCGAAAATGTCATGGTCGGGCGTCACCCGCGCACGCGGGCCGGCGTCATCGGGGCAGTGCTGCGGGGCGCGCGCACCCGCGCTGAAGAGGCCGACATCCAGCATCGGGCGTTGACCCTGCTCGATTACTGCGGCGTCGCCGGCCACGCCAACGAGCTCGCGCGAAATCTGTCTTACGGCGACCAGCGCCGTCTGGAGATCGCACGCGCGCTCGCCACCGAGCCTCGCCTGCTCGCACTCGACGAACCTGCCGCCGGCATGAATGCGACCGAGCGTGTTTCGCTCACGCGCCTGCTGGAGACCATACGCTCAGACGGCACGACGCTCTTTCTGATCGAGCACGATGTCAAGCTCGTCATGGGCGTGTGCGACCGCGTCGCGGTCCTCGACTACGGCCGCAGAATCGCCGAAGGCGCGCCTGCGGAGGTTCAGCGCGATCCCGCGGTCATCGAAGCGTACCTGGGGGGCGCACTTGCTTGAGGTGAAAGGACTCGAGGTCGCGTACGGCGGCATACGCGCGGTGAAAGGCATCGACTTCCAGGTAGGCGACGGGGAGCTCGTCACGCTGATCGGCGCCAACGGCGCCGGCAAGACCACGACGTTGAAGGCGCTCGCCGGCCTCGTTCGGCCGCGCGCGGGTGTCGTTCAGTATAATGGCCGCGACATCACCGGCATGCCGGCGCACGAGCTGGTGAAACTCGGTCTCGCGCTCGTACCCGAAGGCCGCGGCGTCTTCGGCAGGCTCTCCATCGAGGAGAATCTCGCGATGGGCGCGTACAGCCGCCGGGACGGCGATGTCGCAAGCGATTTCGATCGCGCTTACGCGCTTTTTCCAAGGCTGGGCGAGCGCCGCCGCCAGCTCGCCGGAACGCTGTCAGGAGGAGAGCAACAGATGCTCGCCATTGCACGCGCATTGATGAGCCGGCCCCGGCTCCTGCTGCTTGATGAGCCGAGCATGGGGCTCGCGCCGCTCATGGTGCAGAAAATCTTCGAAACCATACGCAATGTCGCCGCCGAAGGCATGACGCTGCTGCTCGTCGAGCAGAACGCGAAACTCGCGCTCGAAGTCTGCGGCCGGGGCTACGTCATGGAGACTGGATCGATCGTGCTCGCCGACGATGCGAAATCGCTGCTGGTGAACCCGCAGGTGCGCCGTGCGTATCTCGGTGAGTGAAAGCGCGCGCCGTGGCTGAGCCCGAAGACCGGAACGTGAAAAGCGCCGCCGACGCGCCCGGGAATGCGGTGCGTCGGCGACGCGATCTCGGGCAGGCGCTCGCCATGATGCACCGCGCGCTGGTGAGAACAGGCTTCATCACCGCATCCGGGGCCATGACGCGCCGGGCGGCACTGGGCGGGACGGCAGTCCTCCTCGCCATACTCGTCGTCCTGCATCTCAAGGTGCAAAACGCGCAAGTCGAGCGTTATACCGACGTCCTGGCGCAGCTCACGGCGCTCAAGCTCATCGATGCACGCTGGGATGTGGCGGTGCTGCGTTCACGCATCGATCCCAACACGCAGTCGACCGGCGTGGTGCAGGACCGCGATCCGATCCGCATCCAGCACGCCCTCGACGCCGCACGCGCTCACGCGCAGAGCAACGCCGTGCGCGCCGGCATCGATGAGCTGAAGAAAGCGTACGCCGAGAAAGCGACGCTCATCACCCGCTTCCAGCTCGCCAGCGCCGATTCGCGCCAGGCGCTGGACGCGGCAATGCGCGCGGACGCCGCGGTGAGCGGTCTGGTGCGCAGCGCATGGCGGGAGTTTCCACAGCGCGAGCGCCTCGTCGCCGCTGAAAATCTCGTTGCGCGCGTGCTTGCTGACGCCCAGCAGTATCACCACGCACCCTCGGCCGCGCACCGCAAGGCGCTCGAAACGGTTGCAGCGGACCTTCCACGCACGCGCGCGCTCCCACAGCCGGTCGAAGCGGGTCTCACCCGTCTCGAAAGCGACATACACCAGTTGCTTCTGTTGAAGCCGCTCGAACACATGCTCGGTGAGCGGCTTGTCGTGCTCGATACAGGCACCCGAGCCGATGAGCTCGCCGAGACTTTCCGGCGCGACCTCGACGACGCGAGCGCGCAGCGCAGCCGCCACCAGCTCGCGTTGCTGCTGTACTCAGCGCTGCTCGGCGTGTTGATCGCGTACGCGGCGAGTCGCGTCTATCGAAAATACCAGGCGCTCGAAGCCGATCATGACGTGCTGTCGGCAGCACTCGCGACCGCATTGGAGCGTGAGGCGCGAGGCCGGCCTGAGTCAGGAGGGCAGCCCGGCGCTGAAACACCGGGCGGCACAGTCTCAGGAACGCCGGACGAAGGCGGCGCCACCGATATCGCCGACGCCAATATCAGGTTCCTGCGCAGACCCTAGGCTCAGACCCAGTCTTTCGCGATCAGAAAATCGCTGTAAAGGCGCGCCTCGGCGCTTCCCGGTTCGGGCTTCCAGTCGTAGCGCCATTCCACCCGCGGCGGCATCGACATGAGTATCGATTCGGTGCGTCCGCCGGACTGCAGGCCGAAGAGCGTGCCGCGGTCGTACACCAGGTTGAACTCGACGTAGCGGCCGCGGCGATACGCCTGAAAACTGCGCTCGCGCTCGCCGTAGCTGATGCCTCGCCGGCGCTCGACGAGAGGCACATACGCGGGAAGGAAGTGCTCGCCCACGCTGCGCAGCAGGGCGAAAGCGCTGTCGAAACCGGGCTCGTGGACGTCATCGAAGAAGATACCGCCGATGCCGCGCGGCTCGTTGCGATGGCGTATGAAGAAATATTCGTCGCACCAGCGCTTGTAGCGTGCGTGGACATCCGGCCCGAAAGGGGCCAGCGCGTCGCGGCACGTCGCGTGAAAGTGCCGTGCGTCTTCGGCCCACCCGTAGTACGGCGTCAGGTCCATGCCGCCGCCGAACCACCATACCGGCTCGGTACCCGCTTTGTCGGCATAGAACGATCGGACGTTCAGGTGAACGGTGGGGACGTAAGGGTTGCGGGGATGAAGCACGAGCGACACACCCATCGCCTGGAATGAGCGGCCCGCAAGCTCGGGACGGGTGGCGCTGGCCGAAGGCGGGAGATTCGAGCCGTGGACGTGCGAATAGCCGACGCCTGCGCGCTCGAACACGTCTCCGTCTTCGAGGATGCACGTCAGGCCGCCGCCACTGCTCCCGCCGCCGTCGCCCGCAGCAGGACGCTGCCACGCATCGCGGCGGAACCGCCCTCCGTCCAACGCTTCAAGCCGCGAGACGATCGTGTCCTGCAGGCCTTTCAGAAAGCGTTCGACGGCAGACAGGTCCACGCAAACCGCTCGAAGAGTCGACGGGTCTTACGACTTGGCAGGCGCGGGCGGCGCCGGGGGCGCAGCGCGCTTGTTGCGTGACTCGATCGCACGGTGGCCGATGTCACGGCGGTATTGCATGCCGTCGAAGCGAATGCGGCTCACGATGTCGTACGCGCGCTTTTGCGCGGTGCGGGCATTGTGGCCGAGCGCGGTGACGCACAACACGCGCCCGCCGTTGACGACCACGCGATTGCCGTCCAGTGCCGTGCCCGAGTGAAACACTCGATAATCGTCGCCGGCCTCGGGCAACCCTTCGACCACATCGCCCTTGCGCGGACTCTCGGGGTAACCGTCGGCTGCGAGGACCACGCCGAGCGCGACACGCGGATCCCACTCGGCTTCCGCGGTATCCAGCGTGCCGTCGATCGCGTGATCGATCAGCGTCACCAGATCGCTTTTCAACCGCAGGAGTATCGGCTCGGATTCAGGATCACCGAGACGGCAGTTGAACTCGAGCACTTTGAGCTCGCCGCCTTTGCCGATCATCAGCCCGGCATAGAGAAATCCCGTATAAGGCAGGCCGTCAGCGCGCATCCCCGCCATCGCCGGATCGATCACCTCGCGCATCACCCGGGCGTGGAGCGCAGGGGTGATCACCGGCGCGGGCGAATAAGCGCCCATGCCCCCCGTATTCGGACCCTGGTCGGCGTCCCGCAGGCGCTTGTGGTCCTGGCTGCTCGCGAGTGCCAGCGCGTGCTTGCCGTCGGCGAGAATAATGAAGCTCGCTTCTTCGCCTTCGAGACATTCCTCGATGACGACCCGCGCACCGGCCGAGCCCATCCGGTTATCGACGAGCATCATGTCGACCGCGGTGTGCGCCTCATCGATCGTGGTGGCAACCACCACCCCTTTGCCTGCCGCCAGCCCGTCGGCCTTGATGACGATCGGCACGCCCAGGCGATCGATGTACTCGTGTGCCGAAGCCGCGTCGCTGAACGTCCCGTACGCCGCAGTCGGGATGCGGTGGCGAATCATGAAGCTCTTCGCGTAATCCTTCGAGCTTTCGAGCTGGGCCGCGAGCCGCGTCGGACCGAAGATGCGCAGGCCCGCGGCCTGGAACGCATCGACCACGCCGGCTGCGAGCGGCGCCTCGGGTCCAACCACCGTGAGCGCGACGCCTTCGGTTTTCGCGAACTCGATGAGTGCGGCGATCGACGCGTGCGACACATTGCTCACGCCTTCTTCGCGTGCGGTGCCGGCGTTGCCCGGCGCCACGAAAACCTTGAATACCCGCGGCGATTGCGCGAGTTTCCAGGCCAGGGCGTGCTCGCGCCCCCCGGAACCGATGACGAGGATTTTCATAGCGATATGTTGCGTTCTGCAAGCGTTGGACGTGCGGGGTGAAGCGTCAAGGGTCGTCGATTGGCCAGGATGAATGCTGTCGGCGCCGCTGGTGCTGCCGCGTCGCCCGCTGCTCGGTTTATCGCCTCACGCCTCACACCGCACCTCTGACTTCAGTGACGAAAATGTCGCACCCCCGTAAAAACCATCGCGATGCCCTGCTCGTCGGCAGCGTCGATCACCTCGGCGTCGCGCACGCTTCCGCCGGGCTGGATGATCGCTTTCGCACCCGCCTGGGCCACGACATCGACGCCGTCCCGGAACGGGAAGAAGGCGTCGGACGCCACGGCTGAGCCTTCGAGCGCCAAACCTGCATTCTGCGCCTTGATCGAGGCGATGCGCGCGGAATCCACGCGGCTCATCTGGCCCGCGCCGACGCCCAGCGTGCGGCCATCGCCACAGAACACGATGGCGTTCGACTTGACGTATTTCGCCACACGCCAGGCAAAAAGAAGATCGGCGAGCTGTTGCGGCGTCGGCGCGAGCTTCGTCACCACTTTGAGCTCGCCCGCGCCGACGTTCAACGCGTCGGGGCTCTGCACGAGCAGACCCCCGCCCACCCGTTTGAGATCCATCGCATTCGCGGCACTTCCAGGCGCAACTTCAAGCACCCGGATGTTCGCCTTGGCCGCGAAC
The DNA here is from genome assembly GCA_046597455.1 of Burkholderiales bacterium. Classification (GTDB taxonomy): domain Bacteria; phylum Pseudomonadota; class Gammaproteobacteria; order Burkholderiales; family SG8-41; genus JAQGMV01. The sequence continues at coordinate 5,673 of JBKJKJ010000472.1, forward strand.
ACCGCCAAAGCGCCCGCGCTCACGGCCGGCGCGATGACCACTTCCACGAACTGCTGGCTCACCGCCTGCGCCCCGGCTTCGTCGAGCTCACGGTTGAACGCGATGATGCCCCCGAACGATGACGTGGGATCGGTGGCAAACGCTCGGCGGTAAGCGTCTGCGGGGTTGTCCCCCAGCGCCACGCCGCACGGGTTCGCGTGTTTCACGATGACGCATGCCGCGGCGTCGAATGTCTTCACGCACTCCCAGGCCGCCTCGGCATCGGCGATGTTGTTATAGGAGAGCTCTTTGCCCTGGCGCTGCTGGTAGCACGCCAAGCTGCCCGCAGGGGGCTGCACATCACGATAAAACGCCGCGCTCTGATGGGGATTTTCACCGTAGCGCAGCGGCTGGGCGAGCTCGAACTGCATGCTGAGCCGCTCGGGGAAGCGCCCGCGAGTCGATCCGGTCGCGTCGACAGCGGCGAGGTAGTTGCTGATGGCGCCATCGTAGGCGGCCGTGTGCGAGAAAGCTTTCTGCGCCAGACGAAAGCGCGTCTCGGCGCCCATGGCACCGCTCGCAGCCGCCATTTCCTTCAGCACCTCGACGTAGTCCGCGGGGTCGGTCACGATCGCGACGTGCTGGTAGTTCTTGGCGGCACTCCTCACCATTGCCGGACCGCCGATGTCGATGTTTTCGATTGCCTCGGCAAGCGTGCAATCGGGGCGAGCGATGGTCTGGGTGAACGGATAGAGGTTCACGACGACCAGATCGATGCCTTCGATGCCCGCGTTCCTGATCGCATCGACGTGTGCGGGCACATCCCGGCGGGCCAGAATTCCACCGTGCACTTTGGGATGCAGGGTTTTCACGCGCCCGTCGAGCATCTCGGGAAAGCCGGTGTAGTCGGCGACTTCGGTCACCGCCAGACCCGCGTCCTGAAGGAGCTTCGCGGTGCCGCCGGTCGAGATCAGCGCGACGCCGTAGGCCTTCAGGCCGCGCGCGAGATCGACGAGACCCGTCTTGTCGGAAACGCTGAGGAGGGCTTGTTTGATTACGGCCATGATGAAATGAAATTTTGTGGACACCCGGCCGGTTTTGCTTTTAGCAGCATGTCCCGACTGGCAAGTCCGACAGGCTGCTAGAACTTGATCCCGTGCGCCTTCATCTTCTTGCGCAGCGTATTGCGGTTGATTCCGAGCATCTGCGCCGCATGCGTCTGGTTGCCCTGCACGCGGTGTAGCACCGATTCGAGCAGCGGCTTCTCGACGCAATTGATGACCATGTCGTACACGCCGCTCGCCCGCTCTCCATCGAGGTCTTTGAAATAGCCATCGATGGCTCTGCGCACGACGCGGGTCACTTCATTCTCGTTGATCATGCGGCGAGTTCCTCGATGTACTGCAGGCGCCGGCTGCGACTGGCGAGCTCGGCGAAGAACTCGTTCACGGCCGCGAGCTGCTCGGCGCACGTCTGGAGCTGATTCATGCCGTGGCGGAAAGCCGCCGACCCGGCGAGACCTTTCGTGTACCAGGAGATGTGTTTGCGCGCGACGCGAACGCCCGTCAGCTCGCCATAAAATCCGTAAAGATCTTCGAGGTGCGCGACGAGGACGCGATGGATCTCGTCGACTTCGGGCGGCGGAAGATGCTCGCCGGTCTCCAAATAATGCGTGATCTCGCGAAACATCCAGGGACGTCCCTGCGCGGCGCGCCCGATCATGACGCCATCGGCGCGCGTGAGCGCGAGCACGTACTTCACGCTCTCGGGCGTATCGATGTCGCCATTGGCGATCACCGGTATGCCGATCAATGATTTCACTTCGGCTATGGTGTCGTATTCCGCGTCGCCCGAAAAACCGCACGCGCGGGTGCGCCCGTGTATCGCAAGCGCCTGCACGCCGCTCGCTTCGGCGATTTTCGCCACCATGATCGCGTTTCTGTTCGTGCGATCCCAGCCGGTGCGAATCTTGAGCGTCACGGGCACGTTGACCGCACCGACCACGGCTTCCAGGATGCGCTGGACCAGCGGCTCGTCCTTGAGCAGCGCCGAGCCCGCCATCACGTTGCAGACTTTCTTCGCGGGGCAGCCCATGTTGATGTCGATGATCTGCGCGCCTTCGTCGACGTTGTATTTTGCGGCCTGGGCCAGCATGGCTGGATCGGCGCCGGCGATCTGCACCGAGATCGGATCGACTTCGCCGTCGTGATTCGCGCGGCGCCTGGTTTTCTCCGAGCCCCACAGCAGCGAATTGCTCGCGACCATTTCGGAGACCGCCATGCCGGCCCCCATGGTTTTGCAAAGCTGACGGAACGGGCGATCGGTCACGCCCGCCATGGGCGCGACAATCAGGTTGTTCTTCAGCTGATAAGGACCGATTTTCACGGAGTCAAAACTGGGGAAAGGGCGTCATTGTAATCGGAGCGCGCCGGCAAAGAAAAGCTAAATACCGGCGCATGCGAGACGCAATGCTCATTGCGCGCCGAGCTTCTCGATCATGCTGCGACAAATAAAAACGTTGTGGATTAGTAAGCACTTATCGTGGTAATGCGCGCGGGCATGCGAGCCGCGGAAAAGCAGCCGCACGCGCTTTCACGGTGTGAGGCTGCGTGTCAACCGCGCGACCCGAAAACCATGCGCCGCACAACGAAATCTTTGGCCGGGGGCAGATTGTCGAGCAAGGCAAGTGCGGCGCCGCGCGCCAGGGCGAGCGGCGAAAAATCATTCGAGAAAATTTTGATGAGCGTATCGGTGAATGCGATGCCACCGCGTCGATCGGAAGCGCGTCGCGCTCGATAGGCTTGAGGGAGCTCGGAATCGTCCGGCCCGCGCCGGCGGATTTCCGCCGCCAGCTCCCATGCATCGCGCAGCCCCAGATTGAAGCCCTGACCCGCAACCGGATGCAGTGTCTGCGCCGCGTTGCCGATGAGGACTGCACGGCCGACGCTCGTCGATTCGGCGACTTTCAGCGTCAGATCGTGCGCGGCACGCCCTTCGACAGCGATGAAGCGGCCGAGCCGGTCGCCAAAACCGGCCTGCAGCCGTGTCAGGAAGGCGCTCGGCGCGGCACCGGCGAGCTCGGCAGCATCGTCTCGTTTTACGGTCCACACCAGCGCGTAGCGACTCGCGAAAGGGAGCAGCGCGAGCGGCCCGTCAGGCGTGAAGCGCTCGTATGCGGTGTGCCGATGCGCCGCTTCGGTCTCGACCAGCGCCGTGACCGCGCTTTGGCCGTAATCGGTCGTACGCACGTCCACCTCCGCCGCGAGCGCGCTGCCGTCGGCCACGACGACGAGTGGCGTGATGCAGTCGCCAGCGCTGTTCGCGGTGGAAAACGCCACGCGCGCCGAGTCCGCGTCGTGCGCGATCGAAGTCACCCGCGCGCCGCGAATGACGGTAAGGCCTGATGCTTCCACCGCGGCTTCGAGTCGCGCGACAAGTCTTGCATAGTCAGTGACATAGCCGAGTGCCGGAAGCGCGGCTTCGCGCGCGGTCAGAGCGGTGCGCCCGAAGCGTCCACGCTGCGATACATGGATGCGCTCGATCGCCGTCGCAGGCTCCAATCCGGCCCAGAGCCCGATGCGCTCCAGAATGAGGCGGCTGCCGTACGACACGGCGAGGGGCCGCAATGCGGCGGGCGCCGGCGCGCCCGCTCTGGCTTCGATCAGCGCAACATCGAAACCGCCCGCGTGAAGCTCGAGCGCGAGGGCTGCCCCGACCGGCCCCCCACCCACGACCACGACGTCGCGATGCGTGGTGGCACTCAGCGACGGTGATACAGGCTCGTTGGCGCCGTCAGCGTCACCTCGCCCCGTGGACGAGGCGTGGCGCGTATCGGGCGGGCCTTCGCCGATCATGGGTGCGAACGGCTCACGAGCGCATCAGCGCTTCGATGTCGGCAACACTCTTGGGCGCCGCCGCGGTGATGATTTCACATCCGGATTCGGTCACCAGCGCGTCGTCCTCGATCCTCACCCCGATGCCGGCGTAGCGCTCGGGCACGCCGGGTCCGGGCTGGATGTAGCAACCGGGCTCGACCGTGAGGACCATGCCTGCAACGAGCTCGCGCCAAACGCCGTCGCGCTTGTAGTCTCCGGCGTCGTGCACGTCAAGCCCCAGCCAGTGCCCCGTGCGGTGCATGTAGAACTTCTTGTAGCTCTCGGTTTCGAGCACATCGGCGAGCGAGCCTTGCAGCAGGCCCAGATCGAGAAAACCCTGGGCGAGCACGCCGACCGCCGCCTCGTGCGCGGCATTCCAGAGCCGTCCCGGTTTCACTTCGGCAATTGCCGCCTGCTGGGCCGCCAGGACCAGCTCGTAGACCTCGCGCTGGGGACCGGAAAAGCGCCCGTTCACCGGAAACGTGCGCGTGATGTCGGACGCGTAGCCGTCGAGCTCGCATCCGGCGTCGATGAGGAGGAGGTCGCCGTCGCGCAGGACATCGGAATTCTCGACGTAATGCAGCACGCACGCATGCGCGCCCGACGCGACGATCGGCGTATACGCCGGCGCCTGCGCGCCGTGGCGCCGGAATTCGTGCATGAGCTCGGCTTCGATCGCGAATTCGCCCACGCCGGGTTTCGCAGCCTGCATCGCCCGGCGATGCGCACCCGTGGAAATTTCGGCGGCGCGGCGCATGACCTGGATTTCCGCACTGTCTTTGACGACACGCATCTCATCGAGAATCGCATGCACGTCGCCGATCGTTTGCGGGGCGGTCACCCCGGCACGCGCGCGTCCCCGCACCTCGTTGATCCAGCGCATCACACGCGCGTCCCAGCCGGGATCCGAGCCCAGATGCGAATAAAGCGCAGGCTGATTGGACAGCAGATCGGGCAGGATCTCGTCGAGCTGGCTGACAGCGTGCGCCTCATCGAAACCGAAGGCGGCGCGCGCGGCGTCCGGTCCATAACGGAAACCGTCCCAGACTTCGCGCTCGGGATCTTTGTCGCGGCAGAAGAGGATGCTTTTCGTCGCCCCCTCGTCGGCAATGACGACCAGCACCGCGTCGGGCTCGCCGAAACCCGTCAGGTAATAGAAATAGCTGTCGAAGCGATAGGGGTAATGGGCGTCGCGGTTGCGGGTGCGCTCCGGCGCCGTCGGGATCACTGCGACCCCGCGTTTCATTCGGCTCGCCAGCAGCGCGCGGCGGCCAACGTGTACTGATGCATCCATCTGAATCGCCTTTTTGACTCGCGTGGGATTCACGCTCGAAGCTCGAGATCGATCGCCGCCAGGCGCTGCGGCGTGCCGACGTCGCACCAGCGACCCGGGTAGTGCTCGCCCGTGACCCGTCCCGCGGCTATTTCCCGTCGCAGCAGAGGGGCAAGCGGCGCCTTCATGCCGGGGGTGGCGCCCGCGAAAAGCTCAGGCCGGTACACACCGATGCCGCTGAACGTGTAGCGCCCAGGGCCCGCATTTGCGACGTGTTCACCTGCAAGTGCGAAATCGCCTTCGACATGATGCGCCGGATTGTCGACCAGCACGAGGTGTGCCAGGGTAGTCGCACGTGCAGGTAATGCCCGCAAACGGCTAAAGTCGAAATCGGTATGGATATCGGCGTTGACCACGGCGAAGGGCGCCGAACCGAGTAGCGCGAGCGCGGTGGCAATACCTCCGGCCGCTTCGAGCGGCACGGCTTCGCGGGAATAAGTAATCCGCGCATCCCATCGGCGACCGTCGCCCAGCGCGGACTCGATCTGTTCGCCCAGATGCGACACATTGATGACGAGCTCGCGTAAGCCCGCGCGAACCAGCGCCTCGATCGTCCACACGATGAGGGCCTTGCCCCCCGCTTCGAGGAGCGGTTTCGGGACCGCATCGGTGAGCGGGCGCATACGCTCCCCCAGCCCCGCCGCGAGGATCATGGCTTTCATCAGAAGGTGTAAGCGGTGCGCGGCAAACGCGCTTCGATCGAGTCGAGCACCTTGACGAGTCCGCCGAGCTGCGAGTAGCGCTCGGCGACGGGGCGTGCATAAGCGAGAAAGCGCGGCGTATCGTCCAGGTAACCCGGCTTGCCGTCGCGATAGTGTATCCGCGCAAAAATGCCGAGCACTTTCAGATGCCGCTGCAGCCCCATCCACTCGAAATCGCGGTAAAACACGCCGAAATCAGGATCGACCGGCAATCCCGCGCGCTTCGCGCACTCCCAATAGCGCACGCTCCAGTCGAGCACACGCTGTTCGGGCCAGCTCAGAAAGGCATCGCGGAAAAGCGACACCACGTCATAGGTGATCGGCCCGTACACCGCGTCCTGGAAGTCGAGCACGCCGGGGTCGGGCGTGCTGACCATGAGGTTGCGAGGCATGTAATCGCGGTGAACGTAGACGCGCGGCTGCGCGAGGCTCGCCGCGACGATGCGCGAGAAAACCGTGTCCAGCAACTGGCGCTGATCGGCGTCGGGCGCCGCGCCCAAGTGGCGCCCCAGATACCACTCCGGGAAAAGCTCGAGCTCGCGCCTGAGCAGCGCTTCGTCATAAGGCGGCAATACACCCGGTCGGCTCGCGAGCTGCCACTTCACGAGCGCATCGATGGCGTGGCCGAAAAGGACATCCGCATTATGCTCGTCGAGAACTTTGAGGTAGGTCTTCGTGCCCAGGTCGGACAACAGCAGAAAGCCGCGCTCGAGATCCTGCGCGTAGACCTTGGGCACGTTCAGGCCCGCCGCGTCCATCAGCGCAGCAACCTCAATGAAAGGCTTGCAATCCTCGCGTTCCGGCGGCGCATCCATCACGATCCACGTCGCGCCATTTGCGCTCACGCGGAAGTAACGACGGAAGCTCGCATCTTCGGATGCGCGCTCGAGCACGACCTCGCCCAGGCCAAGGCTGGTCTGGACCCAAAGCTTGAGCTGATCGAGGCGGGGATCGCCGGCAGATTCGGAAGGGGAAAGTGAGCTGGACAATTCGCGGGACAACTCGGATTGCCTTCAAGGGTGAATTGTGCGATTTTACCATCCCTCACGCGGCTTCCCGATGCACAGAAATCCAATAAAGCAGATCACGCTCGCCGTGCTCTGCGCCCTGCCGATTGCCGCTGCGGCAGACGAAGGCATCAGCCTGAAACCCCAGCGTTCGCTCCTGGCGCTGCCCCCTGCGCAGAACGAAGCCCTGCCGGTCTTCATCGAAGCCGACAAGCTGGAAGGCAACACCGAAAAAGAAGCCCGCGCGCAAGGCAACGTGCAACTACGCCGCCAGGGCCAGCTCATTTTCGCGGATGAGCTGCGCTACGATGCGGCCGCTCAGGAGCTCGAGGCATCCGGCAACGTGCGGCTTGAATCACGCAGCGACGTGCTCGAAGGCGAGCAGCTGCGCTTCAATCTGGGCAGCGAGCGCGGTTTCATGGAAAAGCCGACGTTCAGGTTCACGCCGATGACGCGATCGCCGCAACCGGCGATCCCGCCGCCCGGTGCGCCTGCCGGACCCACCCCGGGGCCGGTCATGCTGAACACGCCCATCCCGACACGGCCCGGTCTGGCGCCGCTCGATTCGCGCGGCAGTGCCGAACGCGTGCTGTTCCAGGGACCCGATCTCTACCGCATCGAACAGGCGAACTTCACCACCTGCGGACCCGGCAACGACGACTGGTTCATCCGCGCGCGCGAGCTCGATATCGACAAGAACCGGGATCTCGGTGTTGCGCGCGGCGCGAGCATCGTCTTCCTCGACCACACCATTCTTTACAGTCCGTATATCTCGTTTTCGCTTCATCAGCAGCGCAAGTCAGGCTTGCTTGCCCCGCATTACGGCACCGCGACCACCACCGGCACCGAGATCACCCAACCCTATTACTGGAACATCGCGCCCAACGTCGACGCGACCCTGTATCCGCGCCTCATGACCAAGCGCGGGCTCCAGCTCGGGACCGAGCTTCGCTATCTCGAAAACAATTACAGCGGCGAGGCGCGCGTCGAATATCTGCCTCAGGACCGCGCGTTCGGGGCTTCGCGGCACGGCTACTTCCTCAAGCACGCCCAGAACTTCGGCAGCGGCTGGACCGGTGCCCTGAACCTGAACCGGGTGTCGGACGACCGCTACTTCACCGATCTTTCCACGCTCGTCGCCGTTACCTCGCGGGTTACGCTGCCGAACGAAGCCGGACTTTCGCGCACCGGCACCTGGGGCGATGGCACTTATGCGTTGTCCGCCCTGGCCCAGCGGTGGCAGACACTGCAGACCGATCCGCAGGCTCTGCTCACACCGCCCTACAATCGCATGCCCCAGATCACGCTCAATGGCTTTCGTCAGGATCTGCTCAAAAGTGATCTCGACGTGGCGGCAAGCTTCGTCGACTTCCGGCACCCCACCCTGGTGAATGGCAAGCGGATACTGGCCTATCCCAGCTTTTCGCTGCCGCTGCAAAACGCGTACGCCTATGTGAAACCCAAGATCGGGATGCACGCGACGCACTACACCGTGGACCCCAACGCGCAGGGTTACCGGGACACCACGCGCACGCTGCCGATCTTCACCGCGGACAGCGGCCTCGTGCTCGAGCGCGACACCACGATCACCGGCCTGCCTTTCATACAGACGCTCGAACCCAAGATCTATTACGTCTATATCCCGTACCGGGATCAGAGCCGGGTCCCGAACTTCGAGAGCGGGCAGCAGGACATCAGCTTCGCGACCATGTTCACCGAAAACCAGTTCAGCGGAAACGACCGCATCAACGACGCGAACCAGATCACCGCCGGGGTCAGCTCCCGGCTCATCCACTCCGAAAGCGGAGTCGAGCGGCTGCGGCTCGCGCTTGCCCAGCGCTTTTACTTCCAGGGCCAGCGCGTAACCCTGCCGGGCGTCCTGCCCCGCGCCGATCACACGTCGAGCTCGGATCTGCTCGCGGCGCTGAGCGGCACCATCCTGCCGAAACTGACCGCCGAAATCGGCTGGCAGTTCAGCACCGACCTGAACAAGACGCAAAAAGCCAACGTCGCCACCCGCTATCAGCCGGCGCCCGGCAAAGTGCTCAATATCGCCTACCGCAGCAGCAGCGCGAACCTCGTCAGGCAGACCGATCTGTCTTTTCAGTGGCCGGTGACCGCCCACTGGACTGCGATCGGCCGCTGGAATTACTCGATGCAGGACAAGCGCACCCTCGAGGCGTTGGCCGGATTCGAATACGACGGCGGATGCTGGGCTTTTCGCGCAGTCGGCCATCGTTTCGTCACCGCCCTGAGTGCGGTCAACACTTCGATATTTCTGCAGCTCGAATTGAACGGCGTGTCGCGCATCGGCTCCAACCCGCTGGATGTTCTAAGGCGTAGCGTGGGCGGGTATACTCGCCTCGACCCGCGGGCACCCCGGCCAGACGACTACGCCGTGCCGGACCGCTAGAAATCCCGTTCGATCAGGTCGATCCAAATCAGGTAAATCCAATCTCATGAGACCGTTTTCACGCGCCCCTATGCGGCAACGTCTGCCCCTTGCCCTGTTTATCGCGACCGTGTGGGCCGCGACGTTCATGGCGTTTTCCGGCGCGCACGCCCAGGCGCCCAAAGCGCGGCAACCCGTCGTCCTCGACCGCATCGTTGCGGTCGTCAACGAAGAGGCCATAACCAAACGTGAGCTGGACGAGCGCGCCCAACTCGCCATGAAACAGCTCGACCAGCAGGGAACCTCTGCCCCACCCCGCGCGGTCGTGGGGCGGCAGCTGCTGGAACGCATG
>JBKJKJ010000425.1:0-7161 GCA_046597455.1 Burkholderiales bacterium
CCTCATCACCTCATCACCTCATCACCTCATCACCTCATCACCTCATCACCTCATCACCTCATCACCTCATCACCTCATCACCTCATCACCTTCACGGAACTAGCAGAATCTTGCCTACGTGGCCGGCGCTTTCCATCATGGCGTGCGCTTTTGAGGCTTCCACGAGTGGGAAAACGTTGCTGATCACGAGCCGAATTCGGCCGGCCTCGATGTGCGGCCATACCTGCGCCCGGAGCTCGCTCGCGATACGCGCTTTGAATGCGTTCGGGCGGGTGCGCAAAGTCGAGCCGGTATAGGTCAGGCGCTTGAGCATGACCGGCATGAGGTTCACTTCAACTTTGGAGCCGAGCGCGAAAGCGAGCTGGATGATTCGCGCATCGTGGCTCGCGGCTTTGAAGTTCTTCTCGATGTTCGGGCCGCCGACGATGTCCAGGATCACGTTCGCGCCGCCTTCCTGGCGCACGGCTTCGACAAAATCGTCCTGCCGATAGTCGATTACGCGGTCGGCGCCGAGATCGCGGCAGGTCTGGCAGCGCGCTTCAGGACTGTCGGTCGCGATGACCTTGGCGCCGAACGCTTTGCCAAGCTGGATGGCGGTCGTGCCGATCCCGCCCGCACCGCCGTGCACGAGGAACGTTTCTCCGGACTTCAGTCCCGCGCCTATGAAAACGTTGCTCCACACCGTGAAGAACGTCTCGGGCAGGCCGGCCGCGTCCCGCAACGGCACGCCTTTGGGGATGGGGAGACATTGCTCGGCGTCCGCGACGCAGTACTCGGCGTATCCGCCGCCGTTGGTCAGCGCGGTGACCTCGTCGCCTGCCGACCAGCGCTGCACGCCTTCGCCGACTGCGGCGATTACGCCCGAGATTTCGAGGCCCAGGAGCTCGGACGCACCCGGCGGCGCCGGATAAAGGCCTTTGCGCTGCATGATGTCCGGGCCGTTCACGCCGGCAGCAGCAACCTTGATGAGCACTTCACCTGTCTTGGGACGCGGGACGTCACGCTCGGCAGGTTTCAGTACGTCGGGACCTCCAGGGGCGCTGATTTCGACGACTTTCATTGTTGCGGGGAGGTTCATGCGGCTTCCTTTGAGTAAGTAGGTTTCGACGGTGCGTCGAAGGCGAAGTGAGTTGTCGATGCGACGCCGTGGCGGCGGGTTGTTGCCCCTGTCTACGGCTTGTGTTCTTCCCGGAAGTTGCGGATGCGCTCCTTGAGCCCCGGCGCGGTCACCGACCTCGCGAGCGCAGCCATGTCTTCGGCCCGGGTGTCGACCACGGTGTGCCGATGCAGCGCAGCCGAAGCTGCGGGCGACAGGCGTTCGCACTGCAACCGTGCGCTGTTCACGATCGAGCCCCATTCGGCCTGGGCGGCAATCCGGGTGAGGAAGCCGGCGTCGAGCGCTTCCTCCGCGTCGAAGCTGCGTGACGTCGAGAGAATGTCGCGCGCCTTGTCCGTCCCTACGCGAGCGGCGAAGCGACGCGTGCCCAGAACGACGCCGAAGCGCAGCCCCGGCATGCGAAACGCAGCGTCGGCAGTCGCAACCCGCACCCCGCAGCTTGCGACGAGGTCGGCCCCGGCCCCGAAAATGCGCCCATGTGCGAGGGCGATGGTTTCATACGATGCGTGATAGAGCGCCTGGAGCAGCACTTCGATGCGGAGGAAGCGCAGGGCGAGATCGCCGTCGCTCGCGTCCTGATAGTCGGAGAAGTCGAAACCGGCGCAGAAATGCGGGCCAGCGCCGTCGAGGATCAGCAGCCGGGTGCCGTCGGTGCCCGCGTAGTCGACCGCATCGATCATCGCCTCGACGAGCGCAGCGGAAAGCGCATTGGCCTTTTGCGGCCGGTTGAGCGTCAGCCGCGTGACATGCCCTTCGTGTTTTCGGGTGAGCTCGTCGATCATGCTAGAGCGGCACGGTGGCAAGCCGTAAATGGCGTTTCGCCGCTGGAATAGCCAACGTCCGCGCGCACCGCCGCTCGCCCCGCGTCAACGTGGCGGGTTCTCATGCGCCGCATTCCTCGTTGCAAGCTCGTCGAGCACTTCGTCCGTGTGCGCGCCCAGCCCCGGTGGATCGCGATAGACGCCGAGCCGCGCACCGGAAATACGTTGCGGCGAGATCACGACCTTGGACTTCACCCCGTTCGGCAGCGTGATGTCCTCGATCCATTGCATATGCTCGACCTGGCTGTCGGCGAGCACTTGTGAATAGGTATTGATGGGCGCGCACGGGACGCCGCACTCGCGAAAAGTCGCCAATAGCTGCGCCGCGTCGTATGCGGCGAACGCCGCTTCGAGCAGCGCGCGCAGCGCGTCCTGGTTTTGCGCTCGCAGGGTGGGTGTTGCGAAGCGCCCATCACGCGCCAGATCTGGCCGGTTCAGCGCTTCGCAGGTCGCTTCCCACAGCTTGTTCGTTCCGGCGGCGAGTGCGAAGTAACCGTCGCGGCACTTGAAGCCCGCGTAAGGGGCGTTCATCGGATGAGCCGAGCCGAGCGCTACCGGGTCGCGCCCGGTGCCGAACAACTCGCTCGTCTGCAGATGGGCGATGCCGAGCATGCCGCCAAGCATGGACACGTCGATGTAGTCGCCGGGTTCGCCCGCGCGGACTTTGAACAGCGATGCGGCAACGGCGTATGCCGCATACAGGCCGGCGCTGAAATCGGCGATGGGAATGCCGCATTTAGCGGGACGTCCGCCGGGCTCGCCGGTGACACTCATGACGCCGCTCATCGCCTGCACCGTCATATCGAAACCGCCTTCCTTCGCCCGCGGCCCCGACTGTCCGAAAGCCGACACCGAGCAATACACCAGCGCCGGTTTATCCTTGGACAGTGTCGCGTGATCGAGCCCGAATCGGGCCATGACACCCGGGCGAAAGTTCTCGATGACGACATCGACGGAAAGCGCGAGATCGCGCGCGGCTTTCAGGCCCTGAGGGTCTTTCAGATCGAGCACGACCGACCGCTTGTTCCGATTCACCGAGGCGAAATACTGGCTGTAGCCCTCGAGCATCGGCGGCCATGCGCGCATGAGGTCGCCTTCGGGCGACTCGATCTTGATGACGTCCGCGCCCATGTCGGCCAGCAGCGCGCCGCAGAACGGGCCTGCGAGCACCTGGCAGAATTCGGCAACGCGAACACCGGAGAGGGGAAGCATAGGAATCGGGACGGCTGATGCCGGTGATTATAGGCGCACGCGGCGAGGCATGAGAAACTGCGCAGCAACCTGCGTGCATCGCCCCGCTGTCACTGAAGAGAACCCGACATGCCCACCACACCTCTCGTCGATCCCGAACGACTCGTCGACTTTGCAACCGCTGTTTACGCAGGCCAGGGCGTTCCCGAGCCCGACGCCCGTCTCGTGGCGGACACGCTGGTCCAGGCCGATCTGTGGGGCCATCAGTCGCACGGCGTGTTGCGGCTCGGCTGGTACCTGGATCGCCTGCGAAACGGCGTCATGAAACCGCAGACTACGCCGGAGCTCGCCGTCGACGCCGGCGCCGTGGCCGTGATCGACGGCCACGATGGCGTCGGCCACGTGCTCATGATGCAGGCCACACGGGAGGCCATCAAGCGGGCGAAGGCGCACGGGATCGGATGCGTCGGCGTGCGGTACTCGAATCACTTCGGCACGTGCATGTACTACACGCTGACCGGTGCGCGCGAAGGCTGCGTCACGATGGTCACGAGTAACGGCGGGCCGGCGATGGCGCCGTGGGGCGGGCGCAAGAAGATCGTGGGCACCAACCCGTGGTCGGTCGCCGCCCCTGCCGGAGGCCGCACCCCGTTCGTCGTCGACATGGCGGCAACCGGTGTGGCCCGCGGCAAGATCTATCTCGCGCGCCAGAATCGCCAGCCGATTCCGCTGGGCTGGGCGCTCAACGCGCACGGTGCGCCCACGACCGATCCGCAGGAAGCGATCGACGGTATCATTCTCCCGATGGCCGAGCACAAGGGCTATGCGATCGCCGCCATGGTGGACATGATGTCGGGCGTGCTCACCGGAAGCGGTTTTCTCTCGGCGGTGCACAGCCCATACAAGACCGCGGAGAAAAGCAACTGCGGACATCTGGTGATCGCAATGAACATCGAAGCTTTCCAGCCGCTCGCGGATTTCAATTCGCGCATGGAGGCGTATATCGCCGAGATCAAAGCCGTGCCGACCGCGCAGGGTTTCGATGAGGTTTTCTATCCGGGCGAGATCGAAGCGAACAACGACGCGAAGCATCGCAGGGAAGGTCTGCAGCTCCCCGAGGACACGCTCGCGGATCTGCGCCGAATCGCAAAGGAAACCGGGCTCGAATCGAAGCTTCCGGTATGAAGTGATGTGGTGATGTAGTGATGCGGTGATGCAGTGATGTAGTGATGAATTGGGCGGTTGCGGGGCGCGTTGAGTATCACCGAGGCCCCGGGCCATAAATGTAAGCGAGATCTGACGATGAAAATAACTGCAGTACGGGCGCACGCGCTGTCGATTCCCCTCGACCACGCTTTGTGGACAGCGCAGGAAGCGCTCAAGGACTCCAGCCTGATCCTGGTGGAAGTCGAGGCGGGCGGCATGACGGGTTACGGCATCATCCACGGCTCACCGCTCAAGGCGATCGCCGAATGGGTGACGCGCCTCGGGGAAGTGATACGCGGCGAGGACGCGCTCGCCCACGAAATCATCTGGGACAGGCTTTTCAGCCTCACCGTGCCGCGCCCGCGTGCGATGTTCGGCGCTGACGGGCTCGTGCCGCCGGTACCGCGCAGCGCCCGGCAGCAGGTGATGGCGGCGATCGGCGGAATCGATATCGCGCTGTGGGATCTGAAAGGCAAAGCCGCCGGGATGCCGGTCTACAAGCTCCTCGGCGGCGAGGCCCGGCCGGTATTTACGTATTCCACCGGCGGCTATTACCCGCGTGACGCGACGATCAACGGCGCGGCCGAGGAGATGGCGGCTTTCGTCGCCAAGGGTTATCGTGCCGTGAAGCTGAAGACCGGCGGTTTTTCGGTGGAAGATGAAATTAAGCGTGTGGCTGCGGTACGCGACGCCATTGGCCGCGACACCCTGCTCATGCTCGACATGAACGCCGCCTACGGTCTGAACGACTGCATCCGCTACGCCCGCGGCGTCGAGCCGTACGACATCACCTGGCTCGAAGAGCCGCTGCACTGGTATCTCCAGCCCGCGGATTACGTCCGGCTCGCCCGTGAGACCCGCATACCGCTGTCGCATGGAGAGCGCGAAATCCATCGCTTTACGGTGCGTGATTTCATCGAGTGCGGGGCGATACGCTACCTGCAGTTCGATTCGACGCGTGCCGCGGGTTTCACCGAATCGATACGCGTGGCCCAGCTTGCAGAGCAGCACGGTGTCTTCGTCGTGCCGCATCACTCCCCGGAAATTCACGCCCACCTGGTGGTCGCGATGCCGCAAGTCGGGTATTGCGTCGAATCCCACGGCTCGGACGTTCGCGATCCGCTGCCTCATCAGATTTTCAGGGACCGGGTGACTTTCCGCGATGGTTACATCCATCTCGGGGACAAGCCGGGTTTCGGGCTCGAAATCGACTGGCAGGCGGTGGAGCGCCATACCCTGCGCTGAGCGTGCAGGCCAGGGCCGCGCTCGGCCTTTCGACAAGCCGACCAGGGCTGCCGGAAGGGGGGGGCGAGCCGGCCGCATGACCGCGACGGCAGAAAGCCGTGATGTGGTAATTTGCCCATTGAACACAATGGAGACCGAGCCGGATGAAATTACCGCAACACAACCGCTACGACTATTCACCGCTCATCGAGCGCAGGGATTACAGCTGGCCTGAAGGCAAGCGGCTTGCGTTCTGCATTACGACGAATGTCGAGTGTTTCGCGTTCGGCAAGGGCCGCGGACACGACAACGCCAAGCACGGCGAGCCGCAGACGCAGCGCAACTATTCGTGGCGTGATTACGGCAACCGCGTGGGCATCTGGCGCCTGTTCGACCTGGCCGACGAGCTCGACATGCCGCTCGCGCACAACACCAACAGTCTGCTTTACGACTACGCCCCCCAGATTTTCGAACGCCTGCGCCAACGCGGTGACGAGATCGTCGGCCATGGCCGGACCAACTCCGAGAACCTCCACGATTTCCGCTGGGAAGACGACGAGGCACGCGCGATTCAGGACGTGACTGGGACTTTCACTCGCAACGAAGGCCGCCAGCCCAAAGGCTGGATGGGCGCGGGCGCGTATGAAAATCCGTGGACACTCGATGTGCTGAAGGAGGCGGGGTACGAATACGTGATGGACTGGCCGCACGACGATCAGCCGGTCTGGATGCGCACGCGTGCGGGCCCGATACTGTCGGTGCCGTATCCGGTCGAGCTCAACGATTCACCGCAGGTCGTGCATCGCCAGCATACCGGGCGCGAGTTTTGCGACATGCTGGTCGACCAGTTCGAGGAAATGGTGGAGCAGAGCGAGAAGCATCCACTGGTGTGCAATATCTCCATCCATCCCTACGTCTTCGGCTATCCTTTCCGCCTGCGTCCATTGCGCCACGCGTTGAAGCACTGCTTCGCGAGCCGGTTCATGGACCGCGTGTGGAAGTGCCGGCCCGAGGCGGTTTCGGATCATTGCCGCACGCTCGAGCCGGGAATCATCCCGGGCTCGTGATGCACGGCCTGCCGGCAATGCGCTGGTCACGTTGGGAATAATCATGGATCCGCTCGATTTACCCGGCTTGAGATTCGACCTGGGCGAGGACGTCGCCCTTCTGCGCCAGTCCGTGCGTGCTTTCGCGCAGGCCGAGATCGCCCCTCGCGCCGCTGAGATCGACCGCAGCGACCAGTTTCCGATGGACCTGTGGCGCAAGCTGGGTACGCTCGGGGTGCTCGGCGTCACGGCAGCAGAAGAATATGGTGGCGCCCGGATGGGCTACACCGCTCACATGGTCGCGATGGAGGAGATTTCACGCGCTTCGGCCGCCGTGGGTCTGTCCTACGGGGCGCACTCGAACCTGTGCGTGAACCAGATCCACCGCAGCGGCACTGCGGCGCAGAAAGCGAAGTATTTGCCGAAGCTAATTACCGGCGAATACGTCGGCGCGCTTGCGATGAGCGAATCCGGGTCCGGTTCGGATGTGGTCAGCATGCGGCTGCGCGCCGAGCGCCAGGGTGAGCACTATGTGCTGAACGGCACCAAGATGTGG
>JBKJKJ010000040.1:0-15733 GCA_046597455.1 Burkholderiales bacterium
GCAGTCGCGCTTCGCACTGGTCGATGAATCGGGTTTCGTTTATTTCGCGCAGCCCGGTTTTCTGGAGCTGCTGCATTCGGAATGGTCGGAGCTCGACGATTTATTCGTGCCCGATCCGCTGAACAGGGTCGGCGCGTGGAACGGTATCGTTGTTCCGAGATTCTCGAGCAGGATGGGAATGGTCTTGTCGAGCCGGATGATCTCACCCCAGCGCGCCACAGCGTCGGGATCGACGTGGTACGTGTGCAGTTTGTGGGGGACAAGCCACAGCGCGCTTTTTCTACCCTCTCCCCAGATGGCGGAGCGGAAGTGCAGATGGGGTTTCAGCAGCAGCAGCGCCTGGGTCTGAAACTCGCGTATCGGCAATTCACGCGCAAGGCCGTACAGATTGAGCAACAGTTTGTCAGCGTCTTCGATGCTTCGCTCCCCGTCGAGCACACGTCGATACACTTATGTCAAAAAAGATCAACAGCTGTCACTGGCCACAAGACCGAGTCGCGCTGATGCAATCTGTGTCATGACGCGCACCGGCCCCGTGAGCGTCACCTCGATCACCATCAGGCCCGAAGCATTCTTCAGCGCATCCGCGAACACGATGCGAAGAACGCGATCCTCATCTCACCGAAGGCCTGTTCTCGATGGACGCCGACATGCGCGACATCGAGCGCTTGCACGCGGCGTGCCACGAGCTCGAGGCGACGCTGATGGTGGATGTCGCGTCCTCAACGTGCAGGCCATGCCGGGAACAGTCAACCTGGTGATGCGCAGAAACAACCACGCTGAACTCAGGAACGGATGTGGTTCGGTTGTGACCGTGAAGTGGTATGGGGTGAGGTGGGAAGCGACCGTCTCTCTTGGCCTGACGCAGCCAGATGCTGAATAGTTGCCGCAGCGCGATCGTCCTCCAGGAACTGTACCGTCACTCGCAGGTTGAGCGGCAGTGTGACGCTCGGCCGCATCAAGACCGACAATCACGTCCAGCACATGCCGGTCCTGTTTCTCACGCGGGTCGGGCGGAAACACAAAGTCAGGGCGTGCCCCGCCATTCACCACAAAGCTGCGGGGGCAAATACCGCAAGGCGACGCGAACAAGTCTAATGCATTCGGCATTTAGCGTGGCCACGAATAGGTCACGTGACGTGGGGCACAGTCCGGCATCAGCGTGAAGAGGATCACCAGTAGTTGGGGGCTGGCTACTGCGGCCCTGGCCTGGAACCTTCCGCGATCCGCCGGAGTTCCACTGATGAATCGGGGGGAAAGCTGTTCAAGCAAGCGGCGCCTCTTCTTCCAGCGCCGTTCAGGTGCACCTCATCCGTCGCCTCGCTGGGGTCGTAGGGCTGAAGATTGCTACACCAACGCGTGCGGCGCAGCCGCGAAACCAGCCCAGGAGCACAACATGAGCGACCCCAGGAACGTAGCGCACGACAAGAAAGTCCAGCAGGAAAAGAAGCATCACGGCGAAAAGGTGAGTCCCGACGCGGACGAAACCCCCCAGCCTGGCAAAAAGCCGCATCAACAGCACCACGCCAGTGACGTTCCACGCGCTGAGAAGCCCGACGCCGACGTGCCGACAGACAAGACCGTGCAGGAGTAGCGCAGGCGAAAACCTGACGACCCATTCACCTACCGAGTCCCGAACCGACGAACCTAGCTCACATTCAAATCAGCTTCCATGCTTCCGCCAGAACTCCGCAGGCGAGACGATTGAATGTTGCGCTGCGAGTGCGAGCAAATCGTCATCGCCGGTAATGAGGTAGTCGACCTTCGCCGCGAGCAGCGTGCCGAGCACTGAAATGTCGGCGATATCGCGCGCAGCGTCGGCTTCGAGCGGCTGCGGTTCGACCACCTCGGACTGAAGCGCGAGGATGTCGACATAATCCGCGAAATCCTTCGGCTCCCACTTCAGCCGCTGATTAAGGCGCGGGAGGACGCGGGCGAGTTCTTCCAGGATGTAATGCGACAGCACGACTTCGATCGCGCCCTGTCGCCAGGCACCGAGGATGCGTCCGGGGATGCTCGCAGGATAAGCGGTGCCTGACACGAGGACATTCGTGTCCAGGACGACCCGCAGCGTCGGCAACGCTCAGCCTTTCCTGCGCTTGCTGGACGCTTTCGGCTGCGCGCGCTGGGCTTTGAACTCCGCTCGCACTTCAGCGGCGGCGGACTTGATTTCGGCCATGCCCTGCTCCTCCGGCACGTCGTCATAAGCCTCGGCCATGCGCGCGGAAAGCGCGTCGAACCGCTCCTGCATGCGCCGGATGCGCTCGAAGAGCTTCGCATCGATGAGCGCCGCAACCGGACGCCCGTCCTTTGTGATGACGATGCTGTCTTTTCTGTACTGAACCTGGCTGATCATCTCGCCCAGGTTCTGCCGAAAGGCGACGGCGTTGGTTTCGGTGATCACGGCGACCTCGCTATATGGATCATGCTGATCATTATGGTCGCACTGCCGGGATTGTCAAACTAACTCGTCGCGAGCGAGCGCCGACGCCACCGACAGCCAGCACTCATAGCCGCCCGGTCCCCCGCCGTGCTATAGCTCACCGCCTTAACGCCGAGGAGATCGCCCATGCCCAAGCCGGCATCGAAAAAGAATGTGTCGCCTCCAGGCCCGGAGTCGGCCCGCACCGGTCTCAGCGTCGAAGCGATCAAGCGCGATTTCATGGACAACCTGTTCTTCGTCCAGGCGCGCTTTCGCTCGGTGGCCACGACGAACGACTACTACCAGGCGCTGGCCTACACGGTGCGAGACCGGCTGCTCGCGCGCTGGATCAAAACCGCGGAGACGTACAAGGACAACGCGTCGCGCACGGTCTGCTATCTCTCCGCCGAGTTCCTGCTCGGCCCGCATCTGGGCGCCAACCTCCTCAACCTCGGCATTACCGAAACGGCCCGGACGGCGATGGACGAGCTCGGGCTGGACCTCGAAGTTCTGCTCGAGCAGGAGGAGGAACCGGGTCTCGGCAATGGCGGCCTCGGCCGTCTCGCGGCGTGCTACATGGAGTCGCTCGCGACCCTTCAGGTCTCCGCGATCGGCTACGGAATCCGCTACGAGTTCGGCATCTTCAACCAGCGCATCGAGGACGGCTGGCAGGTCGAGGTCACCGACAAGTGGCTGCGCTGCGGCAACCCGTGGGAGATCGCGCGCCCGGAGATCGCATTCGACGTGAAGCTCGGCGGCCACACCGAGACTTACACCGATACGGACGGACGTCATCGCGTTCTTTGGATTCCGGACCGCGTGGTTCGCGGCGTCGCGTACGACACGCCGATCCTCGGGTATCGCGTCGGCACCGCGAACCTCCTGCGGCTCTGGAGCGCGCAGGCCACGGAGTCTTTCGACTTCCGGGCATTCAACGTCGGCGACTATTACGGCGCGGTCGAGCGCAAGGTCGAATCGGAGAACATCACAAAGGTCCTGTATCCGAACGACGAGCCGGCCGCCGGGAAGCGACTGCGGCTGGAGCAGCAGTATTTCTTCGTCACGTGCGCGCTGCAGGACATGATGCGCATCCACCTTCAGGGTGCGTCGAGCTTCGCCGGGTTCGCAGACCGCTACGTGGCGCAGCTCAACGACACGCACCCCGCGATCGCCGTTGCCGAGCTCATGCGCCTGTGCGTCGACGAATACGGCATGGAATGGGATGCCGCGTGGGCCGATACCCGGCGCATCTTCGCGTATACCAACCATACCCTGATGCCCGAAGCGCTGGAAAAGTGGCCCGTCGCCCTGTTCGGCAACGTGCTGCCGCGGCATCTCGAAATCGTATACGAGATCAACCGACGCTTCCTGGACGAAGTCCGGAGCCGTTACCCCGGCGACGACGGGAAGCTGCAGCGGCTGTCGCTCATCGACGAAAGCGGCGAGCGCTACGTGCGCATGGCGCACCTGGCGTGCGTCGGCAGCCGCGCGATCAACGGCGTCGCCGAGCTGCACAGCGAGCTGCTCGAGCACACCGTCCTCGAGGACTTTTACGCGCTCATGCCGGACAAGTTCAGGAACGTCACCAACGGCGTCACGCCGCGGCGATTCCTGATGCTTTCGAACCCGCCGCTCGCACAGCTTGCGACGAAGTGGATCGGCGACGCGTGGACGCGCGATCACAACGCATTCAGGGCGCTCGAGCCGCTGGCCAAGGACGCCGGCTTTCGCGAAGAATGGCAGCGGATGAAACGCACCGCGAAAGCGCGGCTCGCGGAGGTGATTCGTCGCCGGTGCGGCATTTCGGTGGATGTCGGTTCGATGTTCGACGTGCAGGTGAAGCGCATCCACGAGTACAAGCGCCAGCACCTGAACATCCTGCACGTCATCAGCCTCTACGATCGCCTGAAGCGCGACCGCACCACCGACATCGCGCCGCGCACCGTGATCTTCGGCGGCAAGGCGGCACCCAGCTACTACCTGGCTAAGCTGATCATCCGGCTGATCAACGGCGTTGCCGAAGTCGTGAACAACGATCCCCAGGTCAGCGAGCGTCTGCGCGTCGTCTTCATCCCCGACTTCAACGTCAAGCAGGGACACGACATCTACCCGGCGGCCGATCTCTCCGAGCAGATTTCGACCGCGGGCAGGGAAGCCTCAGGCACCGGCAACATGAAGTTCGCGATGAACGGCGCGCTCACCATCGGCACGCTGGACGGCGCCAACATCGAGATCCGCGAGGAAGCGGGCGCCGACAACTTCTTCCTGTTCGGGCTTACGGTCGATCAGGTCGAACAGGTGAAGCGCGACGGCTACCGGCCGGCCGAGCACTACGCGGCGCACGCCGGCCTGCGATCGGCGGTCGATCTCGTCCGCGACGGCGTGTTCTCGCGCGGCGACCGCGAGCTCTTCCGGCCGCTCATCGACAACCTGTTGCGGCACGACGAGTACCTGGTGTTGGCAGACTATCCGTCGTACGCCGATTGCCAGGCGGCGGTCGACGCTGCATGGCGCGACCGCGACCGGTGGACGCGCATGTCGATCCTCAACGCCGCACGCATGGGGAAGTTCTCGTCGGACCGCGCGATACGCGAATACATGAGCGGGATCTGGAAGGTCGAGCCGCTCGTCATTCCAATCGAGGATTGACCGGATGCCGCCTGAAAAAGCTTTAACACCGAGGACAGTAGAGGACACTGCGGATAAAAGAGAAAAAGCGGCGTCTATGCAGGGGCGCGGGCTGCTACTCCTCATCACAAGACGTGCTTTGATTCCTCCGTGTCCTTCGTGTCCTCCGTGTCTAGGCTTTTGACTTGCTCCTTCATTTCTCCCGCGGCATGCCCGCTTCGATCGCGACCTTCGTCCACTTCGCGATCTCGGCCGGAATGATTTTCTGCATCTCCTCGGCGGTCTTGATATCGACCGAGATGCCCAGGGCGCCCAGTTGTTTGAGGGTCTCGGGTGCCGTGAAGTAGCGGGCGATCTCGTCGTGCAGCAGCTTCACGATCGGGCGCGGCGTGCCCGATGCGGTCGCGATGGCGTACCAGTTCGCGCACTCGTAACCTTTCATGCCCGACTCGTCGAGCGTCGGGAGATCGGGAAGGAGCTCGGCGCGCGTGAGGCTTCCGACCGCAAGGCCCCTGAGCCGTCCCGAACGCAGGTGAGGCAGCACGGGTGCGCTCGCCTGGAAAGCGGCGTGGGTCTGCCCCGCGATGACGTCCATCATGGCCGGGGCGCCGCCTTTGTAGAGGACGATGTTGAATTTCTCTTTCGACATGCTCGTGAACAACGCCGATGCGAAGTGCAGGAAGCCGCCCGAGCTCGACAGCACGATCTCACCAGGCCGGGCCCGCGCTGCGGCCACGAGATCCTTGACCGAGGTCACCTGCAACTTCGGTCCGACGGTCAGCACGACGAAGCTCGTCCCGATCTTCGAGGCGAACGTCAGCGCGGTGACCGGGTCGTACGGCAGCTTCATGATCACGGGGTTCATGGTGTAAGCCGAAGAGACGACGAGCAGCGTGTAACCATCCGGCCTGGCCTTTGCGGCGAGGTCCGTGCCGATGATGCCTTCGGCCCCTGCACGATTGTCCACGATCACGGGCTGCCCCAGCGTCTGGTTGAGCTGGTTCGCCACCATGCGCCCCAGCATATCGTTGGTGGCGCCGGGCGCGAACGGAACGATGAGGCGGATGGGCTTGGACGGATAAGGCTGCTCAGGGCTTGTAGTTGCAGCCCTTGCCGGTAGCGCGGCCGCCGACCACAGGACAATCGATGCAATCAGGGCACGAACGAGGCGCTCGAACATGGACTCCTCCTGTTTTCGAACAAAACGTGAGCAAGCGATGCCGCGGTTAGATCCGGTCTGTTCTTACATTTTGCGCCTTGGCGGGGCGCAAGGGCAGTAGCCGTCTGGAAGCGCGGTCAAGGGCCAGCGTCGACGAGCGAAGGCCCCAACATCCTTCGACCTCAAGCGCGGGAGGGTGGATGCGTTCTGTCGACCGGCTTCACGCTCAGGATGTTGCGATCTTCAGCCCTTCGTGCGCGAGCTCGATGGTTTCGATCGCGACTTCGTTACCGCTCGCTTTCAGGTCGGTGCCCGTGACTTTCGTCGGCCATGCGTTGGCCAGTGTCCACACCATTGTGGGTTTCCCCGATTCATCGAGGAGGCTGATGGTTACGTCCTGACGCTTGATCGTGTTCATCTTGATCTGGTTTAGCCAATCCCAGAACCTGACGTCGCCGGTGAAGGTGCCCTTCTTCATGGTCACGTTCCCGAATTTCCTGATGCCGGGCATCTTGATTGTCGGGAACTGCGGATTGTTGCCGTGGCGATACTCGATCGGCTGCGCCTCGACATCGAGACCGCTGACTTCCTGGAAGGACATCACCGAGGAACCCCACTTCACCTCGAAGTAGAACTTCGGGAGTGGCCACACATTCTCCGATTGCTTGCTGCCGTCGTCAGCCATGAGGACCTCCGGTAAGAACATTGCACGAGGGGATTACACGTTGCGGCCTTCGTGGGGGCGGCGCCGCGCAGTTCGTTCCGCCCCAAACCCTATCCTGCGTCCGGCCGTTCATCTTTCGACTTCGCCTCGCTACGCTCAAGACAAACGGGTAGCCGCATGGGGCGAAGTTGATCCACGCGCTTGGGGCAGGTGCTGCGCGACCGGGCTCCACTGCCATGGTTCTGCACCAGGCCGCTACCCCCTTCTCAGCTCCGCGACATCCTTTACCAGCTCCCCGTCTTCCCGCTTCAGCGCCCGCGTCACCGCCCGCGTATTGCCGAACGTCGGAATGAACGACGAGTGCTTGCCCGCCCCGCCGGTGACGATCACCACCAGATCTTCGGGCTTCTGAAAGATCCCCACCGGTGCGTCGAGCGTGGCGTTGGCGTAAGTCTCGGCCTGTTTGCGGCGGAAGCGGCGCTCGATGCTCTCCTCCGAGAAGCGGCCGAGCGGCAGCGTGGCGCGCTCGAAGAGCCACTGCTTCACGTCGGCTTTGCTCATGCCGTCGGTGGCGCACGTCTGCGCGTGCTCCGGGCCGAAAGCGACGCACGGCTGGCCCGCGTAATAGGTGTTGTTCGAGCCGGTCGTGGTCATGGTGCCGGCGATCATCGTGAGAATGCCGACGCCGGTGATGCTTTCGTGGTCGTTGACGTTGTGCGGGCCTTCGGCCGCGATCACGGTGCAGGTCGTGGCTTCTTCCGGGAAGCCCATCTCGACGTGCAGCGGTTCCCACGGGCTCGCCTCTTCGTTCTCTCTCACGCAGAAGCTGAACTTTGCAGGCGTGCCCTGCGTCGCCATGTCGCCGGTGCCGGGGATCGCCGCGCCGATGTTGACCAGCGCGAGCCGCACCGCGCGCCCGATGCACGCGTTGACGCGGAAGTAGTTGCCCATCACGTTGTGGCCGGCATTCATGCCGACCGCCTTCGCGATCGGGCCGTTGAAAATGAGCATCGGCGTGCACGGGTGCGTCGTCGCCTGGGTGCCGTAGAGGTTGTACGGCTCCTCGGCCAGTGCCTCGAGCGCGAGCATGACCAGCGGGAAGTGCTCGGGCCGGCAGCCCGCCATCACCGCGTTCGCGGCGATGCGGATCGGCGTCGCGGCGCCGAAGCGCGGCGGGATCTTCACCACCGCCTTGTCGAGATCGCGGTCGCAGTAGGCGAGCATGCGCTCGACGCGCTGGGGCGTAGGCGGGATGACAGGCAGGCCGTCGCTCAGGCCGCGTTCGCAGAGAAACTCGTGGACGGCTTCGGGATCGTCGTCGACTTCGTGCATCGCGCCGGGCGCTCTCAAAAGGGTTTCGAGCGAGCTCATGACTGTTGTTTCTCCTTCACCACCTTGAGGAACTGCGGCAGTGCGATCGCCGCACGCTCGCGCACCTTGTCCATCTGCAGCCCGCCGAGCGGATGCTGGATCTTCAGCAACGGAAGGTCGGGAACGCCGAACACTTTCGCCTGCGCGCTGCCAAGCTTCATGAAGCTGTCGCTGCACACGACCGCGGCGATCAGGCCGCGCTTGGTGAGCTGTGCCATGTCGTGGACACTCCACGACGTGCACGAGCCTCAATCGGCCATGGCGCTGATGACGAGGTCGGCCTCGTTCTCGAGCTCGTCGAGGATCTGTTCGGTCGCGGGCCGGCTCGATGCAGGCTTGCGTTTGTAAACCACCGAATCCACTTTGAACTCCCGCTTCACGCCTTCGATGATGAGATTGAGCAGGTGGTCGGCGTTGCCTTTACTGTTGTCGAGCACGCCCAGGCGCAGCCCGCCGCTGCCGAGCTTGCGCCCGCTGTCGAGATTCTTCGCTTCTTCCATGGGCGCGTCGGGCGCCACGATGTGGATCTTCGCCATGCTTGTTGCCTCCAGGTGTGCGGACACGTGGAATGCATTCGTGTCCGATGGCGCATATTAGCGCGAGTCGCAGCGGTTGTTCATGCTTCGACGGCCGTTGCCGCTGCTCAGCACGAACCGGGAGAGGGCGTATGCCACCTCGATCGTCATTGCGAGCCGCGAAGGCGGCGCGGCAATCCCGGAACGTCCGAAAGGCCGTGCGCGGTGAGGTCTGCGGACGCGAGGATGGGTGCGCGTCCGATGGCGCACATTGGCGCGAGTCACGCGGCGGTTGTTCATCCGTCGACTTCGCTGCCGCGACGCTCAGGACGAACGGGCGGGAGCCGCGCTCAGGGCCGGTGCAAGGCCGCGATCTCGCGCGTGAACACACGCTTCCCGCGTTTGAATCCCGCCACAGGCTGCGCCACCGATGCGATGACTTCGGCAGGGGTCTTCGCGTTCCACACGACCAGATCGGCGGAATTGCCCACCGCGATTCCGTAATCGTCTTTGCGAAGTATGCGTGCCGCGCGGTCGGTCACCATGGCGAAGCACTCGTCCAAATCCCTGATCGAGCCGCGCTGCACCACGTTGGCGTACAGGTTCGCGATGCGCACCAGCGAGCAGTCGCCATAAGGCGTGAAAGGATTCAGCACGTTGTTGGTCGCGATGGAACAGTTCGCACCCTGCTCGACGAGCGCATTGGCGTCGGCGACGCCGCGCATGACGCTGTGCTCCATGTGACGCCCGCTGGTGAAGAGATCGGTCGTCGGCAGCACCGACACCGCCACGCCGGAATCGCCGAGGCGCTTGCCGAGCGCTTTGAGCTCCCCATCCGGCAGGCACGAATACTTGTTGCCGTGGCCGATCGCCACGCGTCCGCCCCACCCCATGTGGTCGGTGAGATCGCACACCTGCCAGATCGTCATGTCGTGCGTGGTGTAGCCGCCGTCGAGATGGATGTCGACGTCGACATCGAAGTCCTTCGCGACCGCGAAGATGCGCTCGATCTGCGCGGGGCCGTCGACGTCGTAGCGCGGCGCGCCGCCGACGACCGTCGCGCCCCGCTCGAGCGCCTGCACCACATTCGATTCCGCTCCCGGCACGTTGGTCCAGCCCTCCTGCAGGAACACGCACAGCTGCAGGTCCATGCCCCATGCGTAATCCCTGGCCAGGCGCGCGATGGCTTCATAGCCTTTCAGGCCGATGGGTGCGTCGACCTCGATATGCGTGCGCATGTGCATCACGCCATTCAGCATGCACTGCTCAAGCGTATCGCTCGCGCGCGCGTAGATGTCCTCGACGGTGAACGAGTCTTTCACCGCCGATACGCGCTTCATGTAGTCGGTCGCGCGGCGGTCTTCGAGCGGCGCGACACGGTCGAGTATCCGGGACTTGTCGAGATGGAAGTGGCTCTCCACCAATCCCGCAGAAACGAAATGCCCGCCGGCATCGACACTCTCGCCCTCGCCGGCAATGCGCGCCTCGATGGCGGCGATACGTCCCCCGGAGACGGCGATGTCCACGGTTGCATTCGACCCGCCGCTATTGGCGAGCCGCGCGTTTCGTATTAAAAGATCGAAGGCCACGTCCGTCCCCGCTCTACGATGAAGATCGCCAGTCTACGTCATGTTCGATTGTCCCCGCAGCGCGCGCCATCCACGCACCATCGCTGGGCTGGGCGCTCTTTTTTAGAGCCAGGCGCCGCGAGCGCTTGCGCGTCGCGTAGGCTCTCCTGCTTTCACACAGCTTCCATACCGACCGAAAGGAACGCGGCATGAACAGCAGGCTCGGATGCATCTTCGCGATAGGACTCGCCCTCGGCGCAGCGGACGCGCTTGCCCAAAACTATCCGACAAAAACCGTACGCATCATCGTTCCGTTCCCGCCGGTGGGCGCAGCCGACCTGCTTTCGCGCACGATCGCACAGAAGCTTACCGAGGCCTGGGCACATCAGGTCATCGTCGACAATCGCCCGGGCGTCGGGGGCAACCTG
Organism: Burkholderiales bacterium; assembly: GCA_046597455.1. Lineage (GTDB taxonomy): Bacteria > Pseudomonadota > Gammaproteobacteria > Burkholderiales > SG8-41 > JAQGMV01. Next base: position 10,756 of record JBKJKJ010000040.1, read on the forward strand.
GGTGTGGAAATGGTCGCCAAAGCGGCGCCTGACGGTTACACCGCGGTCATGGCGGCCATCACCACCAATGCGATCGGCATGAGCACGTATGCGAAGCTCGGCTACAACCTCGAGCGCGATCTCGCGCCGGTCGCGCTCGCGGGCAACGTGCCGCACGTGCTGGTCGCGCACCCGACGCTTCCGGTCAAAAACGTGAAGGAGCTGATCGCGCTCGCCCGGTCACGGCCCGGCGAGCTCGTATTCGCGTCGCAGGGCCAGGGCACGCTGTCGCATCTGGAGCAGGAAATGCTCAAGCAGATCGGCGGCTTCGCCGCGCTGCACGTGCCTTACAAAGGCAGCGCACCCGGCCTCTCCGATCTCATACCCGGCAACGTCCAGCTCTTCTTCGACAGCATTCCCTCGTCCCTGCCGCATATCAAATCGGGCCGCATACGCGCGCTGGGCGTCGCGTCGAGCAAGCGCTCGCCGGCATTGCCGGATGTTCCCGCGATCGGCGAGTCGCTCAAAGGCTTCGAAGCCGACAGCTGGTTCGGCCTGCTTATGCCCATAGCCACCCCGCGCGACATCATCATGAAGATGAACGCCGAGACGATGAAAATACTCGCGATGCAGGAAGTGAAAGACCGCCTGCTGACGCAGGGCGGCGTGGCCGTGGGTGGAACGCCCGAACAGCTCGCACAGCGAATCCGGGCGGACGTTCAGAAATGGGGCAAGGTCGTGCACACCGCGGGCGTCAGGATCGAATGACCCTGCGTGAGGGCTTCCAGGATGACGTCGGCCGCGTCGACCAGGCGCGGCTGCGGCAGCGGCATGGTGAATGGGGTGATGGGGTGATGGGGTGATGGGGCGCCGCATAACCCCTGCTCCCCGAGCGCGCATCGGCGCACTGCGCGCACGACGTTTGTTCATGCTTCGACGGCCGCTACCGCTGCTCAGCACGAACGGGGGCAGGCGTGCACCACCTTGATCGTCATTGCGAGCCGCCAAAGCGGCGCGGCAATCCCGGAACGTCCGAAACCCTTTCCAGCACCGCAACTGCGCTCGTTCCGGTGAAGATCGGATTTCATATTGAACGACAAGCTGGCAAATGGATGGCGCCCTGCGCCCGCGTGACCATTGGCCGGGGCTATCTCAAAAGCGCAGACATCGAACGCGGGTTGTAACCGCGTGGCAGCAGGTCTAAGCTTTTCTGGCAGGTGCAGGACCGCTTCATCGGGGATCTGGATAACCACCAGGGGGAAGCGAAATGAAAAAGATGCTGATCGCATTGGTATTCCTCGCCGGCTGTGCCGCCACGGACAGGGCCGAGCGGGCCGTTCCGGTCGCGGGAACGGGTGTCGGTCCGACGCAGGCGGAGCTTACGGCTGACGGCCGCAACACCGATGACGTCGTCACCTACGGCATGGGCTATAACCACAACCGCTACAGCCCGCTCACGCAGATCAACACGGGCAACGTCAAAAAGCTCGTACCGGTCTGGAACCTCTCGCTGGAAAACGAGCTGGGCGAGCAGGCCCAGCCGATGGTGTACGACGGCGTGATGTACGTGTCGAACGCCCGATGGACTTATGCGATCGACGCCGTCAGCGGGAAAATGATCTGGCGCACGCCCGTGCAGTACGACCCGGACACGCCGCGCGTTGTGTGCTGCGGCGTTTCCAATAAAGGCGTCGCGATCTACGAGGGCAAGGTATTTCGAACGACGCTCGATGCGCACGTCGTGGCTCTCGACCAGAAGACCGGAAAACAGGTCTGGAAGCAGAAGGTCGCGGAGTGGAAGGAAGGTTATTCGCTGACCGTCGCGCCGCTGATCGCCAACGGCGTGCTCATCACCGGCTGCTCGGGCGCGGAGTTCGGCGCCCGCTGTTTCCTCGACGGGTGGGATCCTGCCACCGGCAAGAAACTCTGGCGCCGTTACACGACCGCAGGTCCAGGTGAGAAAGGCCACGAGACGTGGGAACCGCGGACCTCATACCTGCGCGGCGGCGCGAGCACCTGGATCACCGGCTCGTACGATCCCGAGCTTGATCTCGTGTACTGGGGCACCGGCAACGCCGGCGCGTGGAATCCTGCGAACCGCAAGGGCGACAATCTGTATGTCGCATCGATCCTCGCAGTTCGCCCGAAGACAGGGGAAATCGCGTGGCATTACCAGGTCGCGCCCAACGACATCTGGGACTGGGATTCGTGGGAAATCATTCTGGGCGACGTGCGCGTGAACGGGCAGATGCGCAAGGTCGCGATGCAAATGAGCCGCAATGGCTTTCTTTACGTGCTCGATCGCGCAAACGGCCAGTTGCTCTCGGCCCAGCCGTACGCCAAGGTCAACTGGGCCACGCACATCGACCTGAAGACAGGGCGGCCTGTCGAGTCGGAGGAGTCGAAAAAGCTGCGTGCCGGGGAAACCATCGAGATGTGGCCCAGCATACGCGGCGCGAAGAACTGGCCGCACGCCGCATTCAATCCGAACACCGGTCTGCTCTACGCCAATACGAACCACGGTTACTCGACCTACCGGTTCGTCCCCTATCAGCCGTACAAGCAGGGCTCCCGCTACCAGAGCGTCGAGAACGTGACCTCCCCGGTCACTCCGGAAACGCTTGCGGGGCACATGGAAGCCATCGATCCGGTGTCCGGCAAAGCGGTCTGGCGCAAACCGCTCTACGGCGAAATGATCGCCTCCGCGATGCTTGCGACCGGCGGCGGCCTGCTTTTCACCGGCAAGCACAATGGCGAAGTGATCGCAGTCGATGCCAGTAACGGCGCGCCGCTGTGGGCGTTCAAAACGGGCTCGGGCGTCAATGCCCAGCCGATCACCTGGACGAAAAACGGCAAGCAGTATGTCACCGTGCTCTCGGGCCTGGGCGGCTCCGGCTCAGGACGCCGCGGCCTGCCGGATATTCCGCTCGGCGGCTCGGTGTGGACGTTTGCGCTGTTCGACCAGTAGCACGGCTGATTCGAAACAGCCGGTTCGGCGGTAATGCGCGGGATGGAGGGCTCTGGGCGAGCGCTTCGTCCCGGCGCACCGCGCGACGCAAGTTCGGGCATGCCTCGCGCGACGAAGCGTCACCGCGATCGCAGGCGCAACACGAGAGCAGTCCGCAACGTCCGTCATTACCTAATCCGGCTTGACGCCAAGATCGGTGATGATACGTTCCCAGCGCTTCACGTCGGCGTGCAGGTAATCGTGCAGCGCCTCCGGCGTGCCGATGAACGGAATCATGCCGATCCTGAGGAAGCGCTCGCGGATGTCGGGCTTCGCCAGTATCCGGTTCACGTCCGCGTTGATCTTAAGAACCAGCGCGCGCGGCGTGCCTGCGGGCGCGAAGATCGGATACCAGCTCACGGCGTCGAATCCCGGGAAGCCGGATTCCGCGAGGCTCGGAAGCTCGGGCGCGAGCTCGATGCGCTTCACGCTGCTCACGGCAAGCGCGCGCACCTTGCCCGCGCGTGCCAGCGGGACGATCGCGGATACGGTACTAAAGCTCGCCTGGACCTCCCCGCCCACCAACCCGGTCACTGAAGGCGCGCCGCCCTTGTACGGCACGTGCAACATCTCGAAATTCGCCCGCGATTTGAAAAGCTCCATCGTGAGATGCGCGAGCGAGCCCTGGCCGACCGAGGCGTAGACCATCTTGCCGCCGCTCGCCTTCGCGAGCGCGATGAACTCGGCCACCGAAGTGGCTTTCACGCTGGGATGGACCGTGAGGATATACGGCGAGGTCATCGTGAGCGCGATCGGCGCGAGGTCTTTCAGCGGATCGAACGAAAGCTTACGGTAAAGCGCCGACACTGTTCCGAGCGAGCCGTTCGTGAGGAGCAGGGTGTAGCCGTCCGGCGTTGCGCGGGTGACGAGCTCGGTGCCCATCGTGGTGCCCGCCCCGGGCCGGTTGTCGATGATCACCGGCTGCCCCCACGCCTCGTTCAGCTGCTGCGCGAGCGGACGCGCGACGGCGTCGACCCCGCCGCCCGGTGTGAACGGATTGACGATTCTTACGGGTTTGGTGGGAAAGCCCTGCGCGTGGGCTGCAAGGCTGGCGCACGCGAGCGCGAGGGACGCGCACAACAACGTCAGGTGCAACACGATGTGCCTGCCTCCTCGAGCGAGGACGAAGCACCAGGGCTCCGCGTGCGTGCCGTGCACGCTCAACGACCTACCCACCCGCCGTGCACGGGATAGTGCGAGCAGATGAACTCGAGAAAGGCCGGGCGGCCTTTCTCGTTTTCGTCGAACGCGCGTTTGAGCGCCGGGATGATCTCCGAAGGTTCGGTCACGTCCTCGGCGTGGAAGCCCACGGCGCGCGCCATCGACGCCATGCACGCCGAGCCGTGGTCCGACACTTTCCAGGTGTAGGGATCGTGCCCCTTGCCCCAGAAGCCCGGCCCGTACCCCGAGTAACCGCCGTTGTTGATGTGCAGCGTGGTGATGCCGACCTTGTAGCGCGCGGCCGCTTCGAAGCTGCCCATCATGTAGCACACGCCCGCGTCGCCGGTGATGTTCACGCACTGCCGGTCCGGAAACGCGAGCTTGGCCGCAAACGCGCCCGCGAAGCTGAAGCCCAGCGTGGACACGTTGCCCCAGCCCAGGTGGCCGCGCGGAATCTGCGACTGGTACACCGTGCTCGTCTGGTCGCGCGTGTTGCCCGAGTCTCCCGTCACGAACGACTTCTTCGGATCGAGCACCTTCATGAGATCGCCGATCACGCGGTACGGATTGATCGGCTTGTCGTTCGAGTCCATCACGGGCTGGAACTTCGCCATGAATTCCTTGCGGCCTGCGCTGATCTCGTCGAGAAGGTTCGGATTCTTTTTCGGCCCCTGTTTCGAAAGCTCGGCGGCGAGCGCCTGCAGCGTGAGCTTCGCGTCGCCGATCACCGCGTGCTTCGTCTCGTAGCTCCGATTGATGTCGAGGAGATCGACGTTGCACTGTACGATCGTCTTCTTCTGTGCCCCGGGGACCACGTGGCTGAACCGGTTG
>JBKJKJ010000201.1:0-3663 GCA_046597455.1 Burkholderiales bacterium
GTTCGCGACCGCGCTCGGCAACCTCGAAGAAGCCTGCCGCCGAATCGACGCGGCTGCACAGCGCATCATGTGAACCGCGGCTTCCCGGCAGCTCGACCCGGCGCTGCGCCAGCGCCGCTTCGTCGCGCACCCGACCCCGGCGCTGGAGATTGTCACCAACGATCAGCCGCGCACGACGCGGGAGGTGAAGCTCCCGAACGCGTTTTTCTACCCGAGTTCGTGCGCGACACGCTGCTGCGCGTGCGCGAAGGACGGCCGCCGATCGCCGCTCTGTGGACAACGCGGCTATAGTGTGGTGGTTCGAGATCGCGTATACACTACCATCGGTCACTTAGACGAGTCTGTCCAAGGAGGTTTCCATGGCAAGCGACAATCCGTCTGACAAGGAGCGCCGCCGCGTGCTCGCCGCATTTGCGGGAGGCTTCTTGGGGTCCGTGGCTCTTATCGAGTACTTCCTGGGGGACCAGGTACGCTCGGAACTGGAGCCACACACTCGCGGGGTCATACACAGGCAGCTCATCGAGCTCTTGGGCCCAACCGAGGAGATGAAGCGACTATGCGCCGAGCTTTTCCTCGGCACCCGCCGAATATTTCGCTCGCACCGGCTTCGCACAATCCGAACATGCTTTCCCGCTTGGATCCCAAAGCCGACGTGAACTATGTCTTCAGCAAGAGCGACGCACACGCTGCGAAAACCTTCGCAAGCGTATTTGCTGAAACCGATCGGGACCTGCTCCCGATCGACGAGATACTGCGTCTAAAGGCGGACGGAAACCTCGTTACCTTCGGTAGCCCCACCTCAAACCTCGTCGCCCGCGTCGCCATGGGGTATGCCGAAATCGGAGACGGCCGGCGAGGCGCGGAGCACCATCCGCACGATGGGCTGCATCTGCCGCTCCTTTTCGAACTGAACGGCGAGAAAATCCTTCGTGCGAAAAACACCGCACACCACATGTACAAGAGCGTGGTCAACAACACAGTCCAGGAAATCCCGAACTGGGGTTTGCGCTTGCCCAAACGATGGATCGGTTGGGCAAGCGCAAACGATGGATCGGTTTGCGCTTGCCCAACCGATCCATCGTTTGCCCCAAGCTCAGGCGCGGTAAGCTCGTGCAGGACTATTTGATCGTGTCGAGTCTGCCGAACGTGTTCAATGCGGCCTCCTTTTCGAACGGAGACCGGATCATCAATTTCGGGGGCACGCACTCTCCAGGCACGCTCGGAGTGACGACTCTCATCAAGAACGAGACCGTGCTGGGAGAGTTGTCGACGAAGGTAATGGCGCTGGCTGGCCGAAGTAAGGAAATGCCCTACTGGCAAGGCCTGTTTCTGGTCGACAAAATCGGCGAGGACCGACATCCTTCGCGCATTCAGCTTGTCGACGTCAAGAAAGTGCGGGTGAATATTCCGCAACTGGAAAAGCTCGTTTCCAAGAACATGCGCGCACTTCGGCTGCTGCAATTAAGGTAACGACAATCAGGATCCGCATTGCCACGGCGAGAAAAAAGCGCTGCCCTTCGGCGTTGGCGCTCGCGCCGCTCAATCCAGCTTCAGCCCCGTCTCCTTCACGGACTTCGCCCACCGCTGAAGATCGGCGTGGAACACGCGCGTAAACTCGTCCGGCGCTAGGCCGACGGTTTCCGTGCGTGCCAGGTTTTAACAGCCCCGTACTCTTCACGGTTGGCATAGTGCACCTTCCGAATCTCCGCCAAGCAGCTGTAAATCATGCTTCGCGTGTGTGCTGCTTCGCCGCTCGAGCCATTCGTAATAGCTGCTACGCGAGACATTCAACACCTCAGACATATGCCGAACACGAAACTGGTCACCGGCGATCGGATAAACGCCTACTTCACGGTAGTTACTTCCCAAAGTAAACCATCCCCGGTTTACCGTGGCTCGAATTTCGCTGAGCACCTGCGTATCGAGTTTGCGTACTCACCCTGACTCACGGACAGTAATCCAGCGCTCGGCCATCGCCGTGTGACTCCGCTCGCCCTGTGGATGCAAAATGTTACTCTCACCCCTCGCCTGCCCGCGACATGACGTCGCTTCAAGGAGCTCGCTAATGATTCGTTGTTTGCTGCTGGCGGCGTTCGCAGGAATCCTCGTGCAGGCGCCGTCCGCCTGGGGCCAGCCGTCTTATCCGGCACGGCCGATACGCATTGTCGTGCCGTTTTCTCCCGGCGGCGGTGGCGACCTCACGGCCCGCAAGATCGCGGTCAAGCTCGGCGAGCGCACCGGAGGGTCGGTGTTCGTCGAGAATCGCGCCGGCGCGAGCGGCAATATTGGTGCGGAGTCGGTGGTGCGTTCGGCGCCGGACGGTTACACGCTGCTGTCGACCTCCAGCACGTACGGCATCCAGGCGGCGCTCAACAAGACACCGTTCCATCCACTGAACGACGTCACACCGATCATCGCGCTTGCTCGCTCTCCGGCGGTGCTCATCACGGCTCCCAACGCGCCATTCAAGACGCTCAAGGACGTGATCAATGCCGCGAAGCGTTACCCCGGAGAGGTGACGTTCGGCACGGCAGGCATCGGCGCCATCGCGCACATGAACATGGAACACCTGGCGTCGGTCGCGGGCATTCGGATGACGCACGTGCCCTACAAGGGCTCCTCGCAGGCGCTGACGGACATGCTGGCGGGGAACATCGCCATCACCACGGCAAATCCCGCGGTGGCGGCGCCGATGGTGAAAGCCGGGCGAATTCGCGCGCTGGCGGTCGGCGGCGGCGAGCGCCTGCCTTCCATGCCGAACGTGCCGACGTTCCCCGAAGCCGGACTGGCCGGTTTCGATCCCTACGACTGGAAGGCTATCCTGGGTCCCAAGGGGGTGCCACAGGAGATCGTCAGCCGATTGAACACCGAGATCAACGGCATTCTGAAAGACAAGGAATTTACCGCAGTGCTCGAAGCCGACGGCTCGACAGCGCTCGGCGGAACGCCTGCGGACCTGGCCGCGCTTATCAAGTCGGATATCGAACGATGGCGCAAGCTCATCCGCGACCGGAAAATCATCGTCGAGTAAGCCGCCGCCTGACAACACCACCGAGCAAGGAGAACCGATGTCCCGAAGATTCGCCAACCTGAAGCCCTATGAGGGCTATGAAGACGCCATTGTCGAGAAGAAGGACGGCGTGGTCGTCTTCACGCTCAATCGGCCGGAGAAGCTCAATGCGTTGTCGCTCGCCCTGCGGCTGGGGCTGAAACGCATCCTGGAGGACGTGAACGACGATGATGATGCCAAGGTGCTGGTGCTCACGGGCGCAGGACGCGGCTTCTGCTCGGGCGCGGACATGGGCGGGCCGCCGAATCCGAATGACGCTCCGCCAAGCCGGCAACTGATCGAAGAGTCGCGCTTCGGCTGGATCGGACGCTTCCGCAGCATGCGCAAGCCGGTGCTGGCCGCGGTCAACGGGGTGGCGGCCGGGGGTGGATTTGCGCTGGCGCTCGCCTGCGACGTGCGGATCGCCTCCGACCAGGCGCGCTTCGTCACGGCGTTCGTTCGCCGCGCGATCCTGCCCGATCAGTGCTCCACGTGGACGCTGCCGCATCTGGTCGGAACTTCACGCGCGCTGCTCATGCACTGGCTGAGTGACGAAGTGAAGGCCGAAGAAGCGCCCCGCATCGGCCTGGCCGACATGGTGGTGCCGCACGAAG
>JBKJKJ010000202.1:0-3297 GCA_046597455.1 Burkholderiales bacterium
CGCCTTCCCCGATACGACCATCGTGCTCAACCATATCGGCGGCCCGATTGCATGGACGCGCACCTACCTCGCGCGCAAGGCGGAAGCGATCTCGCAGTGGCGCGCGTCGATGGAGGAGCTGGCAAAATGCCCGAATGTCTTCGTCAAGCTGGGCGGGCTGGGGATGCCTTATCTCGGCTTGGGATTCGACAAGCTCGAGGTACCCGCATCCTCGGCGCAGCTCGCCGAGAGCTGGGGGCCGCTGTTCACCCATTGCATCGACTCATTCGGCCCCGAGCGCTGCATGTTCGAGAGCAATTTCCCGCCCGACAATGGATCGGTGGACTATCCGATCATCTGGAATATCTTCAAGCGCATCTCCGCCCCCTACTCCGCCGACGAGAAGCGCTCGCTTTTCCATGACGCGGCGGCGACGGCATACCGCTTGAATCCGGACTGACCGCTCGAAGCAATCACCGAGCAGGCTGTTGCAACCGGCGTGTGCTGCTCACGGGTGTGCGTTGCTCACTTCCCGCAATTTCTCGGGCAAGCCCGCGGGCCGCTCGACGTTGACCGTCTCGATCTTGCCGGGCACCGAGACTTCCAGCGTTTCCTTGTCCTCGGACACGTAGATCTCGTTGTGGCGCACGCCGCCGGGGACGAAGAAGGAGTCACCGGCGGCGAATGTCGCCACTGTGCCGTCCTCGAATTCGATGGTCAGCTTTCCTTTCAGCACGTACACGAACTGCATTTCGCAGGTGTGGTAATGCCACCCGGTCGGCTCGGTCATGCCGGCGATGCAGCTGTTCTGATACGCGCGCATCCGCCCGCCGGTGGCGTCCTCGAGCCCCAGGTCGCGATACTTGAAGAACGGGCGCCGGCCGGGCGCAAACGGTGTGGTGCTGGCGAATGATTTCTGCAGCCGCATACCCTGCTGTGTGCCGGTCTTCTTCGGGGGTTCGGTGGTATCCATCACAAGATCCTCCTCTGACGTTCGGTAGACAGTGACACTGCGACAGGGTATAGGAAATTTCAACCTCCGGTTTCACGAGCCGCGAGCGACCCCGACCGACCAACCGTAGAGGCTATGCGATGACCGATCTGGAACTGCTGGAAGAGTTGAAGAAGATCGATACCCCCACCATAACCAACGTGGTGGCGACCTATCCCGGACGGCCGCTGTGTCTGGAGATCTACAATCCCTGGAGCGAAAACTGGTACACGAACAACACGCTCTCGTGCTGGTATCCGCAGATGGGGCCTATCGCGGGTTACGCCGTGACGTGCACTTACGGTCTGCCCGATCCGACCTTCAAGAGCCTGACCTTGATGAACGTGCTCGAAGCCATGGACAAGCTCGGCAAACCGTCCATCTTTTGTTTCCAGCAGAAGTTTCCCGGCGACATCGCGGACAAAGTCGGTCTGTCCGGCGGCAACATGACTTCTTCGATGCGCGCGTGCGGCGCAATCGGCGCGGTATCCAACGGCCCCTCGCGTGACATACACGAAATCCGGCCGATGAATTTCCAGTACCTGACTCGCGGCATTTGCGCGGGCCATGGCCCGCAGGCCGTCCACGCCGTGCAGGTGCCGGTGAGCATCGCCGGCATGGATGTGGCGCCCGGCGAGATCATTCACATGGACGAGAACGGCGCGGTGAAATTTCCGGCCGATCGTCTCGAGGAAGTGGTGCGCAATGCCAAAGCGTTGCTCGCCGAAGAAGACGAGCGTGTCGGTCAACTGCTCAAGGTCAAGGGGCTGGAGGCGGTCAAGGCCATCATGAGCGGCCATCAGTACATGAAGAAGTGAAGCGGGCTACAGCTCCCGGATGCGCAGATTTCGCACCTTGATCGGCCCGCCGTTGTACTGAATCCCGATCCGTCCTTCCGGGAACCGGGCGTCGCGCGCGCTGACGGTGACGACGCCGTTCAGCTTGACCGTAATCTCGGGGCCCTGCGCGTAGATCTCGAAGGTGTTCCACCGGCCGCCGGCTTTGTATATGGGATTCACGGCGGCGACATTGACCAGGCTTCCGGTGCTGTACGCGGGATTCGGATTCTTGTCCCAGATCTGCACCTCGTAGGCGCCGGTCGAAGTACTGACGTTGGTGGGATTCATGACGCGCAGGTAGATGCCGCTGTTGGTGTCATGGTCGGCCCAGAATTCCACGTGGAGCTCGAAGTCCTTGAATGATTTCTTCGAGACCAGGACGCTGCTGCCCTTGCCTGTGCTCTTGTCCGCCTGAATGGCGCCGTCAGCGGCCCGCCAGTTTGCGGCGCTGCCGGTCGGGTCCCAATTCTCCATTCCGGCGTTGCCGTCTATCAGCGTCACCCAGCCCTGGCTGGGCAGGTAGTGTGCGCAGCCGGATGCAATCGATGCGATGACCAGCAGCCCCAGGACGTTTGCAAACTGTCGCTTCATGGCGATCTCCCCCTTTTTCGATACGAGCCGCCTCAGAGTGCGGCATCCGATACTACACCGGCCACGACGAAATGATCACGCTGGGGCATCGGTGGCGGAAGGCGCGAGGCGAACGACGAGCTTCCCCGTGTTCTCACCCCGGAACAGCATGGCCAGGCCGATGGGCGCCTGCGTGAGCCCTTCGAGCACGTGCAATCTCTGGTGTAGCCGGCCTTCGTGTCGCCGCGCAGCGAGCCAGGTGCGCGCTTCGTCGTAACGCTCGCGGTAATCGAACACGAGGAAACGTTGCATGCGTCCCTGCACCGCCGCGAGCCGGCTCTCATTGCGCAGGACATAGGGTTGCGCAGCGGTCGATTGAGAGATCCGGCCGCACAGCACCACGCGCGCGTTCTCGCGCAGGTGCTCGAGTGCCGCGTCGAGTGTAGGGCCGCCGACGTTATCGAAGTAAAGATCGATCCCGTCCGGGCACGCGCGCACAATTGCGTCGGACAGATTCATCTGCGCCTTGTAATCGATCGCCACGTCGGCGCCGAGCCCGTCCGCGACGAAGGCGCACTTCTCTGCCCCGCCCGCGATTCCCACCACACAGCAGCCTTCGATGCGGGCGATCTGCACCGCGATCTGCCCCACGCCACCTGCGGCGGCCGATACGAGGACGCGGTCATCCGATCGCAATCCGCCGACATCACGCAGGCCGAAATAAGCGGTGACGGCGCTTAGCCCCAGCGGGCCGATCCAGTCCTCGACCGTTCCCAGATCGAGATCGATTTTCTGCAGATGACGACCCGCGATGGTCGGATGGCTCTGCCAGCCCAGCCGCGCCTGCACCATGTCGCCGCGGACGAGATCGTCGCTGCGGCTCTCCAGCACGCGGGCGATGCCGCCGCCGCGCATCAC
>JBKJKJ010000334.1:0-5233 GCA_046597455.1 Burkholderiales bacterium
AGCGCGAACTGCTTCACCATGTCGCGCAGCACGAGATACTGCTGGTAATCCTTCTTACCGAATATCGCGGAGTGCGGCTGCACCAGATTGAAAAGCTTCAGCACCACCGTCGCGACGCCGCGAAAGTGGCCTGGGCGGTGCGCCCCTTCGAGTATGTGCTGCAGGTCCGAGGGCTCCACCACGAACGTCTGCGGCTCCGGATAGATCTCCCGCTCGTCGGGTGCGAACACGACATCGACACCCACTTCTTCGAGCCTCGCCGAATCGACCGGCAGGGTGCGCGGGTAGCGGTCGAAGTCTTCACGCGGCCCAAACTGCAGCCGGTTGACGAAAATGCTCACGACCGTGCACGCCGCGCGAGGCTTGGCAATACGGATAAGCTCGATATGGCCCTCGTGCAGATTGCCCATCGTCGGCACGAACACGTTGTTGGGTTCGCGCTGCAGGCGTTCGCGCAGCGCCGCGGCGCAGTGGATGATGTCCATCTTTAAAACGAGTGCTCCGGCCCGGGAAAAGTCTTCGCCTTGACTTCCTTCACGTAGAGCTCGACCGCACCCTGTATGGTTCCCGCGAGCCGCATGTAGTTCTTGACGAATTTCGCTTTCTTTCCGGGATAGACGTCGAGCATGTCATGGAGCACGAGCACCTGGCCGTGGCAATCGACGCCCGCCCCGATGCCGATCGTGGGGCCGCGCACCGCGGCGGTGATTTGCCTGGCGAGCGCGGCGGGAACGGCTTCGAGCACGATCATGCCCGCACCGGCTTCCTCGAGCTGCTGCGCCTCTTCGACCATGCGCTGCGCGTCGCTCTGCTGGCGACCCTGGACTTTGAAACCGCCCAGCTGATTCACCGACTGCGGCGTGAGACCCAGGTGGCCGCACACCGGTATTCCGCGCTCGGTCAGGAACCGCACGGTCTCGAGCATCGCACGGCCGCCTTCGAGCTTCACCATGTGCGCGCCCGCCGCCATGATCTGCGCCGCGTTACGAAACGTCTCCTGCGGTGAAATCTGAAACGTCCCGAACGGCATGTCGCCGATGATGAAAGCGCGCTTCGCACCGCGGGCGACGCATTGCGTGTGATACACGATATCCTGCAGCGTAACGGGCAGCGTCGAGTCGTGGCCCTGCAGCACGTTGCCCAGCGAGTCCCCAATCAGCAGCGTCTCCACGCCGGCGGCCTCGAGCACGCTCGCGAAGCTCGCGTCGTAGCACGTGAGCTGTGTGATCTTGATGCCCTCCTGCGCCATCTTCTGGAGAGCCGTCAGCGTGATTCTCATCGCAGGGTAAAGTTCTTAGCGTCAAGGGTTTAAGGGGTCGACCCAAACGATCGTTGTCCGTGCCGCGGAAACTCAACACTGAACACTGCACACTGAATCGCTGGCGAGCCAGCGGGACGATAATTATATACCGCCACCGCTGAGGGCTCGCCTAACCGCCCAGGCTGAAGAATTCGCGCGGGCCACGCATGGCGGCGATACGCTGCATCAACAGTGCGAGGTCGTCCTGCGATTCGTGGAAATTGAGCCGGTCTGAATTGACGATCAGCAACGGCGCACCGGTGTACTGGTAGAAAAAGCGCGTATACATCTCGGCAAGCCCGGCCAGGTAGGTATCGGGCATGTTCTTCTCGTACGCGAGGCCGCGTCGATGGACGCGTTCGACCAGCGTCTCCGATGTCGCCTGGAGGTAAACGACCAGATCTGGCGCGGGTGCCTGCGGTTTGAGATGTTCGTAAATCTGTTCGTAGAGCTTGAGCTCCTCATCCTTGAGGTTGAGCCTCGCGAACAACGGATCCTTCTCGAGCATGAAGTCGCAGACGGTCGCACGCCGGAAAAGATCGGACTGGTTGAGCCCCGCGATCTGGTCGATGCGCTGGAACAGGAAGAAAAGCTGGGTGGGAAGCGCGTAGCGCTCGGCGTTTTCATAAAAGCGCGGTAAAAACGGATTGGAGTCGGGGTCCTCGAGCATCAGCGCGGCGCCGCTCGCCTCGCTGATCGCGCGCGCAAGCGTTGTTTTGCCGACGCCGATCGGGCCTTCGACGACGATGTAGCGATATTTGTCCGGCAGTTTCATTTATTCGGTCGAATCGAGTTTTTCGACGCCGGCGCAATCGACATGTGCGGCGAGCTCGGCCACGCAGCCCAGGCCGGGCACAGTGGCCTGCGGCGCGATCTCGGCGAGCGGCACGAGGACGAAGGCGCGCTCGACCATCCTGGGGTGCGGGATGGTCAGCGCGTCATCCTGGTACGCCTCGTCTCCATAGAGCAGGATGTCGAGGTCGAGCGCGCGAGGCGCGTTCGGGAAGTCACGCACGCGCCCGTAACGACGCTCGATCGAAAGCAGCTCGTCGAGTAACGCGCGCGGCGTCAGGGCGGTCTCAATCAGGGCGACGGCGTTGACGAAGTGCGGCTGATCGAGGAATCCGACGGGCGCGGTCCGGTAGAGCGAGGACATCTGCGCGATGCGTGTGTCGGGGAGCATGGCGAGCTCTTCGAATCCGGCTTTGACCTGCGCCTCGGGATCGCGCAGATTGCTGCCGAGTGCGACGTAGACGGGGACGAGCGTCAACTCTCCTCCGTCGGCCCCGCCGCACCGGCGTCCGGCCGACGGCGCCTGCGCCGCCGCTTGCGCTTTTGCGGCTCGCCGCCGTCCTGCGCGAGCAGCTCTGCGCGCTCCGTCTCATCGGCGTGCTGGAAGCGCGTCCACCATTCGCCCACGGAGGGATCGACTTCGCCGCTCGCGCAACGCAGCAGCAGAAAATCGTAGCTCGCTCGAAAGCGCGGACTTTCGAGCAGGCGGTATGGCCTGCGCCCGTTGCGCTGAAGAAAGCGCGGCTGCGTCATCCAGATTTCCTTCATGTCGCTGCTGAAGCGCCGGGGAATCGCGAGCATCGAAGCCTGCGACTGCACGACCTGGTCTATCGCCTGCAACAGCGCCGGTATCTGCGGTTCGCCGTCGGATTCGAGCTTCTTCCACGCAGCGAGCACTTCATGCCACAGCAGCGACGCAAAAAGAAAACTGGGCGAAACCGTCTTTTCGGCCTTGATACGGGCGTCGGTGTTGCGCAGTGACATCATCACGAAGCGCTCACCCATGGGCTGCTCGAGAATGACATCGAGCATCGGCAGCAGACCGTGATGCAGACCCTCGTGCCTCAACGCCATGACGCATTCGTAAGCGTGGCCCGACAGCAACAGCTTCAACATCTCGTCGAACAGACGCGCCGCCGGCACGTTTGCCAGTAAAGGGGTCAATGCCTTGATCGGTGCCCGAGTCGACTGCTCGATCTCGAGCCCGCGACTCGCGGACAGGCGCACGGCACGCAGCATGCGAACGGGATCCTCCCGATAGCGCTGCTCGGGATCGCCGATCATGCGCAGGCGTTTTTTCTTGAGGTCCTCGACGCCATCGTGATAATCCCAGACCTGCTGGGTCGCGGGATCGTAGAACAGCGCGTTGATCGTAAAATCGCGGCGGATCGCGTCCTGCTCCTGCGTCCCGAAAACATTGTCGCGAAGGAGCCGCCCGTGCTCGTCAGCGATCTGCTGGTCGTTGTCTTCCGCGGCCAGCGCGCTTCCGCGATAAGTCGACACTTCCACCGTTTCGCGGCCGCACATCACGTGAACGATTCTGAAACGCCGGCCGATGATGCGTGAGCGCCGGAACAACTCGCGCACCTGCTCGGGCGTGGCACTGGTTGCCACATCGAAGTCTTTGGGCTGCCAGTCCAGTATCGCGTCGCGCACCGCACCGCCGACAACGTAGGCGGTGTGGCCGTTCTCCTGCAGGGTCTGCGTGACTTTGAGCGCGCACGGACTGATGCGCTCGCGCGCGATGCCGTGCGCGCTGAAATTGACGATTTTCGGCTGGCGCGCCTTGAAGATGCGGCCGGAGAAAACCTTGCCTAGGAATTTAGTGATCATCGAGTGAAGTGATGCCGAATCCGACGGCGCGGTGTGCGTGGGGTCGATTTCGGCGAGGCGAAATTATACATCGGGCACGAACGATCGCCCGTCACCGTGTCCGACTTCGCGCAACCGGCAACCATAGGCGTGCTCCAGCCGCTCGCGCGTCAGAATCTCTGCCGCGGGCCCGGCCGCGGCTGACCCATCGCCGTTGAGGATCAATGCGTGCGTGCAGCACCGCCCTATCCATAAAGGCTCGTGCAGCACCATCACCGCGGTCTCGCGGCGCTCGCGGACCCGTACGCCGAGCAGGCCGAGGACCTGGGCCTGATGCGCAAGATCGAGGTGCTGAAGCGGCTCGTCGAGCAGGAAGAATCGCGGGCGCTGGGCGACGATTTGCGCGATGCGTACGCGCTGCCGCTCCCCGCCCGAAAGCGTCGCGAACTTCTGGTCGATCGAATCCGCCATGCCCACGGCATGCAGCGCCGTGCGCGCTTCGTGGACATCGTCCCGGGAATAGCCCGCCCAGCCGCGGATGTGCGGAAAACGGCCGAGCAACACGTACTCGCCAACGGTGCCCCAATACGCGCCACCTTCCATCTGCAACAGCACGCCCAGGTTGCGGGCGCGCATCCGGGCGGGTTGATCCCGAAGCGGCTGGCCGTCGAGCTCGACCTTCCCCTCGGCCGGCGCCGCGAGCCCGGCGAGGGCGTGGATGAGAGTGCTTTTGCCCGTTCCGTTCCTGCCGAGCACTGCCCACGCCTGGCCTGGCTCGAAATCCACCGACACGTCGCGGCACAGCACGCGCCCGGGAACAGCGAGTACCAGCCGGCTACAGCGCAGCATCAGCGTTGCCTGCCCAGAAGCAGCAGCATCGCCGGCACCCCGAGCAGTGCGGTGAGGATGCCGACCGGCAGCTGCTGCGGCGCCCACGCCGTGCGCGCCGCCGTATCCGCCAGCGTCAGCAGCGACCCGCCGAGCATCACCGACAGCGGCAGGAGCGCGCGATGGTTCGCCACCCCGGCCAGGCGGATCGCATGCGGCGCCATCAACCCGATGAACCCGATCGCCCCGCCTAAAACCACCGCGGTGACGGTCGCCGTCGCAGCCGCGGCGAACACGCCGAGTTGGAGCGCGCCGACTGAAACGCCGAGCGAACGCGCCTTGAGCTCCCCAAGCGCGAGGAGATCGAGCCTCATGGCCGCGACCATTGCCAGCGCGGCGAGGACCGCCAATATGATCCACGCCGGCCATACCGATTCGGTCTGCGACAGGTCGCCCATCAGCCAGAACAGCATGCCTTTCAGCTGCGCTTCGGGTGCCAGC
>JBKJKJ010000161.1:0-4501 GCA_046597455.1 Burkholderiales bacterium
CGATCGATCGTGTTACCGAACACGTCGAACATGCGCGAGAGTATGCCTTTGCCCACCGGCGCTTTCAGTGGCCCGCCCGTGTCCTCCACCACCATTCCGCGGGCGAGCCCCTGCGTGGGTGTCAACGCGATCCCGCGCACGTGGCGCGCGTCGCGTTGCGCCAGGACTTCGATAACGATCTGTTTTTCCGCTCCCGCACGCAGCAACGAATAAATGGGCGGCAAACGCGCATCGAACCTCACGTCCACGACGCTGCCTCGCACCGAGACAACCACACCGGAATTCGCCACGTGGGTCTCATCGCGCATCGACGACCTCCGCCGCAATCTTTTCGTCCGCTACCTCTCCGGTCGCCTCGTTCTTCAGCCTGAACACCCGCGTCGTGTCGCTGACGAATTCGCAGCTCTCGCCATTGACGCACAAGGCGATCGGCGGCGCCGCGCCGTCATGCCCTCGAACCGTAAGCGAGTCGCGCGTGAGCCGCAGATCGAGGGAGTGTCCGCGATAGCGAATGCGCAGGTCGAGGCGCTCCATTTCCCGCGGCAATTCCGGATTGAGCCGCAGCACGTCCCCTCTGACCTCGATACCCGTCGAGACGCGCTGCACCAGATCGACTGATCCGGCCATGGCGCCGAGGTGCACGCCCTCCGCAGTGGTGCCCTGCTGGAGATCGTTCACGTCGCTCTGCAAAGCCTGCGCGAAGAAATCCATCGCGCGCGCCCGATCCGACCGCGCCAGCACCCACGCATACACCACACGGGACAGTGTAGAGCCCAGCGACGAGCGGCCGGCATAGTAGGCGATGTTTCGCGGAATGGTCTCGTATTCGAACGGATAGCCCAGCCGCTCGAACAATTCGCCGAGCTCCTCGGCGGAAAACAGGTAGAACAGCATCAGCACGTCGGGCTGTTTCGAGAGCTTGTAGCGGTTGGCGCTGTCGCCCTCACTTTCCAGGATGAGATCCAGGCGCTGGATATTGCCGTACCGGGCGCGATAGCCGTCCCAATCGAGCTCATGCAATGCGTCGTAACCCTCGAACTGGCTGATGATGCCGTGCTCGTGAAAAGGAACCACCATCCTGCGGCTGATATCGGCCCAGCGCGCGATCTCCTCCGCCGAAATGCCGAGGCGCGTCGTGAGCTCGGCACGGCGGAAGTCCGATAGCAGCTCGAGCACCTCCAGCGCCCGGCACAGCACCCAGACGGCCATGATATTGGTATAGGCGTTGTTGTTGAGGCCGGGCGTCGCCGAATCGGGATAGGCTTCGTGGAATTCGTCAGGACCCATCACGCCCCGGATCTGGTAGCGCCCGTACGCCTCGTCGAAGCTTGCGATGCTCGACCAGAAGCGCGCGATATCGAGTATCAGCTCCGCGCCATAGGATTGCAGAAACTCCACGTCGTGCGTGACCTGGAAGTACTGCCAGACGTTATAGGCGACGGCGCTGCCGACATGGCGCTGCAGGTAGGAGCGGTCGGGCACCCAGCGCTGCGAGCGCGGGTTCAGATTGAGCGCCTGCGTCTCCTCCTGCCCGTCGCTTCCGCTCTGCCACGGAAACATCGCGCCTTTGTAGCCGGCCGCCGCCGCGGCGGCGCGCGCCTCGCCCAGCCGCCGGTAACGGTACATCAGCAGCGAGCGGGTGATCTCCGGCATTCGGTAGTTGAAAAAAGGGAAGATGAAAAGCTCGTCCCAGAATATGTGGCCCTGATACGCTTCCCCGGTCCAGCCTCGCGCGGGCACGCCGATATCGAGTCCGATGGAGTTGGGCGACACGGCCTGCAGCAGGTGGAGCATGTTCAACCGAAGCAGCATCGGGACATTCAGTCTGAACCCCGGATCGGCAGGCTGGATGTGCACGTCGAAGCGGCGCCACAGGTGCTTCCAGGCTTGAACGTGCGCCGCCCTCACCTCGTCGAAGCGACCCGATCGCGCGATCGCTTTGCGCGCTCCCAGAACACACTCCGAAATGGCGTGGTCGCGCGAGGTGTAGAAAAACGCCAGCTTCTCCACCACCAGCGTCTCGCCCTGCCTCAAGTCGACTTCGAACTCCTGCCCGATGTACCCCGGCTCCTCGATGGTCCGGCGGGGGGCTTCGACGGGATGTGCGTTGATGATGGCCTGCGTTCGCGCCGCCTGCGCGACGTGAATATGCGACTGGCCCGTGCGCACGAGCATATATACGCTATCGGGACCCACGATCTCGCCCGCCAGCGGCTCCAGGTGCCTGTCGTTGAATTTGCGGTAGAGCTTTGCGCCACGGTTGACGACGAGCCCGTCGATCGCCGAACGAACCGTGACGCCTGCCGACCAGTTGTCGGCGGTCAGCGTCAGCTCCAGGGCACCCAGATGCATGTCGCTCATCGACACCAGCCGCCGCTCCGTGAGCGTGCTGCGCCGCCCATGGTCATCCTCGAACCGTATGCTCCGCAACAGCACGCCGTGCCGCAGATCGAGCTCCTGGCCGTACGACAGGAGCTTGGCGTTACCTACATCGAACCAGTCCTCGCCTGCGATGCGAAACTCGAGCGCGAGCCCATTGGGGAAATTCACAAGGTCCTCGTTCTCGACGACGCGCCCGGCGATGTCGGTGCGCAGGCGGTTATAGCCGCCGGCGAGGTAGGTTCCCGGATAGTGAACCTTATCGGCACTCGCCCCGGCGGCCGCGCCCCGCACCGAGAAATAGCCGTTGCCCAGGGTGCACAAAGCTTCACGGATACCTTCCTGCGCCGGATCGAACCCCTCGAACACCAGCGACCACGCGGAAGGCGGTTCCGACGATACCCCGACTTGCGCCAGATCGGTCGCCACGACATCGGCGCCGGCATCACGCAGCGCCTGCGCGTGCCCGTCGCGATCGACGCCGATGACGCAGCCAAAGCGCCCGGCGCGCCCGGCGGCGACGCCGGCGACGGCATCTTCCACGACGACCGCGCGCGCCGGGTCTGCGCCCACGCGCCGCGCAGCCTCCAGGAAGGCATCGGGCGCCGGCTTGCCCGGGAGCTCGAGACGCGTGAGATCGGTACCGTCCACCCGAGCATCGAACAATTGTGCGATGCCCGCCGCCTCGAGGACGGCGGCGCAGTTGTTGCTCGACGACACCACGACGGTCTTGACGTCCTGGGCCCTCAAATCGCGAACCAGCCCGATCGCCGCTTCATAAGGCTCGACGCCGTGCTGCGCCAGGTGTTGGAGGAAATACTGATCCTTCAACTTGCCCAGAGCGTGCACGCTTTGCATCTCGGGCTCGTCGGCCGCTGTGCCCATCGGCAATTCGATTCCGCGCGACTCGATGAAGGCGGCCACGCCGTCGTAACGCGGCTTGCCGTCGACGTAGCGCCGATAATCGGCGTCGATATCGAAAGGCACGAAAGGCTCGCCTGCCCGCGCCGCGCGCGCCTTGAGAAAACCGTCGAACAGCTTTTTCCACGCCGCGGCATGCACGCTCGCCGTTTTCGTCAACACGCCGTCCAGGTCGAACAGCACGGCGTCGTAGTCGCGCGGCGAAAGGGTGATGACTCGATAGGCGCCCGTCATATCGGCGCCGGACCCGGCACGCTGTCGGCATCGGTGGGGTTCGCACAAGCGCTCATCACGAAGCCCCCGTCCCTGGGTCGCGCCCGTTCCAGGCGTGGATAACGGGCTCGGCGAGGTCGTGATCGTACCCCAGCACGCTCACGGAGGCGGTGGCAAGCAGCAGGCGGCGCCCTTCTATGGGTGCGAGCCCTATCCAACGCACCGCAAGAATACGCAGGATTTCCCGGTGAGCAAAAACGAGTACGTCGCTGCCGTATGCGCGTAAGCGGCCTATGACCCGGTCCGCCCTCGCGCCCACGGCGTCGAGCGTCTCGCCGCCGGGGCTGCCGTCGCGGAGCAGACGCCAGCCGGGGCGCTCCACTTCGATGTCGATCGTGCTTCTGCCCTCGTACTCGCCGTAATCCCATTCCATCAGGTCGTCGTCGGTCTCGACCGATGCGTGCGGCATCGCGAGCTCTGCGGTGCGGCGGGCGCGCAGCAGCGGGCTCGAGAGTATGCGCTCGACGCGCAGTGCGCTCAGACTCGCCCCGAGCTCGCGCGCCTGGCGTTCGCCTTGCGCGGTCAGGGGAAGGTCGGTGCGGCCGGTATGCTGCGCGGTCAACGTCCATGCAGTCTCGCCGTGCCGCACCAGGTAAACCCGTGGCAGCGCCGGATTCATTTCGCTGTGCTGTCCGCGGCGCTCCCCGCGCCCCAGCGCCAGTTGCGGATTTCCGGCAGATCCTGGCCGTTCTTCTCGATGTATTGCCTGTGCTCGACCAGCTTGTCCTTGAGCTGCTGTTTCAGGTAGACGCCTTTGTCGCCGGTCTGCGGCAGGCGATCGATGGTGTCCATCACCACACCTTTCGACATGACGGTACTCAACGATCTGGATCGCTTTCACCTGGTGATGGACACCATCGACCGCCTGCCGCAGACCGGCGACAAAGGCGTCTACCTGAAACAGCAGCTCAAGGACAAGCTGGTCGAG
>JBKJKJ010000356.1:0-12578 GCA_046597455.1 Burkholderiales bacterium
CAACAGCGCGACAATCGAGATTCCGATGAACCACCCACGGTATGGCTCGAGGCGAGTCAAAGTACTGATCCACGCGCCGCCCAGTCCAAGGCTCACGAGGATCAGCGGGCCCGCGCAACACGCCGAAGCGAGGATTGCGCCCAAGGTGCTCGCAGCAAGCGAACCGGTTTCGGCTTTACCTCTGATCAAGGGGTTCTCCTTCCCGTCGGTGCTCTGTTGGGGTAACGTTAACGCCGGAGTCAGGTACGGAGTCAAGCGGCATGTCGGCAAGCGGTAATGCCACCATCGGCAGTCTCGCCAAGAGCGCGGGCGTCAACGTGGAAACGGTGCGGTACTACCAGCGTATCGGACTGCTCGAGCAGCCGCACGCGGCACCCGGCTCAGTACGCCGGTATTCGCTCGCGACGCTGAAAAAGCTGCGTTTTATCAAGCAGGCACAGGCGCTCGGTTTTTCGCTGGACGAGGTCCGGCTGCTGCTCGCCTTGTCGGACGGCACGCACTGCGTCGAGACCCGGCTGCTGGCTGAAAAGAAACTCGAGGCGGTCAACGAGAAGATCCGTCGCTTAACAGGAATGCAGCAGGCGCTCGAGCGCCTGGTCAGCGCGTGCGAAGACGGCAGTGAAGGCTGCGGCTGCCCCATCATCGACGCGTTGGGCAACGGCGACTGATTCACGCCGTATGGGTTGCAGTGAGCGCAAAAACCGCGATCAACAGGGCGTTCCGGTCCGGCATTGTGGAAGTGCCGCCGAGTCCGTAATCTCCGGCATTCGTTATGGAATGCCCGTTCCAGCTGGACCCTTGCCCGGAGAATCTGATGAAAAGTGAGTTGCGCGCAATACTTCGCTCATCTACATTCCACCGCACCTGGGGTCACGCGATGGCTGGCGTCATGTGCGCCGCGGCATTCTGCGCCCCAGCCTACGCGCAGCAGCAGAAATATCCGGTGCGCCCCGTGCGTATGATCGTGCCCTTTTCCCCGGGCGGCGCGACCGATGTGCCCGGACGCATCATCAGCCAGAAGCTCGGCGAAGCCCTCGGCCAGCAGGTCGTGATCGACAATCGCCCGGGCGCAGGGGGCACGATCGGCACCGACCTCGCTGCCAAAGCGCTTCCGGATGGGTACACCCTGCTCCTGACGGGAACACCGCACGCCATCAGCGCGAGCCTTTATCAAAAGCTGCCTTATGATCCTCTGCTGGATTTCGCGCCGATCATGCAGGTCGGGTCGGGTCCCAACGTGCTGGTGGTTCACCCTGCGGTACCGGCCAAGACGGTCGGTCAGCTGATTGCGCTTGCCCGCTCGCAGCCCGGCAAAATTGATTTCGCCTCATCGGGCAACGGCAGCGCCCAGCATCTGTTCGGCGCGCTGTTCGTGTCGATGGCAGACGTCAAACTGTCCCACATTCCGTATAAAGGCAGCGCGCAGGCGACCACCGACCTGATCGGCGGCCAGGTGTCCGTCGGGTTTCCCGGCATCGCGATTGCGTTGCCCCACGCCCGGTCGGGACGCCTGCGGCCGCTCGCCGTCACCAGCGGGCAACGCTCGAAAGTCATGCCTGAAATTCCCACGATCGACGAAGCCGGAGTGAAAGGCTACGAAGCTACACTCTGGCTTGGCATCTTCACGCAGAAAGGCACCCCGCAGGACATCGTGAACCGGGTCCACGACGAAGTCGCGCGTATCCTGAAATCGCCCGAGGCCGAAGCCAGCTTTCTCGCGACGGGTACCGATGTGACGGTCACTTCGCCCGAGCGCTTTGCGCAATTCGTCAGGCGCGAGCTCGAAAAATGGGCACGCGTGATCAAAGCAGTCGGCGCGCGCGCGACGTGACGCCGGGTTTCGCGCAGCGAGTATCGCAAACACCAGAGAACCAACCAAGGCACTGAGACTGAACGATGATCGCGAATTCAATTCGAGTGTGCTGCCAGTGGCGGCATCTCAAAGCCACCGGCGGCATTGCCCTGATCGTGGGGACCTGGCTGACCTTCGTGAACCAGGCCGACATCATTCTCGCCAAAGGCATCGATGGCGCGCTGCTGCTCAAGATCACGATCAATTACCTGACGCCATTCGTCGTATCGAATCTGGGCCTGCTTTCGCGCAAGCACTGACTGGCTACCCTCTGCCGCATCGGCGGTCGGCGCGGCAATCGCGGAGCGTCCGAATAACGACCGTGCGCCACGGGATCGCCACGTCGCAGTGCGCCTCGCGTGTGACCGCTCAGGAGACCACGCAGTCATCTTCCCGATGACGGTGCAGGAGACCGCGCGGTGCATCTCATTGAGATTCGCTACCCGCAAGGCCGGTCTCTCTGAGCAGCTTCGCGTATTTCGCGACCTCTTGTCGCATCAGCGCACCGAAAGCTTCCGAGGTGCCACCCACCGGCTCGGCGCCACTCTGGATGAGCCGTTCCCGCACCTCCGCGGACTGCAGCGTCTCGTTGATCGAGCGGTTCAGGCGCTGCACCACGGCGGCCGGCGTGCGGGCCGGAACAGCCACGCCGTGCCAGATGAAGCTCGAGTATCCGGGTAGCGTCTCGCCGATCGTCGGCACCTCGGGCAGGCTCGCGATGCGCTTGTCAGTCGTCACCGCGACCGGCCGAAGCCGGCCTGATTTCACGTGCGACAGCTCTGAAATCACGGTGCCCGCGCTCAACTGAACCTCGCCGGTCATGACCGCGTTGAGCGCTAGCCCGCCGCCCTTGAACGGCACGTGCGTCATGTTCAGCTTCGCCATGCTCTTCACCAGCTCGATCGCCAGATGACCGGAGCTCCCATGGCCCGAAGAGCTGAAATTCAATTCATCGGGTTTCGCTCTGGCAAGACGCACCAGGTCGTCGACGGTTCGGATCGCCACCGCAGGATGCACGACTATGAGCAGCGCAAGCGTATCGAGCTGAATGACCGGGGCCAGATCGCGCAGCGGATCGTAAGGCAGCTTTTTATACAGCACCGGATTCACCGCGATGTTGGCGGGAATGCAGAACACCATTGTGTAGCCGTCCGGGCTCGATTTGGCCGCCACGTCGGTCCCGATAATGCCGTTGGCGCCGCCGCGGTTGTCGATGATGACCGGCTGCCCGAGGATCTGCGTCATACGCGGTGAGAAAAGCCTTGCGATCGTGTCGGTTCCCCCGCCGGGCGGGTACGGCACCACGAAGCGGATGGGCTTTGCCGGGTAGGCCGGCGCATCTGCTGCAAAAACGCACGCCGTCATGAACGACCACGCCACCAAGCCGGCGCCTGCGCGCCATGCCGTTCCTTGCATCGAAACCCTCCTCCTCGTTGTTGTGTCGTTCGAATCCGGACTCGACCGGGCGGCCGTCGAGCACAGATCGAGTCGGCGCGTCCCGACTCTAGCATCAGATGGGCGCCGCCCAGGCCCCGCGCAACGGGCTCGAGGGGGCGGCATGCCGAATGCTTTGCGAACGCATCCTTTCACCGTTGCGATTTGAATCCGCCATGAGCCTACGCCCTGCCGTGATCGCATTCGATGTGGTCGAGACGCTGTTTTCCCTCGAGCCTGTGGCGCGGCGGTTGTCGCGATTGGGTCTCGACGAGAAGGCGCTGCCGACTTTTTTCTCACGCATGCTGCGCGACGCGTTCGCCCTCGAAGTCTCGGGCACGTATGTCCCGTTTCGCGAAATTGCGCAGGCAAGCCTGAAAGTGACGCTCGCCGGGTACGGCGCATCGACGAGCGACGACACTGTAAAGAGCGTGCTGGAGGGTTTCTCGGAATTGGAGCCGCATCCGGATGTGCGCGAGGCGATCGACCGCGTGCATCTTGCGGAAGTGCGCGTCTTTGCCCTGACCAACGGCTCGGCCGAGACCACGCGCAAGCTGATTGAAAAAGCCGGCCTGACCGATTTTTTCGAGAAGATCCTGTCCATCGATGCCGTAAAGCACTGGAAACCGCATCGTGCCGTCTACGATTACGCCGTGCGCGAAGCCGGCGTCGACGCTTCGCGCGTGGCTCTGATCGCCGCGCATGCGTGGGACACGCACGGCGCGAAGCAGGCCGGCTTGCGAACCGGGTGGGTACCGCGCCATGAGAAAATTTATTCTCCGGCGTTTGCCGCGCCGGATGCCCAGGGTGCGACGCTCACCGAAGTCGTCACCAAGCTGCTGGATGCCGGCCCCTGATTGACGTCGCTTACAACGGCTTGCCGTTGTGCGTGACCTTGATTACCGGCGCGAGCGCGGCCGCCGCGGTGGCGTGCAGATAGCAGGTTCGCGCAGCGATACGCAGCAGCCGCGTGTGGGTCTCGTCGGGCGCTTCGCCGTTGAGGAAAAGATGCGTGTCGATCGAGTGCGCGGTTCCGCGTAGCCCGTTGGTCCCTGAAGCAACCTCGAAAGGCGTGAGCTGCACCAGCCGCACCCCGTGTATCTTGAACTTCATGTGCTCGATGTAGCGCGACAGTTGCGTCATGTAGCAGAACGCGATTCCCGCTGACAGCAGCGCCAGTCCTGACGGCGCCGATGCCGAATCGCTTTCGTCACTGCGGAAGATGAAATGAGATACCCCGGGCATCCCCAGCCAGGTATCCACCGTAGCCAGGCCCGCGCCATCGATTTCGCCGACACCCTGGACCGTGCGCACGATGCGGGTCGATGTGCCCGCAGGGGCCGCCACCGGGGTGCCCGTCTCACGTTGCTCACTCTTCTCGATCAGGTCGCCGCGCGCGGCTTTCTCGAGCGGCCGCGGCACGCTGGAATACACCCGATAAGGATCGTCGCAATCGGGCCCCGCGGAGGCGGGAATATCGGCGACATCGCGGCGGCGGCCGTTGATGTAGAGCGCGAATGTGTTCTCGAGCGGCGTGCGCAGCAGAGCGAGTCCGGGTGAAGCCGCTACCGCCGCATCGACGATCGCCTCGATCGCGGTACCCGACGCGCGGCTTCGCACGTCGATTTCGATTTCGGTCGGCTCAGCGTGGCCTTCGCCGGTGCCCAGCGCGAACGAACCGGTCAGCCAGTAGTGATTGGCGAGGCGCATCGATACGCCATCCACGGCAACGCCCTCCTTGGAGGCAAGCTCGCGGATGCGGCGGAACAGGTCGCCTTGTAATCCCGCGTTGAAAAATCCCAGCGGGAAAGGCGCCAGGTCGGTGCCTTTGAGATGCACGCCTTCGTCCGAGGTCACGCGCCATGCGGCGCCGCCCTGACCTTCGGTGACCACCGCTTCCTTCTGATGGCCGTCCATCTGGCGGGCCTCGACCTTGAATACATCCCGACCGGCTTTGCCCGTGAGAGACGACGGCTGCGCGTCACCTGCTTTGACCTTGAAGGCGAGCGGATCGCCGTATGCATCGATGGTGTTGCTCATCGGGTGGAAGTCCTTGAAGAGTGGTTGCGAATCAACCTGCGGTGGCAAGGGCAGCGCGCGAGGATCAGATTATCGCTCATGAAGAGTGCGACGCGGACCCAAGTGTGGAGCGGGGTCCAAACTTCCAGAATATGAACCATTCTTCACAGGCTCACTCGTACTCTGGCTGCCCATCACAGAGGAGGCGTGACATGAAGCTCGATATCGGCCGCACAGCCGTCCGTTTCGGATTGATTTGCGCTTTCGTTACGCTGGCGCCAGGCGCATGGGCAGCAGAGGCTTTTCCCGACAAACCCATACGCTGGGTTGTGCCTTATCCTCCGGGCGGCAGTAATGACACGCTCGCGCGCTATCTGGGCATCAAGCTCACCGAGCGCGTCAATCAGCAAGTGGTCATCGACAATCGGGCCGGGGCGAATGGCATCATCGGCACCGAGCTCGCTTCCCAGGCGACCGCCGACGGCTACACCGTGCTCATGATTTCGACTTCGTACACGATGAACGCAGCGATTCGCAAGCTGCCGTACGACGTCGAGAAATCGTTCGACCCGATCGCCACGATCGCGACATCACCCAACTGCATCGTGATCTCGCCGGAGTCGGGTTTCGGCTCGCTGCGCGATCTCGTCGAGAAAGCCAGGGCGAAGCCGGGGTCGATCAACTATGCATCGACCGGTGTGGGCGGCTTCAATCATTTCGGCGGTGAGCTGTTCAAAAAGGTCGCCGGCATCAACCTCGTGCACGTGCCTTACCGTGGCGGCGGCCCCGCCATGATCGATGTGATGTCGGGCCAGGTGCCGATCATGTTCAGCTCGCTCACGCAGGTGATGGGCAATCTGCGCAATGGAAGACTGAAGCTGCTCGCGGTGGGCGCCGCCACGCGCAGCCCCGTCGTCCCGGATATCCCGACCGTCGCCGAGGCCGGTTTCCCAGGGTACGAAGTGTCGGTCTGGTGGGGGCTTGTTGCCCCGGCCGGCACGCCGCCCTCAGCCATGGCCACGCTGCGCAAGGCGCTCACCGCGGTACTCCACGAGCCCGAGACCAAGAAGCGGCTGGCGGCCGACGCGGCCGAACCACTCGACAAGACGCCGGCGGAAATACGCACGCTCATTCGAGAAGAAGTGAAAAAGTGGAGCGAGGTCGCCAGGCAAGCTGGGATACGCATAGAGGGCGCATGACCGGAACGGCGTGTCCCCATAGCCGGTAGCATGGGATGAGGGCGCGCCGGCCGCCTGACGGTTCCACGATGCCACTGAACGCGCGACGCGTCGCCGGGCTCGCATTCGTCAATTTTTCGCCGACGACATGCCGACCTACGCGGCAGCGCTCGCTTACCGCATTCTGTTCTCGCTGTTTCCCTTTTTGATTTTTCTCACCACCCTCCTTGCGTTCCTCGGAATACCCGAATTTTTCGACTGGATGCGAGAGCGGGCGGCGTACGTGCTGCCTGGCCCGGCCATGGAACAGGTCAATACGGTGCTGGACGAGCTCGAGCGACCGCAGGGCGGACTCATGTCACTCGCCATCGCGCTGACTGTTTGGTCGGCGTCGACCGCCGTGATGGGAACGATGAATGCGCTGAATGTGGCCTATGGCGTGACGGAGCGTCGCCCGCTCTGGAAGCGCGTGCCGGTGTCGATTCTGTACACGCTGGCATTGGCAGTGATGCTGATCACCGCAGCCGTCATGATGGCCACCGGGCCCTCACTCCTCACCGCGCTGGCACACTACGTCGGGCTCGACACGCTTTTCATGACCGTGTGGACCTGGCTGCGCTGGCCCCTGGCCGCGTGTGTGATGCTGCTGGCAGTCGCCATCGTCTATTACGCGGCACCCAATCTGAAGCAGCGATTTCACCTCATGACCTATGGCGCGGTTGTCGCAGTGTCGAGCTGGATCATGGCTACGCTCGCCTTCGGCTACTACGTCCAGCACTTCGCGAGCTACAGCAAAAGCTATGGGAGCGTGGGCGCAGTCATCGTGCTGCTGTTCTATTTCTTCCTATCGGCCGCCGCGCTGCTGTTAGGTGCGGAAGTGAACGCCGTGATCATGCGGGAGCGTGGCGAACGGGTCGAGGAGGCTGACCGCGGCCCGCGCAATGGCGATCCTGAATAGCAGCCCTGCGTCCCGCCGCTGGGTTTCGCGGGCGGGAAACCGGGCGTCACGCAGCTCGCGCGATCAAAGGCGGGCCGTCGCCAGTCCGCCCTGGTGCAGGCGGGTCGCGCTGTGGGATGACATCCGGGGCCTGGTCTGGCGGAACGGGCGGCGGCCTTACATCTTCCCCGGGCTCATCGGGCCGCGGATCGCTGCCCGGATTCAGTGTGTGCATTGGAGGCTCCTCGCTGTTCTGGTCCAGATGGATCTCAGGTCGCCGGCTTGACGACGAGGTTGTTCTTCACTTCCTTCACGCCCTCGACCTTGCGTGCAACATCTTCGGCCTGCTTGCGCAGCGCTTCGGTCGCCACGTTACCGTTCAGCGAGACGACGTTCTGCGACGTGTCGACATCGATGGCGAGTCCTTTGACATCGGGCGCACTGATCAGCGCGGTTTTGACTTTCGCCGTGATGGACGCATCGTCGAGCGCCGCGCCCGCGCTCTCTATCTTGCGCTCGGCCTGAGTGCTGATGCTCGGCTGCGTGGAAGTCGTCGGGGTGGGTTCGACCTTTTTGGGCTTGTCGCAAGCAGCGAGAGTGGCGACGAGAACGGCTGCAGCCACGACGGGGTATTTGATGTTCATGATCACTCCTTATGATTACCTTCAGGTTCGAATGCAGAGTGCGCGGCCATGCGATCGGCAAGCCGTGCGCGCGACCGCTCGATCGCCCGGCTAACCTTTGCTGGCCGGCGGGTGCGGGTGAATGTCGTGCCGTATCGTGAGACTCGCCGACCGGAGCCGCGCAAGCCTCAGGCTTGCGCCTGCTCGTCGGAACGCAACTGCCGTACCCGCACGGTTAGCGCGGCTGAACATGCCGACCCCGGCGGCGCTGAAAGGAGCCTAATCCGTCGCGTCGTCCAAGCTGTGCTTGAGCGGTGTGAGCAACCTTAACGTGAGGTAGTTGATCAGGCTCAGGACGACTGCAATCTCGTAGCGGCCGAACGCTATCGCGGTCCCAATGGCGCCTGTATTCCAGATGCTTGCCGCCGTAGCGGTGCCGTAAACGCTGCCGCCGTGCTTGAGTATCGCGCCGCCGCCGACGAAACCGATCCCGGTCATCAGCCCCTGCACCAACCGGGCCTGCGCGTCGGAATCGTCCACGAACACCGATGTCGCCAGCAGCATGTATCCACAACTGGCGACGGCCACCAGCGGGAAAGTCCGCAGTCCGGCCGTGCGGGCGTTCTTTTCCCGATCCCACGCGACCGGCAGCGCCAGCACATAGGCAGCCGCAATCTTCGCGAGACTCGACAATATCGCGGACCAGTCGATGAAAGGCAGTTCCATTGGGCTCCGTCGTCACAAAACGAGCACTCGCCCGCCGTTTGGCAACATTCATGCCGCCGCAGGACCGAATTCTTCGAACAATGGGGACCTTACAGCGAAATCAGGTTTTCGGAGGCACCGGCCACGTCCTGTAGTCGGCCCGTGTGCTCTACCCCGCGTATGCATCTTTTGCCGGACACCTGGCCGCGCCCGACTGCATGAACGAGTGCCGGGCAACGCCCCCCGCAGGTCTGTTAAGCTCGCGCCTTTGGCGCTCTGGGGTGCGGCATTCGCAGTCGAATCATGCCTGAGAAGACTTCCCACGTATTCGGGTTACTGCTGCGTCTGGCGCGCGGCCGGGCCGTGCGCGCCGCAACCGTAGGCACATCGCTGCTCCTCCTCGGGGTATACGCCGCTTTTGGCATCGCGCCCGCCACCGTCACCGAGGACGTCGTGATCTCGCCGGTGATCGAGGACCTCGCGCTGAAGCCGGTCATCGCTTCGGGAAGCGCGGACCAGACCTATTGGCGCGAGGAACGCATCCAGCGTGGGGACACATTCGCCTCGCTGCTGGCGCGCCTGCAGATCGAAGACGCGCACGCCGTGCGATTTCTTCGCCTGAGCGACGAAGCGCGAGGCTTGCGCCATCTGGTCCCGGGACAAGTCGTGCGCGTGCACACCGGTGAAGACGGTCGGCTGCTCGAGCTGCGGTATACGGCCGGGCTGATGGTGCTTACGGTCAAGCCGCGAGGCGATGGTTTCCGTGTCGGCGAAGAGGTTGCGACGATGGAGCGTCGAATCGTCATGCGATCGGCGCAGATCAAGAGTTCGCTCTTCGCGGCCATCGATGCCGCCCGTCTGGACGATTCCATTGCCGGTCAGCTGGCCGATATCTTTTCGGCCGAGATCGATTTCCACCGAGACCTACGGGTCGGAGACCGTTTTTCGGTGGTCTACGAGATGTATTTCTCCGGCGGAGAGGCGGTGCGCTCGGGCCGCGTTCTCGCCGCCGAGTTCATCAACGGCGAAACCGTCCATCAGGCTCTCTGGTTTCGGCACGCCGACGGTCAGGGCGACTACTACTCGCCCGATGGCAAATCGATCAGGAAAGCGTTCACGCGCTCTCCCCTCGAGTTCTCCCGCATCAGCTCGGGTTTCACCCACGCCCGCTTCCATCCCATCCTCGAGCGCTGGCAGGCACACCGCGGTATCGATTACGCCGCCGCAGTCGGCACCGGCGTGAAAGCAACCTCCGACGGCATCGTCGAATCACGGGGATTCGATCGCGGCTATGGCAACTTCGTCGTCCTGCGCCACCAGCAGAAGTGGACGACGCTCTATGGCCACCTGTCGGGTTTCGGGAGCGGCATCAACACCGGCGCACGCGTCTCGCAAGGCCAGGTGATCGGGTACGTCGGCTCGACCGGCCTCGCGACGGGTCCGCACCTCCACTACGAATTTCGCATCAACGGCGTGCACCAGGATCCGCTGACGGTGATGATCCCGGACGCCCCCCCGATCACGCCCGACCTCAAGGCGAAGTTCGACATCGCTGCGCGGCCGCTCGTGCAGAACCTCACGCTGCTGCGTCAGACTCGCGTCGCGCACCTTAACTGACTTCGGCCCTAGGAGCTTGTCGAACTTGCGATGCGACAAGCTCCTTATACAAAACCGGACAGCCGGATTGAAGTCGAAAACATGCTTTCGAGGCTCGTTGAAATCATGTTCTGCGCAAATTCGGCCGGTTTTGCTTTAGCAGCCTGTCCCGACTGGTAAGTCCGACAGGCTGCTAGCGAAGAGGGCCTGGCGAATCAGCGGACCAGCAGCAGATACAACAGCAGGATATTGACGATCACCGAGATCAGCGCGACGGCCTGCCAGCGCGTCGACGCGCTGCGCTGCCAGAGCGGAATGGGCAGCGGCGGCGACACGCTGCGCGCCTCCCCGCGCTCGAGGGCGAGCAACAGCTCCTCGGCGGTTTCGAACCGTTCCTCCGGATTCCGGGCGATCGACCTCAGCAGCAGATTTTCGACCCAACGCGGCACATCCGGACGATATCGCGTCGGCGGCACCGGCTCGCCGAACTGGGGTCTCTGGAACGGCTCGATTTCACCGTAGGGATACTTGCGCGTGAGCAGGTGATACAGCGTAACGCCTGCCGCATAGATGTCGCTCTGCGCCGAAGCTGCGGCGCCTTCGAAGAGCTCCGGCGCCATGAAACTCGGCGTACCCGGATTGGTTTCCAGCTCCGGGTACGGCACGCCGGCAGCCAGCGCCACACCCATATCGAGTATGCGCAGCTCGCCACCCATCTCTGCGCCGTCGCCGAGCAACAGGTTGGCGGGCTTGATGTCGCGGTGAAGGATAGACAGCCGGTGCAGCGCGCCGAGTCCCTGCGCGACCTGGATGCCCAGGCGCACCACCTCGCCTACAGCAAAGTGCCGATCACCATCGAGATGCTGTTGCAACGTCGACCCGGTGTGATATGTCATCACGTAGTAAAGATGGGTCCGCGCCCCCGACGCGAGCGGGACGATCTGCGGGAAATGCGGTGAGACGAGACGCTTGGCGAGCCATTCTTCAGCCAGCAGCCCTTCCCGGCTTTGCGCATCGCCTTCCAGCACAGGTTGTAAAGTCTTGAGCGCGAGTCTCTGGCCGGACTCGATGGACCGCACTTCATACAACAGCGTCGCGCGTGACTCGTGCACGAGGCGCACGACCTCGAAACTGTCCAACCGGTCCCCGGTTTTGAGCCTCGACGGCACCGCCAGCGTCGAGTTCGTCTGCAGCATGTCCCGCCAGCTTTCCGCGGCGACCGCATCGACGCGCACGACGATCGCCGAAGCGTTATCCTGGCCGCCCGCGCCGACCGCGGCCTCGACGAGCGCCTCTGCCGCACCGGACGTATCGCTGTGCAGGTTCAGCAGTTGATGGATGCGCAGGTCACCCAGCGGCTCCCACACTCCGTCGCTGCAGATGAGAAAGCGATCGTTGACCTGCAGCTCGCCGTCGCTGTGATCGACGACGAGATGCTGATCGAGACCGACCGCGCGCTTGAGCACATGACTGCGCTCGGGATGGTCCCAGACGTGATCCTGCGTGAGCAAAGACAACGCATCTTTGCGCAGGAGATAGATGCGCGTGTCGCCCACGTGCCCGAGGTAGTAACGAGTGCCCCTCAACACGATCACGCTCACCGTCGTGGCGGTGGTGACGTGCGAGCCCTGCGCCGTGCCCTGGGCGACGAGCCAGCGATTGATCGCCGCGAGCAGCCGGTCGATGGCGAGCGAAACGCTCCAGGTGTCGGGCGTGGCGTAGTAGTCCGCCAGCAATCCGCGAACGCAATATTCGGCCGCCTCGCGCCCGCCGGCGCCGCCCGACACGCCGTCGGCGACGGCAAGCATTGCGCCGCGCGACGCGAGCTCGGGGCCGGCCGGGGTTACGATCCCGACATAATCTTCGTTGCGTTCGCGTTTGCCGGTAGCGCTGGCTGAGCCGACTGAAATATCTAAGGGCATGGCGTTACGTGATTGCGGATGGGCTCTAGCATGCCGCGGATCGGCGCGCCCGGCCAGCAAGGTTGCTCAGCGCGCCGATGTGCAGGCGCTGCGCAGCACGAAAACCACGTTGCGAAGTTATACCCGGGCGGTCGTCACGTGAGCCGCGCCCCACGTCGTGCGCCAGCGTTGCTTGACGGCGGTGAGCCCCGTCAGCGAGAGGAGTGCCAGGCCGGCGAAAATCAGATAACCCGCCTGATAGCTCCCGGTGTACTGCTTGGAATAGCCGAGGGACGAAGCGAGATAAAAACCGCCGATACCGCCGGCCATGCC
>JBKJKJ010000443.1:0-3551 GCA_046597455.1 Burkholderiales bacterium
TATTCGTCGAAAGGCCTGTGGCCACCACGATACTGGTGGCGGCGATCGTGCTGTTCGGTCTGGTGGCCTTTCGCAGCCTTCCGGTGAACGACCTGCCCAATGTCGATTTCCCGACGATCTCGGTGACAGCCGAATTGCCGGGCGCGAACCCGGAGGTGATGGCCTCCACCGTTGCCACGCCTCTGGAGCGACAGTTCAGTCAGATTCCCGGCGTCGACACGATGAACTCGGTCAACAGTACCGGGCGCACGCGCATCACGTTGCAATTCACACTCGACCGCAACATCGACGCCGCGGCGCAGGACGTCCAGACGGCGATCTCGCAGGCCATCCGGCGGCTGCCGGACGACATGGACCCGCCCACGCTGCGGAAGGTCAACCCGGCTGACGCGCCGATCATGTTCCTCGGCGTAACCTCGAAGACCTCGACCATGCAGGCCCTCGACGAGTTCGCGGATACCCACATCGCTCAGCGCCTGTCGATGATCAACGGTGTGGCGCAGATCCAGGTGTTCGGTTCGCAGAAATACGCGGTCCGGGTATATCTCGACCCTGAAGCGCTTTCGAAGCGTGGGCTCGGCCTCGAAAAAGTCGTGAGCGCGATACAGAACGCCAACAGCAATCTTCCGTCGGGGGTGTTGCAGGGCCACGCGCGCAATTTCACGGTGAAGTCTTCCGGGAAGCTCGAGCGCGCACAGCATTTCAATGAGCTCATCGTTGCTTATGCGAACGGTATGCCGGTGCGGCTTGCGGACATCGGGCGGGCCGAGAACAGCATCGAGAACATGAAAATAAAAGCGTGGCTCAACGACGAGCGCGCAATCCAGCTTGCCGTCTATCGACAGCCCGGAACGAACACGGTGCAGGTGGTGAAGGAAATTCGCGCCCTTTTCCCATCCATCGAGCGTGAGGCGCCGCCGGGGGTGCGGATCAACGTGGTGAACGACCGTGCGCAATTCATTCAGTCGTCCATCAACGAAGTCGAATTCCACCTGCTGCTGTCGGTGTTCCTCGTGGTGATGGTCATCCTGGTGTTCCTCCGCAACGCGCGCTCGACGATCATCACGGCACTCATACTTCCAACGTCCGTCATCGGTACGTTCGCCGCGATGTACATGCTCGGGTTCAGCATGAACAACCTGTCGCTGATGGCGATCATCCTCTCGGTCGGCTTCGTCGTAGACGACGCGATCGTCGTGCTCGAGAACATCACCCGACACATGGAGATGGGTAAAGACCGTATGACGGCGACACTCGACGGAGCGAAGGAGATCGGGTTCACCGTCATCTCGATGACGCTGTCGCTCTCGGCGGTGTTCATCCCGATTCTGTTCATGCAGGGAATGCTCGGGCGTCTTTTCCGCGAGTTCGCAGTCTCGGTGGGTGTGGCAGTGATGATTTCGGGTGTTATCGCGCTGTCCATGACGCCCATGCTGTGCAGCCTCATGCTCAAGCCTACGCACCAGCACGGCCGCGTCTACATGGCTTTCGAAAGGGGCTTCGACTGGTTGCGCGACTTCTACCGCGTGACGTTGACGTGGACCATCAGGCGCCCGGCGGTGATGCTGATCGGTTCACTGGTATTTCTGTTGCTTACGGTTTATCTCTACAAGATCATCCCCCAGGGCTTCATTCCACGGCAGGACACCGGCGTTTTCTTCGGCAACGTCGTCGCACCCGAGGGTACGACATTCGCGGAGCTCGAAAAACGCCTGACGAAAGTGAAGGAGATCATTCAGAAAAATCCGAATGTCGAGGCGGTACTGGCGACAGCAGGGCAGGGCACCGGGGGTGTAGTGGGCGCGAACATCGGCCGCATCATCGTGCGGCTCAAGCCCCGCGACCAGCGCACCCAGGGTGCCGACCAGATCATTCAGGAGCTGCGTCGATCGTTCACCGCAGGGGCTCAGGGGCTGCGCGTCTCGATGAACAATCCACCTGCGGTCAACGTCGGCGGTCTGATCAGCACGGCGGACTATCAGCTGGTGGTGCAGGGGACGGACCTCAAGACCCTCTACGGACCCGCGCAGGAACTCGAAGCGCGACTGCGTGAGTCCCGCATGCTGCAGGACGTGACCACGAGCCTCGAGCTGCGCAACCCGGAGATACAGATCAACATCCTGCGGGATCGCGCTGCTGCGCTGGGCGTGTCTCCACAGCAGATCGAGACTTCGCTTTACAACGCGTATGGCGGGCGGCGCATCAGCACGATCTATGGCTCGACCGACCAGTACTCGGTGATGCTCGAGCTCGATCCGCGCTTCCAGCGGGACATCAACGCGCTGCGCTCACTCTATGTGCAGTCGAGCTCGGGGCAAATGGTGCCCGTCAACTCGGTCGCCGACATCAAATCGAGTGTGGGACCGGTTTCCGTGAATCACTATGGGCAGCTGCCGTCCGTGGTGCTTTCATTCAATCTCGTGCCCGGGGTATCGATCGGGGATGCGGTCACTCATGTCAATGAGATCGCCCGCGAGACGCTGCCCAGCGGCGTGTCTTCGACATTTGCGGGAAGCGCCAAGGCTTTCGAGGAGGCGTTCAGAACGCTGCCCCTGCTGCTGCTGGTGACCATCCTCGTGATCTACATGGTGCTGGCCGTGCTCTACGAGCACTACGGCCACCCGATCACGATTCTGACAGCCTTGCCGTTCGCCGGTTTCGGGGCATTGCTGATGCTTCTGATCTTCAACATGGAGCTCAACGTTTTCAGCTTCGTGGGGATCATTCTCCTCGTGGGGTTGGTGAAGAAAAACGGGATCATGATGGTCGACTTCGCCCTGCAGCTGCAGAAGGAGCAGAGTCTGCCGCCCGCCGAAGCAATCGTCGAAGCCTCGATCATTCGATTCCGTCCGATCATGATGACGACAATGGCGGCGATTTTCGCCACTTTGCCCCTCGCATTTGGAACCGGTCCCGGGTCGGAAATGCGCCAACCGCTCGGCGTGGCCGTCGTCGGTGGACTGGTCTTTTCTCAGCTGTTGACGCTATACGTGACGCCGACCTTCTACGTCACGATGGAACGGGTCGCCGATTTCCTTCGCAGGAAACGCGTCCCGGTGCCCGCGGTGCACTAAGAAATCTGCAAAAATGCTTCCATTACGTGTGCGGGCTCCTATACAATCCGCGGCTCGCGCAGCATTTACGCGACACCGGCGAAAAAAGTTTCACGAAAGTTCGCCGGGAGTGCAAAAAGAACTTCCAAAATGCACTCAGGTCGTTTAGAATTCGCGCTCTCTTGCAAATGCCACTACGGAAGGCAGGAGACAGCAAGACGCTCTTTAAGAAAAACCGGCAAGTCTTTCTCTTCCCAAAAACCAATCGCAAGTCCCTCGGGACGCGTGCATCCGGCGCTTGAGAAGTGGCGTTAAAAAGTAGTCAGAAGTAGTTGACGCTGAACAGAAAAACTTGCTAGAATCGCAGTCTTGGTTGATCTGGCGCGGGGTGGAGCAGTCTGGCAGCTCGTCGGGCTCATAACCCGAAGGTCATAGGTTCAAATCCTATCCCCGCTACCAAAATCGATCAAGTGTGACACGAAGGCAACTCCGTCGTGT